>NZ_CP015698.1:348333-696666 GCF_002163715.1 Curvibacter sp. AEP1-3
GGTGATGCTCTTCCAGCCGGGGAGGCGGGCGAGCTCTGCGTTCAGCGCGATCATGTGCTGCTGGTCTTTGGGTGCGTCTTCTTCGGCGTAAATCGCGTTCGCTGGGCACTCGGGAATGCAGACGGCACAGTCGATGCACTCATCCGGGTCGATCGTCAGAAAGTTGGGGCCTTCGCGGAAGCAATCCACGGGGCAAACGTCCACGCAGTCGGTGTATTTGCACTTGATACAGGCTTCGGTGACGATGTGTGTCATGTTGTTTGAGAGCAGTAAATAAGAGGGCGGGCACTGAAATGCCAAGCCCTTGATTTTATTGGGTTTTGCAGACGCCCCTTGTCACAGGGGCATCTCCTTTGCGTTGTGTCAACTCAGCAGCAGGGCGCCGGAGGTCTTGTGCGAGGCGGTGTCCACCAGAATAAGCGAGCCCAATACCCGGCTTTGCACATATGGAACGGCGGTAATTGCCTCTTGCAGCGCGAGCTCGATGTGGCCAATCGCGTTGGGCGCAATCTCAGTGGCATCGTGCTCTTCCAAGGTGTTGATGTCCAGGCTGTGGGCTATGCGCTTGACCTTGGCTTTGATCCAGCGGTGGCCATGCAGCGCCAGGTACACGCGGCCCGCAACCAGAGGCTCATCGTCCATCCAGGCCACAGTGGCCTTGATTTCACGGGTGGCTTCGGCAAAAGCACGGGGCTTGGGCGTGTCGGCAAATTCGTCGTCCGGGTCTGCGGCGGGTGTGACCTGTGCCAACAGCCAGTCGCCACGGGACACATCCACTTCGCGGTCCAGCGTGATGCCAGCGCCATGGCCTGCAGTGACGCTGCCAGGCACGCGGGCGTGGTTCACCACTTGCGCCACCACGGCGGCTTGGCCGCTGGGGTGGATGCTGATGGTGTCGCCCACCTGTACGGTGCCAGTGGCCACACGGCCCCAGAATACGCGGCGGCCTTGGGTGGTGTCGGCAGAGTTGTGGAACTTCTCCACCCACTGCACCGGGAAGGCGAAGGGCACATCGGTCTCTGCGGCGGTGACCGGCAGTGTTTCCAGCAAGGCCAACAGGCTAGGGCCTGTGTAGCCGCACCAGCCGGGCGTTGCTTCCACCACGTTGTGGCCCTTGAGGGCGGACATGGGGATGGTGGCCGTCACGGCAATGCCGGCTTGCTTTGCAAAGGCCTGCAGCGCTTCGCTGATTTTGGCAAACGCGGCGGTGGCGTCATTGCCCAAAGCGTCGAGCTTGTTGACGGCAAAGATGATGCCGGGCACGCGCAACAGGTTGACCAGCAGGCTGTGGCGGCGGGTCTGCGGCAGCAGGTCCACCAAGCCGTCTACATTCCACTTGAGCTTGGTGGCGTCTACCAGCACCACGGCGGCGTGGGCGCTGCTGGCGGCAGTGACCATGTTGCGGGTGTACTGCTCGTGGCCGGGGGCGTCACCAATGATGAATTTGCGGGTGGGCGTGGCGAAGTAGCGGTAGGCCACATCGATGGTGATGCCTTGCTCGCGCTCAGCGCTTAAACCGTCGGTGAACAAGGCCAGATCGGCCTCGCCGCTTTTGGAAACGTTGGCCAACTGGTCTTGCAGCACCGCCTTGCTGTCGACCAACAGGCGGCCGATCAGGGTGCTTTTGCCATCGTCCACGCTACCGCAGGTGATGAAGCGCAGTGCGGATGAAGTGTCATTTGTGCTGCTAGCGCCCGTGGAATGTGCGGTAGCAGCTATATTATTTGTAGCGGTTGTCATGAAGCTTGTTAGCAGTGATGGCTAGGATTAGGTAGGTTGGGTGCTTTGCGCAGTGAGGTCAAGGAGGAGGCCGCAGGCCGGGGGACACGAACGGAGCAGAGTGCCCAGCCTGCCTAATCCGGGTTGCGCTTAAAAGTAACCATCTTTCTTCCGCTTCTCCATGGAAGCCTCAGAAGTCTTGTCGTCCATGCGGGTGGCGCCACGCTCGCTCACGTCAGCCGCCAGCGTTTCGATCACGATGTCGGCAGCGGTGGCGGCCAAACTTTCCACCGGGCAGGTGCAGGTGATGTCACCCACAGTGCGGAATCGCACGTCGCGGCTCTCGATGGTTTCGCCTTCCTTGGGTGGCGTCAGCTCCGTTACGGGAACCAGCAAGCCTTTGCGCTCGACCACGTCTCGCTTGTGCGTGTAGTACAGGCTTGGCAAGGCGATCTTTTCACGCTCGATGTACTGCCACACGTCCAGCTCCGTCCAGTTGCTGATGGGGAACACGCGGAAGTGCTCACCGGGCTGAAGGCGGGTGTTAAACAGTGTCCACAGCTCAGGGCGCTGGGCCTTGGGCTGCCACTGGCCGAAGCTGTCGCGGTGCGAAAAGATGCGTTCCTTGGCGCGGGCCTTTTCTTCGTCGCGGCGGGCACCGCCAATCAAAGCGTCAAAGCGGAATTCGTCGATGGCTTCCAGCAGCGTGACGGACTGGTGCACATTGCGGCTCTCGCCGGGGTGGGCCAGGCGCACGGTGCCGCGGGCCATGGAGTCTTCCACGCTGCGCACGATGAGCTCGGCGCCCAGTTCCTTGGCACGGAAGTCGCGGAAGTCGGTCACTTCATGGAAGTTGTGACCGGTGTCGATCATCAGCAGCGGGTAGGGGATGCGGCCTACGCCAAATGCCTTTTCCGCGCACTTGAGCATGACGAGCGAGTCTTTACCACCCGAGAACAGCAGGGCGGGGCGCTCAAACGCAGCCGCCACCTCACGCAGGATGAAGATGGTCTCTTCCTCCAGCGCATCCAGATGCTGGTTGGAGAGGCGGTCGAAATGGGTGGGTTCAGTCATGGCGTTCATGCTTTGGCTTCTTCATGTTTCACGTGCAGGCCGCATTCTTTGGCGGCTTCGTCTTCCCACCACCAGCGGCCGGAGCGGAAGTCTTCACCCAGGCTGATGGCGCGCGTGCAAGGCTCGCAGCCGATGCTGGGGAAGAACTGGTCGTGCAGGGGGTTGTAGTCCAGCTTGTGGGTCTGGATGTAGTGCCACACATCGCCCCAAGTCCAGTTGGCCAGGGGGTTGATCTTGATTCGGGGCTCAGAGCTGTCCACCAGGGGCACATCGGCACGGGCGCCGGACTGTTCGCGGCGCAGGCCGGTAATCCAGGCGTCTTTGCCTTTGAGCGCGCGCTCCAGCGGTTCCATCTTGCGGATGCCGCAGCAGGCTTTGCGCAGGGCGATGCTCTTGTACATCGCGTCTTTGCCTTCGCGGTCCACAAACTTGACCACCGATTCATTCACCGGCTGGTACACCGTAACCGCAGCGCGGCTCGATGCCTTGAAGCGCTCCAGCAGGTTCAGGGTTTCTTGGTGCAGGGCGCCGGTTTCCAGCACGAAAATGCCGATGTCCAGCTTCAAGCTGTTGATCAGATGGCTGATGACTACGTCTTCAGCGCCCAAGCTGGACGCTTGGGTGACGGTAGCAGCATCACCATCTACACCCGCGTATTGGGCTGCGGCTTGGGCGAGCACACCTTGGGCTTCGGCCAGCTTGATGATGTATTCGCCGCTGGCTTCGGCATTGCGGGCCATGGCGCTGCCTGCAGGCTGCACTTGCACCGCAAAACGGTTGCCTAAGGAGGAAGTTTCCGCGCTCATACCGCTTCGCCTTCACGGGCAAAGTGGGGCTTCACGGTCACCGCGTCGCCTTGGTAGAAGCCGCGATAACGGTCGAACTGGCGCTGTGCGAAGTCGATGTTCTGGTCAGCGCGCAGCACGGCCACGTCAAAGCCGGTGCGTTCCATTTGCACCAGTTGGTCGATCAGCACGTCGCCAGTGGCGCGCAGTTCGCCGGTGAAGCCCAGGCGGCGGCGCAGCAAAAAGGCCTGGCTGTACGCGCGGCCGTCGGTGAACTTGGGAAAGTTCAGGTCGATGCGGGCGACGCCTGCGAGGTCCAGCGCGCGGGGGTCTTCGGTGTTTGCCAGTTCGATGACTCTTAGGCCCTCAGCGCCCGTGGAGTGTGCGGAAGCAGCTATCAATTTCATAGTGTTGTCTTTCTTTCGGCGTCCGGAGCTTCAGGCTTCTTGAGCGTCTTTGGCGTAGCCATCTTTTTTGGGCAGGGCGTGCAGGTCTTCGTGCTTGTCGGCCAGGCGGGCACTGTTGGCAGCCGCCTTGAAGGGGTCCATGCCTACACGCTTGAAGCAGTCGATAAAAGTCTCGCTGCCCACGCGGTGCTGGCGGAAGGTGTCAAGTACTGCCTCAATCACACCGGGCACTTCGAGGGCGCCAAAGGAGGGGCCCACGACCTTGCCGGGGACTGCATCGCCACTCAATGCGGATCCGTCGGAGCCGCCCAGTGACACCTGGTACCACTCCTTGCCGTCTTTGTCCACGCCCAGAATGCCGATGTGGCCGCTATGGTGGTGGCCGCAGGAGTTGATGCAACCGCTGATGTGCAGGTCGATCTCGCCCAGGTCGTGCAGCTCGTCCATGTCCTGGTAGCGCTCGGTGATCTGGGCGGCAATCGGGATGGAGCGGGCATTCGCCAGCGCGCAGAAATCGCCGCCGGGGCACGCAATCATGTCGGTCAGCAGGCGCACATTGCTGCGGGCCAGGCCGGCGTGGCTGGCGGCCACCCACAACGCGGGCAGGTCTTCTGCGCGCACCCAAGGCAGCAGCAGGTTCTGGTCGTGCGTCACCCGCACTTCACCGGCGGAGAACTCGTCGGCCAAAGCGGCAGCGGTGTCGAGCTGGTCGGCATCGGCATCGCCGGGGGCTTGGCCCAGACGCTTGTAAGACAAGGTGACGGCACGCAGAGCCGGGTTCTTGTGCGGTGCCACGTTTTGCTGCAGCCAGCGGTCGTAGTCTTTCTGGCGCTCGGCGGGAATTGCTACCGTTTTGATAGCTGCCGGCGCACGTTCGGTGAGCGCTGGGGGCACAAAACATGCCGTAACGCGGTCCAGCTCGGCCTGGCTGATGGTGTGGGGCGCTCCGTCGCGCGTGATGATTTGCTCGTACTCGGCTTCCACCTCGTCGATATAGCGCTGGCCTTCGGCCTTCACCAGGATCTTGATGCGCGCCTTGTACAGGTTGTCGCGGCGGCCCCAGCGGTTGTACACGCGCACCACCGCTTCCAGGTAATTCATGATCTGGTTCCAGGGCAGGAAGGCGCGGATTTCGGTGCTGATCACCGGGGTGCGACCCATGCCGCCGCCCACAAACACGCGGAAGCCCAGCTCGCCCGCGTCGTTCTTGATGAGGTGCAGGCCCACGTCGTGCCAACGCACCGCAGCGCGGTCGTTGGTGGCGCCGGTGATGGCAATCTTGAACTTGCGGGGAAGGAAAGCGAATTCAGGGTGCAGCGTGCTCCACTGGCGCATGATTTCGGCAAACGGGCGGGGGTCGGCAATCTCATCGACCGCCACACCGGCCAGCTCGTCGCTGGTGATGTTGCGGATGCAGTTGCCACTGGTCTGGATGCCGTGCATGTTCACGGTGGCCAGCAGGTCCATCACATCAGCGCTTTTGGCCAGGGGAATCCAGTTGAACTGCACGTTCTGGCGGGTGGTGAAGTGGCCATAGCCCACGGGCAGGTGGGTAGTGCCCCAAGTGGCCTGGGTGCCTATGGCCTTGTCAAACACCTCTTTGCTGGGGTGATCGTACTCGCGGGCTATGCGTGCCAGCACGCGCAACTGGGCGCTGGAGAGCTCGCCATAAGGCACGGCCACGCGCAACATGGGCGCATAGCGCTGGATGTACCAGCCGTTTTGCAGACGCAGGGGGCGGAACTCGTCATCGCTCAACGTGCCGGCCTGGTTGCGCTCCAGTTGGTCGCGGTGCTGGGCCGCGCGGGCGCGGATGAACTGGCGGTCAAATTCGGTGTATTGGTACATAGACGTTGTGCAGCAAAAATCAGAGAGCGATGAGTTTCAGACCGGCATAGGCCAGCAGCAATGACAACAGGGAGCGGATCACCCGCTCCGGCGTTTTGAACATCAGGTGCGAACCCACCCAGATACCGGGGAGCGAGCCTGCCAGCAGCTTGGCCAACATGGGCCAGTCCACCGAACCGAGGGACGCGTGGCCCATGCCAGCCACCAGGGTGAGGGGCACCGCATACGCAATGTCCGCCGCCACAATGCGCGGTAGGGGCAGCAAGGGGTAAAGCAGCATCAACACCGTGACGCCGATGGCTCCCGCACCGACGGACGTGAGTGTAACCAGCGTGCCTATGAGTGCGCCAAACAGCAGCGGCAGGCTCCAATGGCGGGGGCGTGCGGCTGCGGCCTCATGGCCAGCGGCGATGGTTTTGGGGCCGGTTTTGCCACGAATGGCCTTGTACAAGGTGGCCGCCGCCGTGAGCAGGAGCGCAAAACCCAGGGTGGTGGTCATGATGTGTTGGACAGCGCTGCTGGTGGCGCCCAGCTCGTGCAACACATACAGAGTGATGAGCGCGGCGGGGATGCTGCCGGCGGACAGGTTCAAAACCACCGGCCAGTCGATGTGGCGGGAACGCGCCAGCTTGATGGTGCCGCCCATTTTGGTAAATGCCGCAAACAGCAGGTCGGTCCCGACCGCCATGTAGGGCTTGACCCCGAAAAAGAAGATCAGGATGGGCGTCATCAACGAGCCGCCCCCCACACCGGTGAGCCCCACGATGGAGCCCACAAAAAAGCCCGCCAATACAAACGCCAAATCTTGCATGGAGGCGAATGTAGGCGGGCCGGCTTAGATTGAAAACTACTTTTTGGCTATAGGGGTATGCGATCTGGGAATATAGAGCTGCAAACGTCGTTGTACCTTGCCTCAGTACTTTTTGCCACGCAGCTCTTCCATGCGTTCGTTGAAGTACTTTTCTACGGTGTAGCGCTCGGAGAGCACCACTTCACGCCGGGGGTGCAAAAACAGCGGCAGCGAAATGCGCGACTTGGTCGCTCCTTCGCCGGTCGGGTTGAGCACCCGGTGCACGGTGCTGGGGTAGTAGCCGCCGGAGGCTTCGGCCAGCATGTCGCCGATGTTAACGATCAGCAGGCCAAAGTCGCAAGGCACATCGTGCCAGGCTTGGTCCTTGCCCAAGACCTGCAGGCCGGGCTCGGTAGCCGCCGGCAGGATGGTCAACAGGTTGATGTCCCCATGGGCTGCAGCGCGCACTGCTCCGGGCTCTTCGTCGCCACGCAGGGGCGGGTAGTGCAGCACGCGTAGCAGGGTGTGGTCGCTGCCTTCGATCATGGCAGGCAGGGGCATGGAATACCGTGCCTTCACATCTACTGGTGAGTTTTCTTCCACCCAGTTGAGCAGTGTGGCGGCAAGGCTAGCGCCTTCAGTGTAGTAGCGTCGGGCGGCGTCGCTCACCTCCGCAGGGTAACGGCCCCAAGGGTAGATGTGAAAGAACTCTTTCAAATCCTTTTTGGTGAAGTTCTTGGCCGTTTCTGACACGCTGGGCGAGAAGTAGCCGTCGTGCTTGACCGGGTCATTGGGGTACTTCGCCTTGGCTTCGGTTTTGAAAAAGCCCAGCCATTCGGTATAGATGCTTTCTACCAGTTCCTGGCTCAAAGGGTGGTTCTTCAGGACGCCGAAGCCGGTCTCGTGCAGGCTTTTGCAAAACTCCTGAGGAGCGTTGGGGCTGGTGAAGTCAACGACGGGTAAGTGCATGACAGTTTCTCGCGCAATCAGATCGGTTGAGCAGGCGTTTACAGCCAGTTGGACATCAGGGTGGATTCAATCAGCTGCAAAGCCTCATCGGCCTTGAGCTGCAAGCAGGCGTGGGTGTCAGGCACTTCGTCGCCCCAACCGGGTTGGGGGTAGAAGATGTCCTTGCGGCGCATCATGGTCTGGCCGTTGGCGGGGCCTTCCGTCGCCACGCGGATGCGGCCGGTCTGGATTTCAAACAGTTCGGGGTTGGTGAGCGCCACAAAGGCCAGCACGTCGTGTCCGAAGCAGCCGTGGATTTTGGCCACATGCGGGTAGATGCCGCTGTAGAAGTCCGCGTAGAAGCTTACTGCGTGGTGCAGAGTGTCGGTAGCGACGTGCTTGTGGTGGTCTGCCACTTTTTTGAACAGGGCCAAGGGCACGATCAGCTGATGGGTCACATCCAAACCCACCATGGTGAGCTTCCAGCCGGCGGTGAAAACAAAGTCGGCGGAGTGCGGGTCGTTCCAGATATTGGCTTCCGCCACGGGGGACACGTTGCCCGGCTCCACGATGGTGCCGCCCATGATGATGACTTCTTGCAGCAGCTGGGGCAGCTTCGGCTCCAGCTTGAGCGCAGTGGCGAGGTTACCCAAGGGGCCGACAGCGACCAGTGTGATTTCACCGGGATGGGCGCGGGCCATGTCCACGATGAATTGCGCGGACGGACGGGGGTCCAGCACACTGGTGGTCGCCACGCGGGAGGGCAGGTTGCCCAAGCCGTCGCCACCATGGATGAAGTCAGGAGGTGTGCCGGGCGCTTTGAGCCAGGGGGTTTTGACGCCCAGGGTCACTGGAATTTTGCGACCGGCAATCTCGGTCAGGTACAGGCCGTTGGTAGCTGCTTGCTCCACGGTGACGTTGCCAAAGGTGGTGGTGATGCCCACGACGTCGATGCCGGGGTGAGCCAGCGCGTAATAGAGAGCCATTGCATCATCGACACCGGGGTCGGTGTCATAGATGACTTTGCGTGCGGCGAGCGCAGAGGAATTGGTGCTCATGGAGTGACTCTTTTCAAAAAGCAAAAATGGAGGGGTTTCAGTTCAGGCCGCAAAAGGCGCGCAATGCGAGTGCCTCTTCTGCGCTGGTCGAGGGCGTAGACGCCAAGAGGGCTTCGACCTCCGTGGTTTCTGGAATGCTGGACTGTGCGCCCCAGCGGGTGCACGCTATGGCGCTGGCGGCGCTGGCAAACCGAAGGGCGTCGGCCAGTGGCTGGCCCTGGCTGAGCGCGGCGACCAGGCTGCCGCAGAAGGTGTCGCCGGCACCCGTAGTGTCCACCGGTGAAATGGGGAATGCGCTTTGTAGCGCGAACGCACCGTTGTGGCGCGCGCAGCTTCCCCGGTGCCCCAAAGTGACCACCACGGTAGGCACCGCCACACGGGCCAGGCAGTCGGCAATGCTGCCTTCATGACCCGAAACCACGGCCAGTTCACCTTCGTTGACTACCAGTACATCTACCTGGGCCAACAGCTCTGATGGCAAAGCGCGGGCGGGTGCTGCGTTCAAAACGACCTGAACTCCTTGGGCGCGCGCGGCACGGGCGTATGACGTGACCGTGTCCAATGGGGTTTCGAGTTGGAGCAAAAGGTGTGTGAAGCCCGCCAAAGATGGCAAATGTTCCGGGCGCAACTCGGCATTTGCGCCCGGAGCCACCGTAATGGCGTTTTCCGCATCGTCCGAGACGCAGATAAAGGCGGTCCCGGTAGGTTGATCGGGTGTACGCACGATGTGCATCTGCACGCCAGCCGATTGGAGGGAGTTTTCAAGCGGGGTCGCAAACGCGTCCTGACCCAAGCCGAGCAGCATGTGGGTGACGGCTCCGCCCGCCCGGGCACTGGCCACTGCCTGGTTGGCGCCTTTGCCTCCGGGGAAGGTTTGGAAATCGCGCCCGAGTACGGTTTCGCCCGGGGCGGGAATGTGATGGGCGCGGACCACAAAGTCCAGATTGGCAGAGCCAGCCACAAGTATCATCAACAGCACTCTCTGATTGCGAAACCGTCTATTTTGACGCCGAATTTGCAAGCCCCGGATAAGTTCTTTGATATAGACCCTAATGACTTCTGTTGCGCCTGATGTTCTTTGCCCCGTCACCGTTGTCGGGGGCGCCAACATGGATATCAGTGCCAAAGCGGGCAGCGTCATGCGTGCGGGTGACTCAACGCCTGGCGCCATTCATTACTCACCGGGGGGCGTTGGCCGCAACATTGCCGAAAACCTCGCGCGCTTGGGTGTTTCCGTCGACTTGGTATCAGTAGTCGGTGATGACGCGTTTGGCAAACAACTGCTCGCCAGCACCGCCGCGGCGGGAGTAGGTGTTTCATCCGTAGTAACCGTGCCAGGCCGACGCACTGCAACCTACCTGGCCATGCACCAACCTGACGGCGAGGTGGCCATGGCCGTGAATGACATGGGCATTCTGGAAAGCCTGACACCATCAGCGTGCGCCCTTGCACCTGCGCTGAAAAACTCAGGTGCATGGCTGCTTCTCGATTGCAATTTGCCTGAGGCGACGATCGCTCACCTTCTGAGTCTTGGCCGAAAGGTGGCTGTGGATGGGGTATCGGTGGCCAAGTGCAGGCGCATTGCCGAGGCGCTGTCATCCATCCATTTGCTCAAGCTCAACCACTTGGAAGCTGCAGCTTTGAGCGGTCTTCCTGTGGGTACCCTTGAGCAATGCATTGCGGCGGTTCAGCATTTCCTTGATTCGGGCGTTAAGCGGGTACTTATCAGTTTTGGTGCATCCGGATCAGCGTGGGGGCAGCGTGGGGAGGGGCCTGTATTCCGGCCGTCCCGTAGCGTTCCGGTGGTCAGCAGTACGGGAGCAGGGGACGCATTGTTATCCGGGTTAGTGGCTTCCCTGGTGCGTGGTTCACCTATGAAAGATGCCGTGGATTACGGTGTGGCCTGCGCAGAGCTCACACTTTCAAGTACATTCGCCAACTCTCCGGAATTGACACATGCCGCCGTGCGGCAGCAAATGGGCCTACCAGCATGACATTGAACCCCTATTTAGACATCGCACCCGAAGTGCGCCACGCCTTGGACCACGGGATTCCCGTGGTGGCCTTGGAGTCGACGATCATTTCCCACGGCATGCCTTATCCGCAAAACGTAAAGACCGCATTGATGGTGGAGGCCGAGGTTCGTGCGCATGGCGCGGTTCCTGCGACCATCGCCATCGTGAATGGCCGGCTTAAAGCAGGCCTGTCTGAAGCAGATATCGAGCAACTGGGCCGTAGCGGGCGCGAGGTGGTGAAGGTAAGCCGCCGTGATGTGCCCTTTATTGTGGCTGCCGGCGCCACGGGAGCGACCACTGTGGCATCCACCATGATCATCGCGGCGATGGCCGGCATTCGCGTGTTCGCCACAGGTGGCATCGGCGGTGTACACCGTGGCGCTCAAGAAAGTTTTGACGTGTCTGCAGACTTGCAGGAACTGGCTCGCACGCCGGTCGCCGTGGTATGTGCCGGCGCCAAGTCCATCCTGGATTTGCGCTTGACGCTGGAATACCTGGAAACGCACGGCGTACCCGTGGTGGGCTACCAGACCTCTTCACTGCCGGCCTTTTTCACACGCGATAGCGCGTTCCAAGTGGATTACCGCCTGGACACTCCCTCCGCAATTGCTCAAGTACTGCACGCCAAGTGGAGTATGGGTCTGGACGGTGGCATGGTAATTGCAAATCCCATCCCTCCTGAATTTGCCATGCCGCGGGATGCGATTGACGCAGCTATTGAGCAGGCGCTTGCGGAAGCCAAGGCACAAGGCGTGGGTGGCAAAGAGTCCACTCCGTTTTTGTTGGCACGGGTTTGCGAGTTGACCGGCGGGGACAGTCTGGCGTCCAACATCCAGTTGGTGCTCAACAATGCCCGATTGGCGAGCGCGATCGGGACATCGTTGTTGGAGGCGGAGCGCAGAACTTTGTAAACCGCCTGCATGGAAACCGGTTAAGGGGTGTATAACAATTAAGTTATATACGGAGAAGCCCTGATGCAGACACTGGAGTCCGCTGTGATTCTTGAACTACAGTGTGGCGTTGTCTGCGGTAAGCGGCAAATGGGTGGAAAAGACGGCATTCCTGCCGTTGAATGGTTGGTAAAACTGATTTTTTAACTTGATTGAGAACTGAGAGAAGCTATGAACGTTAAATCTCCTGTACGCATGACACTGTTGGCCGCTACCTTGGCCGCCAGTTTCCAGGCTATCGCGGCAGACCCTGCCGTTGTGTTCGACATGGGCGGCAAGTTCGACAAGTCTTTCAACGAAGCGGCTTACAACGGTATCGAAAAGTGGAAAAAGGAAACAGGCAAGAAGTACCTGTCTTTCGAAATCACCAACGAGTCCCAGCGCGAGCAGGCCATCCGCCGCATGGCAGAGCGTGGCGCCAGCCCCATCATCGGCATTGGTTTCGGCCAGGCTTCCAGCATTGAAAAAGTGGCCAAGGAATTCCCCAAGCTGCAATTCGCCATCATTGACATGGTTGTAGACCTGCCTAACGTGCAGTCCGTCGTGTTCAAGGAGCAAGAAGGTAGCTTCCTGGTGGGTACGATCGCTGCTATGGCCAGCAAGACCGGCAAGGTCGGTTTCGTCGGCGGCATGGACATTCCCTTGATCCGCAAGTTTGAGTGCGGCTACAAGCAGGGCGCCCTGTTTGCCAACCCCAAGGCTGAAGTTGTCGGCAACATGACCGGCACCACAGGTGCAGCATGGAACGACCCCGCACGCGGCGGTGAATTGGCCAAAGCCCAATTCTCTCAAGGTGTGGACGTGGTCTTCGCGGCTGCCGGCGGCACCGGTATTGGTGTGTATCAAGCGGCCAAAGACAGCGGCAAGCTGGCGATCGGTGTGGACAGCAACCAGAACCACCTGCAACCCGGCACCATGTTGACCTCCATGCTCAAGCGCGTGGATACCGCGGTGTACAACGTTGCCAAGGGCCACAAGGCTGGCATGACTGTGTTGGGTCTGAAAGAAGGCGGCGTGGACTACGCTGTGGATGCCAACAACGCCAAGTTGATTACGCCTGAAATGAAGAAGAAGGTGGAAGCAGCCAAGGCTGACATCATCAGCGGCAAGATCAAGGTTGCAGACTTCATGGCAGATAACGCCTGCAAACTGTAATCCGACGGACTGTGGGCCTGCAGCTGTCATGCTCGCAGGTGCCAGTCCGGGTTCGATTTCAAAGCCCGCGGTGCTTGCACGTGCCGTGGGCTTTTCGCTTCAATGCAAGAGCCTCTTGAGGAGCAGGATTTGAGTGTAGAGAGCACAACGCCAACGGCATCGACGCCACCGGCGATACATATGCAGGGTATCAACAAGCGTTTCGGCGCAGTTGCAGCCAATGCAGATGTGGATTTGCGTGTAGCCGCCGGTACGGTGCACGGGATCGTGGGCGAGAACGGCGCGGGCAAGAGCACCTTGATGTCCATTTTGTACGGCTTTTATCAGGCCGATAGCGGCGTGATTGAGGTGCAAGGCCGGCGCGTGATTATTCGCAATGCAGATGACGCCATTGCGCAGGGAATCGGCATGGTCCACCAGCACTTCATGCTCGTGGACACTTTGACGGCCTTGGAAAACGTCATGCTCGGTGCCGAGCCTCATTGGCTGCTCCAAAAGGCGGATGCCTCGGTGCGCAGCAAGCTGGATACCTTGATGCAGGCCACGGGTTTGCAAGTGCAGCTGGATAGTCTGGTTGCTGACCTGCCAGTGGGTGACCGGCAACGACTGGAGATTCTCAAGGCCTTGTACCGCGGCGCCAAAATTCTGATTCTGGATGAGCCCACTGCGGTGTTGACTCCGCAGGAAACTGAGCATTTGTTCAAGGTGTTGCGGGTGCTCCGCAGCCAGGGAACCACCATTTTGTTGATCACCCACAAACTTAAGGAAGTGATGGGTTTGTGTGACAACGTGACCGTCATGCGCGGTGGGCGGGTGGTTCAGGAATTGCCGATCGCGCAGGCCTCGGTGGAAAGTCTGGCTGAAGCCATGGTGGGCCGTAAGGTACACATGGGGCGGCTGGAGGGCGAAGCCCGCAAGGCTGGCGATACGCTGCTGTCCGTGCGCAATGTGGTGGTGAAAGACGCTCTGCAGGTCGTGCGCCTTCATGGTCTGAACCTGGACTTGCGTGCCGGCGAAATTGTCGGTGTGGCTGGGGTTTCCGGCAATGGGCAGAGCGAGTTACTGGATGTGCTGTCCGGGTTGCTGACTCCAGATTCCGGCAGTTTGGTGCTGGGTGCGGCCCAGTTTGAGGCGCCCCGATGGCTGGATCCCCAAAAGGCACGAGAGCTGGGCCTGGCCCATGTGCCGGAAGACCGCCACGCGCGTGCCATGGTGATGGACTTCGTGGCCTGGGAATCTGCAGTGCTGGGCTACGATGGCCTGCCGGAGTACTCCAGCGGCGGCTGGATGTCGCATGCCGGCATGCGCAAAGCCACTGCGGCATTGATGGAGCGCTTTGATGTGCGCCCACGTGACCCTGAGCTCAAGAGCAGCAAATTCTCCGGTGGCAATCAGCAGAAGCTGGTGCTTGCGCGCGAACTGGGGCAGGCGCCGAAAGTCTTGTTGGTCGGTCAACCCACGCGTGGGGTGGACATCGGTGCGATTGAATTCATATATTCCCAGCTGCGGGCCATGCGCGATGCCGGCTGCGCGGTGCTGGTGGTTTCGAGCGAACTGGACGAAATCCTGGCGCTTTCAGACAGAGTGATTGTGATGAACCAAGGTCGGGTGACGGGTGAGTTGGCCATTGAAGATTGCACCGAGGCAGGTATCGGCCTCTTGATGACGGGAGGCCCGCAATGAACGCCAATTACACCTTGCCGCGTTGGGCGGATCTGGTGCTCTTGCCTGCGGTGTGTCTTGCCGTGGCTTTGTTGGCTGCGGCAGGCGTGGTCGCTTTGGTGGGGCAGGATCCTGCGGAAGTACTCTCGGTGCTGGTCAACGGCGCTTTCGGCAGCCAGCGGGGTATCAGCTATACCCTGTACTACGCCACTACTTTTATCTTTACCGGCCTCGCCGTTGCCGTGGCTTTCCACGGTGGCTTGTTCAATATCGGCGGTGAAGGTCAGGCGATTCTGGGAGGCCTGGGCACCGGTTTGGTTGCCCTGTGGCTATCAAACAGCCTTCCGGCTTGGGCCATGTTGCCTTTGATGCTGGTGAGTGGTGCCTTGTTCGGTGCGGCGTGGGCTGCGGTACCCGCTTATCTGCAAGCCTATCGCGGCAGTCATGTGGTGATCACGACCATCATGTTCAACTTTATCGCCAGCAGCTTGCTGGTTTACTTGTTGGTGAATGTGTTGCGCCCCGCCGGTTCCATGGCGGTGGAGACGGCGGCCTTTGCTGCATCGGCCAAATTGCCCAGCATGCAGGATGCGCTCGCTGCTTTGGGTATTGAGTGGGACGCTTCCCCTCTCAACACCAGTCTGATTCTGGCTCTGTTGGCCTCACTGGCGGTCTATCTGTTCCTCTGGCGTACGCGCGCTGGTTACCGTTTGCGGGCCGTCGGTTCCAGCCAAAGCGCTGCCGAGTATGCCGGCATCAACGTACGCCACCAAATCGTCATTGCCATGGCGATTTCCGGGGCGCTGGCAGGTATGGTGGGTATGAACGAGATTGCGGGTGTCAACGGCAAGCTGCTGTTGGAGTTCGTCAGTGGTGCAGGCTTTACCGGCATCGCAGTGGCCTTGATGGGGCGTAACCATCCGGTGGGGATTATTTTTGCGAGCGTGCTTTTCGGAGCCTTGTTCCAGGGTGGCGCGGAAGTGGCGTTCGAAGTACCGGGTTTCAGCCGGGAGATGGTGGTCATGTTGCAGGGTTTTATTGTGTTGTTCTCGGGCGCCATGGTGTACGTCATCGCACCGGTTCTGGCTTGGGTTTTGGGCAAGACCTCGGTGATAGGCGTGAAGTCGGGGGTGCAACATGGATGAGGCATTGTTTGCGGCCATGTTGGCCTCTACCCTGCGGGTGTCCACGCCGCTGATCTTGTGCGCTTTGGCTGGCATGTTCTCTGAGCGCTCCGGTGTAGTGGACATTGGCTTGGAAGGCAAGATGCTGTTCGCAGCATTCGCAGCCGGTGCAGCCGGCGCAGCGTACCAGTCCACCACCTTGGCTCTATTGCTGGGCGTCATGGTGGCTGTCGTTTTGTCCTGGATGCACGGGTTGGCCTGCGTCAGCCACAAGGGTGATCAGGTGGTCTCGGGCGTGGCGATCAACATCATCGCGGCCGGGATGACCGTCGTACTGGGAATTGCCTGGTTTGCACAAGGTGGACAGACACCGCCTGTGAGTACCGAGGTGCGCATCAAGGCCCTGTTCCCGGGCTTGCAAGAGGCGCTTGCCCAAGTTCCGTTTATAGGTCGCGTAGTGGGGGAGGGCTTGCTGAGCCATAACGCACTGGTGTACCTGGCGCTGGCGCTGGTGCCGGTGTCATGGTGGGTGTTGTTCCGCACTCGCTTCGGTTTGCGCCTGCGTGCGGTAGGCGAGAACCCGCAAATGGTGGACGCAGCCGGAGTCTCGGTCACCGGGCTTCGTTATGCGGCATTAACCATCAACGGTGTGCTCTGCGGACTTGCGGGTAGTTATCTCGTGTTGGCTCAAAGCGCCAACTTCTCAGCCAATATGACGGCAGGGCGTGGATTCATGGCATTGGCGGCGCTGATTTTCGGTCGCTGGCATCCGGTCGGGGCGTTCTGGGCATGTTTGTTGTTCGGATTCCTTGATGCAGCCGCGATCCGTCTGCAAGGTGTTCAGATCAGCGGCTTGGGAGAGGTTCCTGTGCAGCTGATTCAAGCCTTGCCCTATTTGTTGACAGTGATTCTGTTGGCAGGGTTCATTGGCAAGGCCGTGGCACCCCAAGCCTTGGGCCGTCCTTACTCCAAGGAGCGTTGAGGCCTTCGCGGGTTTCGATTCGACATGGCAATCACAGTCTGGGTCAAAGTGGTGGGTTTCAGCGATGCCGAGCGGCATTCGCTGAACACCATCTTCCGGGTGTCGCGTGCCGACGGGCCGAATTACGTGCTTTGGAAGCCGGAAGACGCCGCGTCACCCAATGTGGCGGTGATTGATGTGGACAGCTATGAAGCCGGTCTGGACTTGGTGTCTCCGGGATTTAACCCGCACCTGAAAATGATTGCCGTCGGCGATTCAGTTCCGCTCGGCGCATGGCGTGCGTTGCAGCGACCTGTCGACTGGGCGGCGCTGGTGCAGATGCTGGACGAATTGTTCTCTAGCTCCCAGGACGTCGACATAGACATTTTTGCGGAGGCGCCGCCCCCGCAAGCCCCTACACCGCCGGGTATCCGTTGTGCCTTGTTTGTAGGCATTCCGCTCGTTGGGGCATATTACTTGCGCACACGCTTGGCCTTGGCCGGCCTGTTGGTCGTTGACGAGGTGAAATCCCTTGAGGACTGCGCGGACCGCCTGTCCAAGCGCCGCTATGACCTAGCCATTGTGTACGTGGATCCGGTCACCCAAGACCCTTGGCGATATGCAAAATATTTTCAGGATCTCTCCGAGCCGTTGCCGAATGTCATCGGGGTGATGCCTCGCCCTGATTGGAAGTCGGTGCGGTTATCAGAGAGCATGGGGTGTTCGGCCTTGTTGGAAGTGCCTTTCAATCCCCAGCAGGTTCTCACTGCGTTTCAGAAGGTCTGAGGCCTCGGGCTCAGCCCTAGGTGTTATCACTTTCCACTTCGCGTAAAGCGCGGCGTTTTCGTCGACGCTGAGAGTCCATGGAGCGGGCCAAACTTGATTCGACAGGCCAAGGCTCGCCACAGATACGGGCCGCGATCAGCTCCGCTCCCAATGCGGAGAAGGTGAGTCCACGGGCCCCCATGCCCACCTGCATCCACAAACCATTGCGCCCCTGCGCATCCACGGGACCGGCCAGCGGCAAGCGATCGTGCGTGACACACCGTGTGCCCGACCAGCTGTCGGGTCCCCCGCCGCGGAACTGGGGAGTCAAGGTCTCGCCCACTTCTGGCAACAGCACATGCAGCCGGGCCAGGTTGTTGGCATGTTGTTCCGACAATGGTGCGATTCGATGCAAGCCCATGGTTGCGGCAGTGGGTTCTGCGTCGGGCTCGAAGCTGGAGCCGGCCAGCCAAAAGGATGTATCACCCCTTTGCTGAATCGAGATAAAGCATCCATTGCCGTTGTGCGGCAGGGTACCCCACGCACGGGCTACGTCTTTCAGCACCGTTCCCAGGCTGGCGGTGCCATGCACGGCTTGCAGATCGCCCAGTGTGAGGGGTAGGGTCGCTGCTCTGTGGAGTGCCATCTCAGAGGCGCTGAGCATGGCTCGTGCACCATAGGCATTGGCAAACACCACCATGTCCGCATCCAAAAGCTTGTCGCCTGCTGCATCCAATAGCGACCAAGTAGTATCTTGATGTTCCAAATGATGAACGTCGGCGCCATATCGCACCGTGATGCATGGATGGGCGAGCCACGCACCTACCAAAGCACGGGGCTTGATCCAGCCTGCATGGGTATGCGACCGGTCAGGCCCCTCGCTGAACCGGTGCTCCAAGACTCCACTCATGGCCCAGTCCGCGCCGTGACTTAGCAGCTCTTCTGCGTGTTGAAGCATCAGGCGGGCACCAACCCGCGACAACCGCGAGCGTGGACTGTCATCCGCCGAGATGTGAGGCACAACCAAACCTGCGGGTAGGCCTGATGCACCGCCTGCCGGATGTGCCGCTTTGTCCAGTACCGTCACTCGCCAACCCCTGCGTGCCAAGGCGTACGCCACACTGGCGCCGGAAATGCCGGCACCGACCACGCAACAGTGCGAGGTGGACGAAGAACGCAACTTCGCGACTGGCGGTTCTTTGGCGCCCAGTTTCCAAGGCGGGTCAAAAGTCGCCCGAAGAGCGTTCGATGTGGGTGTTGCGGCGATCTGCACAAAGCCCGCCTCTTGCAACCAAGCCGCATTCGGCCCCTCGGGAACGTGGGCGATCAGAGTCGCGCCACGGCGACAGAGACGTGCCAGTGCCTTGGCGGTCCATTTGTCCCAATCCAGAGGGAGGGCATCCACCCAAAGGGTGTCGGCAAACAGGTGGTGGTCTGCAAAGAAGGCTTTGCTATCGCCGATGCACAGAGTCAGTGAGATCTGACCTTTTTCAAGGAGCAGCCGGTGAATGCCCCGCGCCCGGTCTGATGCCGCTTTGTGAAGCGCCTGATATTGATCGGATGTACTGAGAGAGGGCTTCGAGAAATATTGCTCGTAGTCCTCAAGGCTGATGTGACCCACGTAGTGCAGCATGGTCGGCCGCTGCGGATCCGCCTGCCAAGCCAGCCAGGTGGCCATGAAGCGATCTCCGGCCCCGAAAGCGGTGTCCAGAACCGACCAGGCCCTTCGCTCGGCCCAAGCGGCGGGCAAGCCACTGGTTTGAAGCAGCGCAGACGCTGGGGCGTGCATCTGCACCGCGGGCTGCCTGTCAGGCGCTGGGGGGAACGTAGCCTTGTGCAGCGTCGGCACCGTCGCCAAAGAAGTGGTTTTCCATCTGGCGTGCGAGGTACTGGCGGGCGCGGGCGTCGGCCAGGTTCAGACGGTTTTCATTGACCAGCATGGTCTGGTGCTTCAGCCAGGCCGCCCAGGCTTCTTTGCTCACGCTTTCCCAGATGCGTTTGCCCAGCTCACCGGGGTAGGGCGCAAAATCCAGGCCTTCAGCCTCTTTGCCCAGCTTGATACAGTTAACGGTGCGTGCCATGTGGAAACCTCATCGATGGTGTGAAAACGAAAGGCCGAATCTTATTCGCTTTGGACTCACCCACGGCAATTGCGGGAACTTCAGCGCCTAAGATGGCACCAAAATGCACAAAGCCAGCGCCCACCGCGGGCTGGGCTCAACCCACAAGGACACAATTTTGAATTTGGTTTACAGCTGGATGGACAACGCGCCCCGCCGCGCGTTCGGAATGGTGGCACTGGCCTGTGTGGCCATGCTGGTGTTTGGTCTGTATCTGCAACATGTGGTCGGCCTGGAGCCCTGTCCCATGTGCATCGTGCAGCGATATGCTCTCATTTTGGTAGCTGTTTGCGCAGCGCTGACGAGCGCTAGCAGTCGAAAAGGCTTGCATGTCACAGGTGGGGCTCTCATGGTTGTACTCGCCGTGGCTGGTGCCTATGTGGCGGCTCGCCAGAGTTGGCTGCAATGGTACCCACCCGAGGTGGTGTCCTGCGGGCGCGACCTCTACGGCATGATCGAGACCTTCCCTCTCAAGCGCGCATTGCCCATGATCTTCCGGGGTGGGGGCGACTGCAGCAAGGTGGATTGGACCTTCCTGGGTGGCACGATCGCCAACTGGTCCTTCGTGTGCTTTAGCGCCTTTGCCGTGTTCGGCAGCCTGATGGTCTGGCGCAGCGCCCGCAAGCGCTGATTCGGGAATCCGGCCGCGTTGGCGGCCGGCAATGAGCCGAAGCGCTCTCAGCCCAGCTTCTTGACCAGCACTTGACTCTTGCGGTCCCAGTTGTATTTGCGTTTGCGCGCCTCGGGCAGCCAGTCCGGGTCCACCTGCACAAAACCGCGCTTGATGAACCAGTGCATGGTGCGAGTGGTCAGCACAAAAATGCTGTCCAGCCCTGCTGCCTTGGCGCGCTGCTCCACGCGCTTCAACACACGTTCACCATCGCCTTGACCCTGTACATCAGGTGACACAGTGAGTGCCGCCATTTCGGCCGTTTTGGCTTCCGGGTAGGGGTAGAGCGCCGCGCAGGCGAAGATCACGCCATCGTGCTCGATGATGGTGTAGTTGCCGGCGTCCCGCTCGATCTCGGTGCGGCTACGCTTGACCAGCGTGCCATCCTTCTCGAAAGGCTCGATCAGTTGCAGGATGCCGCCCACATCTTCCTCGGTGGCCTCACGAAGCTCTTCGAGCTTTTCATCGACCACCATGGTGCCGATACCATCGTGCACATACACTTCCAGCAGGATCGCACCATCCACCGCGAACGGGATGATGTGGCTGCGCTCCACGCCGTTTTTGCAGGCCTTCACGCAATGCTGCAAATAGAAGGTGGTGTCCGTGGGCAAGTTGGCGGTGGGCAGCTCTTTGAGCAATTTTTCTGCAGCGGCCAGCGGCAGCTCGGTGTCAATCGGGTTGTCTTCGCTGGCGGGAAGCGTCGGGTCCATGCGGATGCCGGGCACCTCGGTCAAAAAGATGAGCTTGTCCGCCTGCAAGGCGGTGGCCACACTGGTCGCCACTTCTTCCATGGTCAGGTTGAAGGCCTCGCCGGTGGGGGAAAAGCCGAAGGGCGAGAGCAGCACCATGGCGCCCATGTCCAGCGTTTTGGTGATGCCGGCAATGTCCACCTTGCGCACCAGACCGCTGTGCTGGAAGTCCACACCATCCACAATGCCCACCGGGCGCGCGGTGATGAAGTTGCCAGAAATAACCCGCACCGTGGAGTCCGCCATGGGTGTATTGGGCAATCCTTGACTGAAAGCAGCCTCAATTTCGTAACGCAGCTGGCCGGCAGCCTCCTGCGCGCAGTCCAGCGCCACTTCGTCAGTAATACGGATACCGTGGCTGTATTTGGGGGTGTGACCCTTGGCCAAAAGCTGCTCATTGACCTGCGGCCGGAAGCCGTGCACCAACACAATCTTCACGCCCATGCTCTGGATCATGGCCAGGTCCTGGGCCAAGTGCGGCAGCTTGCCCGCCGCAATCGCTTCACCGGCAATGCCCACCACAAAGGTCTGGTTGCGGAACTTGTGGATGTAAGGCGCAACCGAACGGAACCAGGGCACAAAGGTGAAGTTGAAGACAGAGGTCATTGAGGGGCGGGGTAGGCCGGTAAGGGTTTGTCAGGACTGGGATAATCCGCAATTCTCTACGAAGACCACGCCTTGACTGCCAGCCCCTTGCAAATCGAATTCCCAGAGTCGCTCCCGGTGTCGGGCAAACGCGACGAAATCATGGACGCCATTGCGGCGCACCAAGTGGTCATCGTCTGCGGGGAGACCGGCTCGGGCAAAACCACTCAGCTGCCCAAAATCGCGCTCGCCATGGGGCGCGGTCAGCGCCCCATTCCTGATGCTGGCGGGGCAAGCTCAACGACCCGCCCTCAGCGCGGCAAACTGATAGGCCACACCCAGCCCCGCCGCATTGCAGCCAGCAGCGTGGCCAAGCGCATTGCAGAAGAGCTGAAAACTCCGCTGGGCGATGTAGTGGGCTACAAGGTGCGCTTTAACGACCGGCTGGGCAAGGACGCCTCGGTCAAGCTGATGACGGACGGTATTTTGTTGGCCGAGACGCAGACGGACCCGCTGCTTAACGCCTACGACACCATCATCATCGACGAGGCGCACGAGCGCTCGCTCAACATCGACTTCCTGCTGGGCTATTTGCGCCAGATCCTGCCGCGCCGCCCGGACCTGAAAATTATCGTTACCTCAGCCACGATCGATGCGCAGCGCTTTGCGGACCATTTCAAGTCATCCAAAGGCCCTGCGCCGGTGATTTTTGTGTCCGGCCGCATGTTCCCGGTGGAGCAGCGCTACCGCCCGTTTGAAGAAAGCCGCGAGTACGACCTGAATGACGCGATTGCCGATGGCGTCGATGAGCTTTGGCGCGACCCGCACAACCAAGGCGACATCCTGGTCTTCCTGCCCGGCGAGCGCGAAATCCGCGAAGCGGCGGATCACCTGCGTAAACACCTGAGCCACCAGCCGGTGATGCGCAATGCAGAAGTGTTGCCCTTGTTTGCCCGCCTGAGCCCGGCCGAGCAGGACCGCATTTTTGACGGCCACACCGGCCGTCGCATCGTGCTGGCCACCAACGTAGCTGAAACTTCGCTCACGGTGCCAGGCACCCGATACGTCATTGACGCAGGCACAGCGCGCGTGAAGCGCTACAGTTTCCGTAGCAAAGTGGAGCAGCTGCTGGTAGAGCCCATCAGCCAGGCAGCAGCCAACCAGCGCGCTGGCCGTTGCGGGCGCGTGGCCAACGGAATATGCATACGCCTGTACGACCAAAAAGACTTTGATGGTCGCCCGCGCTTTACCGACCCGGAAATTTTGAGGTCCTCGCTGGCAGGCGTCATCCTGCGCATGAAGTCGCTGCACTTGGGCATCGTGGAAGATTTCCCCTTTTTGGAACGTCCCAGTGGACGTGCCATTGCCGATGGTTACCAGCTGCTCAATGAGTTGGGGGCCGTGGACGATGCCAACGAGCTGACGCCCCTGGGGCAGGAACTCAGCCGCCTACCGCTGGACCCGCGCGTAGGCCGCATGCTGCTCGAGGCCCGTGGCCGCGAAGCCTTGGACGAAGCACTGGTGATAGCCAGCGCCTTGAGCGTGCAAGACGTCCGTGACCGCCCCATGGAGGCCCAGCAACAGGCTGACCAAGCGCACCAAAAGTTTGATGACGAGAAGAGTGAATTCACCGGTTATCTGAAGTTGTGGAAGTGGATCCATGACGCAAGAGGCGGCTCCCCAGCACACCCGGGCGTTGAGGCGGCCGGGCGTTCTGCGCAGGTCAAGGAGGAGCCCGCGCAGCGGGCGGGGGACACGGAGCAGAGCGCCCGCCGACCCCAGCTCCCAGCGAGCGCACAAGGGTCGGCGCACACCGCCACCCATAAACTCACCAACCGCCAATACGAACAACTCCTGCGCCAAAACTTCGTCAACATCCGCCGTGTGCGCGAGTGGAAGGACATCTACACCCAGCTCCACACCGTGGTGGCCGAGCACAAATGGCGCCTCAACACCAAGCCCGCCAGCTACGAGCAGCTGCACCTGTCCATGCTGTCGGGCCTGCTGGGCAATGTGGGCTGCAAGCTCGAAGAGGGGCAAAACGGCGAATACCTGGGTGCCCGCAGCATCAAATTCTTTGCCCACCCCGGCGCCCACCTAACCAAAAAACCGGGCAAATGGATTGTGGCCAGCGAACTGGTAGAAACCACACGCCTGTTCGGCCGCGGCATCGCTGCCATTGAGCCCCAATGGCTGGAGCAAGTAGGCGGCCATCTGCTCAAGAAACAGCTGCTGGACCCGCACTGGGAAAAGAAAGCCGCCGAGGTCGTGGCGCTGGAGCGGGCCACGCTCTACGGCATCGTGGTCTACAGCGGCCGGCGCGTGAACTACAGCCGTGTGGACATGGCCGGCGCGCGGGAAATCTTCATCCGTGAAGCGCTGGTGGGCAAAGAATGGGAGACCACGCTGCCTTTTCTGGCCGCCAACCACAAGCTCATCAAGCAAGTGGAAGAACTGGAACACAAAGCCCGCCGCCAGGATGTGCTGGTGGACGACGAGCTGATCTACGCCTTTTACGACCAACAGCTACCAGCCGATGTGTGCAGCGGCTACAGCCTGGAGCGCTGGTACCGCGAAGAAGTCAAAAAGCAACCCAACCTGCTCAAGCTCACCCGCGAAGAGCTGATGCGCCACGAAGCGGCAGGCATTACTACCGCGTCCTTTCCCAAAACCATCCGTTTGGGTGGCGTGGACTGTGCCGCAACTTACCTCCATGAACCCGGCGATGCCCGTGACGGCCTGACCGTGACCGTGCCCTTGTTTGTTCTGAACCAGGTCAACGACGAGCGATGCGAATGGCTGGTGCCCGGCATGCTCAAGGACAAGGTGCAGGCCCTGCTGAAGACCCTGCACCAACGGCCCCGCAGCCGCCTGGTTCCGCTGCCCGACACCGCCGCCAAGTTCGCCGAAGCCCTGAATGCGCCCGAAAAGTTTGGTAGTGGCGGCTTGGTGGAAGCCGTGCTTAAGCTGGTGCGGGAAGCAACCTCGCTGGACATTGTGAAAGCTGACATCAAGGTCGACATGCTCAGCCCGCACTTCTTCATGAACTTCCGCGTGGTGGACGAACACGGCCGCCAACTCGGCCATGGCCGCAACCTGGGCGCGTTGAAGGCCGAACTGGGCAGCCAAGCACGGGGCGCATTCCAAGCACTTGCCAGCTTGAAGCTGGCGCAAAACCAGACGGCGAGCCAAGAACAAAGCAGCGCCCGAGGAAGCGGGATGACTGGGCATTCTGCGCAGGTCAAGGAGGAGCCCGCAAAGCGGGCGGGGGACACGGAGCAGAGTGCTCAGTCATTCCGCGTACTAGCGCCCGCCAACATTGCGCAACCAGCTACAAAATCCGTAGCAAATGCGAATACGGCCAGAGGCAGTGCCCCAAGCATCCTCGACGGCCGCTTCACCGCCTGGACCTTTGGCGAACTCCCCGAGCTGCTGGAAATCCGCAAAGGCGGCCAAACGCTGATAGGCTTCCCCGCGCTCATAGACGCCGGAGACGCGGTGACCGTGGAAGTGTTTGACGAACCTGAAGTAGCCGCCGCCAAGCACCGCGCCGGCCTGCGACGCCTGTTTGCCATCCAGATTAAGGACGCACTCAAGTACCTGGAAAAAAACATCCCGGACTTGCAAAAAATGGCGGTGAGCTACATGAACGTGGGCAAGGCCGATAACGGAAGCGGTGGGGGAACGGTAGAAGAGCTGCGCGAGCAAATCATCGCGGTGGCGCTGGACCGTGCCTTCCTGCTGGACCCGCTGCCCACCGACGAATTCGCCTTCAAGCGGCGTATCGACGAAGGGCGCGGCCGCCTGACGCTGATCGCCAACGAAGTGGCCCGTATGGCGAGCGTGATCTTGCTCGAGTACGCCACCGCAGCCCGCAAGATCAAGGACACCAAAAACGCGCCGGATGCCTCGAGTGACGCCCAGCAGCAGATCAACCGCCTGATCCCCAAGAAGTTTTTGCAGGCCACGCCTTGGGACCGGCTGCAGCACCTGTCCCGCTACCTCAAGGCCATCACGCTTAGGCTGGACAAGTACCGTGCCGACCCGGCCCGCGACGCTGCCCGACTGACCGAACTGCGCCCCCAGGAGCAACGCTACTGGCGGCTGGTGGCGGAGCGCAAAGGGGCAGTGGATGAGCGCATGCAAGAGTTTCGCTGGTTGCTGGAAGAGTTGCGTGTGAGCTTTTTTGCCCAAGAGTTACGCACGCCCCAGCCGGTGAGCGTGAAGAGACTGGACAAGGCCTGGGCGCAGATCCAGAGCTGACTTGGCCCGTTCCCGATCCCTTGGGTTTAGCCCTCGGGCGGCAGCAACATGGCAATGCGCTCGCTGATGGAATCAGCGCGTTCATGACCGGCGATGTCTTCCACAGCGCTGATCATGTCGCGCGCGGCGGCCAACATGGATTCGCGGTCTTTGGCGTTGCGCAGCGCTTCGCGGAACGCTTCGGCGCGCTCCGGGTCACGCCGCACAAACATGCGCTCGCAGATGTCGAACAGAAACATCCGAGTCGTTGCCAGCGAGCGCTTGCCCTCGAAGTTGTCGGCCGACACGGCGGGGGTGACCACTTCGGTCAGCAAGGGGGCAGGGGGCGCAGCGTGCGCGGTTTCTGGAACGCGTGCTGGTTTGCTGGCAGGTTTGGCGGGTGCTGTCCGGACAGCAGGTTCCTGCGGTGGAACCAGATAGCCGCTGTGCATCAGGTGCGTGGCCAGCCGCAGGGCCTCGCCACCAAAAAGGTGGTTCACCGTCTCCACGGTGTTTCGGCCGTCCGCAAGAATGAGTAGGGCACGTTCGCGCTGACCCAGGGTGCGGTTGCCGATTTGCAATTCCGTCCGCGCTTTGTCGGTTTTCAGTAGTTGCATGGTCCTTCTCCAACGAAGGGCGCATTACAGCCAACTTAAATGACAAGGAGGTGAAGCTTGCCCCTGCAGCGACCTGATCTAGCGCGGGAGTACGCGCAACAAGCGGCCCTGCGGGTGGTCCGTCAGCAGATAGAGCCAGCCGTCCGGTCCCTGGCGGACGTCGCGCACCCGTTCGCCCAGCGACTGCAGGTGTTGGGTTTCTCGGAGCACAGTGCCGGCGAAAGGTGCACTGAGCTCCAGGCGGGCGAGATAACCGAATTTGAGGGAACCCACGCCCAGATTGCCAACCCAGTCTTTTCCATAGCGCTGACTGGATACGAAGGCCATGCCGGAGGGGGCGATGGATGGCGTCCAGAAATACAGCGGCTGTTCCATTCCCGCTTGGGTTGTAATGCCGGCGCCGATTTTTCCACCACCGTAATTTTCGCCATAGGTAATCACCGGCCAACCGTAATTGCGGGCGGGTGCTATCAGGTTGATTTCGTCACCGCCTTGGGGGCCGTGCTCCATCTCCCAAAGCCTGCCGTCCGGAGCCTGCACCAGCCCTTGAGGGTTGCGATGGCCGTAGCTCCAGATTTCCGGGAGCGCACCGGTTTTGCGTGACTCTGGAGTGGCAAACGGGTTGTCCGCCGGTGCCTTGCCATCCTTGAGGATGCGGATGACTTTGCCGTGGTGGTTGTTCAGTGTCTGGGCGTCTTCCTTGCGGCTGAAGCGTTCACCCAAGGCGAGGTACAGGGTGCCATCCGCCTTCCCGTTGCGTTGGCCTTCGACGATGCGGCAGCCGAAATGAGCGCTGCTCTGAACCTTGGGTTGTTGCCGGAACAGCACCTGTAGCTCTGTCAGTTGGCTGCCATCCGGGCTCAGGCGTGCACGTGCAAGCGCTGTGCTGTTGCCGCCTTCCCCTGCCTCGGCATAGCAAAAGTAAATCAGCCGGTTGTCCGCAAATTCGCTGTCGAGCTGCAGGTCCAACAGGCCGCCTTGTCCCCGGGCGTCCACCCTGGGAAGCCCCGTTATCGGAACCCCTATTCGACCTTGGGCATCCACAATACGGAGACGGCCGGGGCGCTCGGTCACCAGAAACCGACCGTCCGGCAAAAACGCCAAGGCCCAAGGGTGCTCCAGTCCTTGCGCCACGGTCTCGGTGCGCAGTGATTCTGCGTGCCCCAAGGGGGTTGCGAAGGCGAGACAGAGTGCCAGGCATGCGCCCCCAACACTCCACCGGCCGACATACGGTTTGACCCACGCAAAGACTGAAAATTTCATCTAAACCGACCTCCAGCGCCCGCTGAATATGCGCGAGAAGCTATAAAAACAATAGCGGAGCTTCTCGCCAGATGAACTTATAGCTTTTTGAGTCTTTCCAATGCCAGTTCCAGGGTTTCATCCTTTTTGGCGAAGCAGAAGCGCACGACCCGTTGATCGAAGCCGTTGCCGTAGAAGGCGGAGAGCGGAATCGCTGCCACGCCCACTTCGCGGGTGAGCCACTGGCAGAAGTCCGCCTCGTTGAGGTCGCTCACTTCAGAAATGTCCACGCACTGAAAGTAACTGCCTTGGCTGGGCAGCAGTTTGAAGCGGGTGCTGGCCAAGCCTGCGCGGAACAGGTCGCGCTTGGCGCTATAGAACGCCGGCAGGTTCACATACGGTGCGGGGTCGCCCAGGTAGGCTGCCAGCGCATGCTGCACCGGGGTGTTGACCGTGAACACGTTGAACTGGTGCACTTTGCGGAACTCGGCAGTCAATGCTGCGGGTGCCACGACAGTGCCCACTTTCCAGCCGGTGACATGGAAAGTTTTGCCGAAGCTGGACACCACAAACGCCCGCGCCGCGAGGCCCGGAAAGCGCGAAGCACTCTCGTGAGGCTGCCCGTCGAACACCATGTGCTCATAGACCTCATCACTGATGAGCAGGATGTTGGTGGGGGCCAGCAGGTTTTGGAGGGCCAGCATCTCGGAGCGGCTCCACACTGTCGCACTCGGGTTGTGGGGCGTATTGATCAGGATGGCGCGGGTCTTGGACGTGATGGCCGCGCTGATTTTGGCGAAGTCGGGCCGGAAGGTACCGGGCGTCAGGGGTACACGCACCACGACGCCCCCGGCCAGTTCGATGTTGGGCACGTAGCTGTCGTAGCAGGGTTCCAGCACGATCACTTCGTCGCCCGGATGCACGATGGCCAGAATGGCCGTGATGATGGCCTGTGTGGCACCTGCGGTGATGGTGATTTCACTGTCGGGCTGGTAGATCTTGCCGTGCAGGCCGGCAATTTTGGCCGACACTGCCTGCCGCAAGGCCGGCACACCGGTCATGGGAGGGTACTGGTTGTGCCCCGCCTGCATGGCAGATGTCACTGCATCAACTAGTTTGGGGTCACACGCAAAGTCTGGAAAGCCTTGACCGAGATTGACCGCCTTGTGTTCGGCGGCGAGCGCCGACATGACGGTAAAGATGGTCGTGCCCACATTCGGCAGGCGGCTGGTGAACGAGGGTGTAATCGCAGTGGTCATGATTTCACAGCTCATAGTCGTTGACATGGCCTTCCATGGCCTTGGCGATCAGGGCGCGGTTCAGGCGGCTGCTGAGCAACTCGGCAAAAGTGAACACGAAGTTGCGCAGGTAAGCACTTCGCTTGAAGGCCACGCGCGTGACGTTCTGGCCGAACAGGTAGCCGGCAGGCCGTACCACCAAGCCGCCGCGGGCACCGTTATTCTCCATGTCTTCCACCACATCGGTCACCGCCATTTCGGCGGCAATGCCGATGCCCAGGCCCAGGCGCACATAGGTCTTGATCACGTCGGAGTCGATGGCTTCCAGCGATATGCGGGGCTCCAGCTTACGGGCTTCAAAGGCTTGATCGATCTTGGTGCGGCCAGTGAAAGACGGGTGGTAGGTGATCAGCGGCTCTGCGGCTACGTCTTCCAGGGTGACGCGTTCCTTCTGGGCCAGCGGGTGGTCCGTGGGCAGCACCAACACGTGTTGCCATTCGTAGCAGGGCAGGGTCACCAGCTCGGTGTAGTTGGAGAGCGATTCGGTGGCGATGCCGATTTCGGCCACATCGTCGATCAGCATGCGCGCCACCTGGTCCGGGGCCCCTTGGTGCAGGCTGACGTTCACTTTGGGAAAGGCGGTGCGCAACTGGGCCACTTTCTCGGGCAGCACATAGCGCGCCTGGGTGTGGGTGGTGGCGATCGACAAGGTGCCGCTGTCCTGGGAGCTGTACTGCTCGCCGATGCGTTTGAGGTTGTTGACCTCGCGCAGGATCAGTTCAATGCTTTTGAGCACATGTTGACCGGGTTCGGTGATGCGCTTGAGGCGCTTGCCGTGCCGGGCGAATATGTCTATGCCCAGCTCTTCCTCCAGCTCAATGATCGCTTTGGACACCCCCGGTTGCGAGGTATGCAGCGCCTTGGCGGCTTCGGTGAGGTTGAGGTTGCGTCGCGCAGCTTCTTGAACGAAGCGGAATTGGTGGAGGTTCATATCGAATTCCAACTAAAGATGGAATTCATTATGCCTCAGGGGTATTGCTTCAAGCCGGGCTGAGCGCTATTTTTGCCAGCATGTCCAGAAGGCGCGAATCTTCACCCACTGCGGCCTGCAAGTGAAAGGTCACTGTTGGATGTTGCGCCTTCAGTTGCACCACCAGTTCCGGCAAATCTTCTCGTGCATGGCGCCCCACACCCAGGAACATGGGAACGATGGTGATTTGATTCACCTCCTTGGCGACCAGCCTAGATACCGTGTCCGGCAGGTCCGGCTGGCTGAGTTCCAGGTAGGCACAGGTGACTTCCACATTGGCAGACTGCGCGCGTATGCGCTCAGCTACCGCCTCCATGGGTTTGTGCCAAAGAGGGTCGCGGGAGCCATGCGCAAACAGCACGATGGCGTTGCGGGGAGAGGAACTTGTCATCGTCGGAGTACCAGCCAGGTGAAGGCAGCAAGGGAGAAGAAGGAGTAAATCAAACCCGGGAGCGCCGCCGTAATCCACGGCTGCCAGCCCTGCAGGTTGCCCAGGTCATTGAGCACGTTGTTCAACAGCACAAAGCTGATGCCCGCCATCACGCCGCCAAAGGTGTAGCCCGCTATGCTGCCGGAGCGGAAATGCAGGTACGCAAAGGGGAGCGACAAGACCACCATCACCAAGCAGCTCAGCGGATAGAACACCTTTTTCCAGAACTGGATTTCGTACTTCTGCGCACTTTGGCCGTTGGCGTTGAGGTGGCGGATGTATTGGAAGAGATCAATAGTGCCCATGCGTTCGGGGCGAAGCACGGCTGCAGCCACCATTTCAGCGCTGATTTGGGTAGGCCAGCGGAAGATCTCAAAAGCCACCCGGTCTACCTTGGAGACCTGGTCGGGCCCGCTGGTGAATTCGGTGCGCACACCCTGCGTCAGCATCCACGATTCGTCATCGCCGAAGGTGCCGGCTTTGGCTTCCGTCAAGGACACCACTTTGCCTTGGTTGTCGAATTCATAGACGCGTACATCTTTCAACGTCGCGTCAGACGACAGCGCCCCCACATTGACCGAGTAACTGCCATACGCCTGCCGCTCTTTGAGCCAAGCACCCGTCTTGCCGACACTGATCTTTCCCTGAAAACGGGACTTCAGCAGTTGCGCAGTTTTGTCAGCCAAGGGGGCGACATAGTCGCCAACTGCAAAAGTGAACAGGACAAAGCCCAAGCCCAGCGCGAGCAAGGTGCGCAGTGCCCGCCAAGGGCCGAGGCCACTGGTGCGCAGAATGGTGAATTCCGAGCTGCGCGCCAAGCGTGCCATCACAAAAATCGTCCCGATCAATACCGTGATGGGAAAGAGTTCATACACGTGGGCAGGAATCATCAGCGCAACATAGATAAGCGCCTGGGGAACCTGGTAGCCGCTGGAAGCAATGCGGCTGACAGACTGCAATTCTTCGACTACGTCAAAGAAAAAGAACAGCGCCATGAAGCCCAGTGTCACCAAGGTCACTGCGGTAATGACCTCCCCGTACAGGAGTTTGCGCAGTGTCTTCATGAGTGGCACCCGGCAACCGTTTTTCGGCGGGGCAGGCGCAGGGTCCAGTGGTTGTGCCGTTTGGCAAGCCACAACATGGAAAGCAGAAAAACGCCGCCGTGCAACTGGAGCAGCATGGGAATGAGCTCCGCCTTACCGTTCTCCACCCAATTCTTGCCAAGCACCAACAGGTTGAAATACACCACAAACGCCAGAAACGCGAAGATGAGGTTGGTGCTGCGTCCGGCTCGCGGATTTGCTCCGGCGGCCGCTAAACCGATCCAGATCAGGTTGAAAGCGGCCAGTGCCAAACCGGCACGCCAAGACAATTCCCCCATGTGCAAGGCCGAAGGCGTTTGCACGAGCTCCAGCGTGGTCTTCGCGTTGGAGGGCGCATAGTCCCGCGCTGAGTTGTCATCGGCGCCGACCCTGGCTCCGTAGCGCTCGAAAGTGCTCAGGGTCATGTCGTTCTTGCCGGAACTTCGCTCCAAGCGCTGACCGTTTTGCAACACCAGAAATTTGTCGCCGTTCATCACTTCCACAGTGCCCGATCGAGCGCTCGTAATGGTTTCCTTGTTGCCCTCATGGGTGGCAATGAAGACGTTCTTGCCGGTCTGCTGGCCTTTGCTGTCTTTCTCGATAAAGAAAACCCGGTCGCCATTGCCGGACTCCTGAAACTGGCCGGGTTCAATGCGGGCGATGTCTCCACGCTTGTCGTACTTGTCCCGCAGATCTTCAATCTTGCTGAAAGACCAAGGCAGGATCAAAAAAGCCAAAGCAAGGATCACGACCAATACGGGCCAGGCAAATCTCATGAGCGGGCGCACCAGGCCCAAGAGCCCACGGCCACTGCCGAACCAGATCACCATTTCACTGTCCCGGTACATGCGGGTCACCACACTCAACACCGAAATGAACAGGCTCATGGACAGGATGGTGGGCATGTCCGAGAGCACCGTGTAACCCATGATGATCAGGACATCCGCCGGATTGAAGGTGCCGCGCGAAGCCTCGCCCAAGGTGCGCAACAAGGTCATGGTCATCACGACCGTGACAAGCACCACCAGGGTAGCCCCGAAACTGCGGCCTAATTCTTTGCGGATGGAGGAATGGAATAACATTGTGCAGAACGAAAGCGTGAATTATGAACTTTGAACTCAAGCCTCTGAACCTCGTCGCCCTTGCCAACGAAAAAGCTGATTTGCTGATCCTGCTGGTCGCGCAGGATTTCAAGGCCGGCAAAGATGAATTGTCTGTGCTAGTGGCCCAAACCCTGAAGCAGGGGGACTTTGCCGCCAAGCCGGGCACCGTGCTCTCGCTGTACCGGCCAGTGCAATTCAACGCCACCAAGGTGGTGCTGGCAGGAATCGGCGAAGGCCGTGCGCGCCAAGTGCGCAGTGCGCTGGCTGCCTGTGCGAGCGCCCTGAAGGCCACCAGTCTCAAAAAGCTGGTGGTAGCGTTTGCCGCCCCCGCGCAGGAGGATGCAGTACGCGCGGTACCTCTGGCGGTTGCAGATGCGAGCTACGTCTATACGCACACCAAATCCAAGCCTGAGCCCCGGACTTTGCAGAAGGTTTTGGTGGCTGCCACCAATGCGTCTGAAGTGAAAGCGTCTTTTGATACAGGCGCAGCTACGGTCAGTGGTGTGGAATTTGCCAAGGAATGGGCGAATCGCCCTGCCAACTACGCAACCCCCACGCTGCTGGGGCAGGCCGCTCAAAGTTTGGCCAAGTTTGCCAAGATCAGTTGCGAGATACTTGGTCCCAAAGAAGTGGCCAAGTTGGGCATGGGCTCCTTCATGGCAGTGGCACAAGGTTCCGACGAGCCCTTGCGCTTCATCGTGCTGCAGTATTCCGGAGCTCCCAAGGCACAAGCGCCCGTGGTTCTGGTGGGGAAGGGCATCACGTTTGATAGCGGCGGCATTTCCATCAAGCCTGCGGCTGAAATGGATGAAATGAAGTTCGACATGTCGGGTGCTGCCAGCGTGTTGGGAACATTCCGGACTCTGGCAGAGCTCAAGCCCGCCATCAATGTGGTCGGATTGATTCCCGCCTGTGAGAACCTGCTCAATGGCAAGGCGGTCAAACCCGGGGACGTTGTCACCAGCATGAGCGGGCAAACCATTGAAATATTGAATACCGATGCCGAAGGGCGCTTGGTCTTGTGCGACGCTCTGACTTTTGCGGAGCGCTTCAAGCCTGCAGCCGTGGTTGACATTGCCACACTGACAGGCGCTTGCATGGTCGCTTTGGGCGGCGTGCGAAGCGGCTTGTTTGCCAACAAGCCGGAATTGGGTGATGCATTGTTCCATGCGGGTGAGGTCAGTGGTGACCTGTGCTGGCGCCTGCCCCTGGACGATGACTATGCAGAAGGCCTAAAGACCAACTTTGCGGATGTTGCCAATGTCGCCGGACGTGCGGGCGGGGCCATCACCGCTGCCAAGTTTTTGCAACGATTTGCCGACAAATACTCTTGGGCTCACCTGGATATCGCCGGGACTGCATGGAAGAGCGGCGGTGCAAAAGGCGCTACCGGCCGTCCTGTGCCCCTGTTGGTCGAGTTTCTTTTGAGCCGGGTTGCAGGCAAGTGACTGACATCGCGTTCCATTTCGGTGCGCCCAACAAATTGGAATATGTGGGGCGCCTGCTGCGCAAAGCAGTAGCAAGGGGTGCCCGGTTGACGGTCCTGGCACCACCTGCGCAGGTGCAGTACCTTGATGCGAGCCTGTGGGCTACCTCTCCCACCGATTTTCTGGTGCACGCCGTTGATGACGGGCAAGAACCGCATGCGATGTGCCCGGTAGTTTTGACGTCCAGGGTGCACGGTGCGTTGAAAAACCATAGCGTATTGGTGAATTTGACGACCGCGGTGCCGGCTGATTTCGTTCAGTTTGAGCGGGTGATCGAAGTGGTATCCGTAGACGATGACGACCGGGCTTTGGCGCGCAACCGATGGAAGCAGTATGTGCAGCAAGGTTACGAGATTCAGCGGCACGATCTGAAGCTGAAAGGGGCTGAGTGATGCAGGCACCCAAGGCGACCCCGAGGTTTTTGCCGACCTTGACTGAGGTTGTAAAGCCATCGGCACCTCTTTCTGAGGAGCCCATGCAGCCGTCGGCTGAACCGCCCGTGCCAAGTCCTTTGACTCAAGATGCGTTGGTGGCTGCGGTGATGGAGCGTCTGTTACCCAATCTGGAGCACCAGGTGCAGAATGCTTTGCGACAGAGCTTGCAGGCTCAGTTGGAACTGCTTTTGCCGGCTGTGATGGCGGACCTCGAAAACGCAGTGCGTTCCGCGGTCAGAGAAGCTACCGCCCATTCTCGAGATGCCAACCACTCGTAGTGCATGGTGTGGGGCATTGCGTGCTCAGTCGCACGGACTTTTTCTAAAAAGTTTTCGCTGGAGTCCGGAATGCGCAAAATTACGGGCTAGAATACGAGGCTCTGGAGCGGTGGATGAGCGGTTTAAGTCACACGCCTGGAAAGCGTGCGTGGGGTAAAACCCACCGCGGGTTCGAATCCCGCCTGCTCCGCCAGAAAACAGACAGCCCGTAGCGCGTTAGCGTTACGGGCTTTTTTGTTGCCCGCCGTGTTTGACCTATTTGCTGGACTGCACCATCTTCATGGCGGTCGCGATCAGGCCGGACACCTCGCTCATATTGCCGGGGATGATCAAGGTCGTGGTCGCATCGGCGGCCACCTTGCCATAGGCGTCTACTGCGCGTTCGGCCACCTTGAGTTGTACCGCCTGTTCACCCCCGGGTTGCCGGATGGCCGCTGCAATGCGTTCGATGGCGGAGGCCGTAGCTTCTGCTACCGCAGTAATCGAGGCAGCCTCACCTTGTGCGCTGTTGATGGCTGCCTGCTTTTCGCCCTCCGAACGCGCGATGAAGGCCTCGCGTTCGCCGGTAGCGATGTTGATCTGCTCCTGGCGACGGCCTTCGGAGGCCGCAATCAATGCGCGTTTCTCGCGTTCAGCCGTGATCTGGGCCTGCATGGCATGCAGGATCTCTTTGGGCGGCGTCAGGTCCTTGATTTCATAGCGGAGCACTTTCACGCCCCAGTTCAAGGCCGCCTCGTCAATCGCTGCGACGACCTGGGCGTTGATGATGTCTCGCTCTTCAAAGGTTTTGTCCAGCTCCAGTTTGCCGATGACCGAGCGCAAGGACGTTTGCGCCAGCTGAGAAATCGCGACGATGTAGTTGCTGGAGCCGTAGCTGGCCCGCATGGCATCAGTGACCTGGAAATACAGAATGCCATCTACCTGCAGTTGGGTGTTGTCCTTGGTGATGCAGACCTGACTGGCGATATCGAGCGGGATTTCCTTCAGCACATGCTTGTAGGCCACCTTGTCGATGAAGGGCACCAGAAAGTTCAAGCCGGGGGTGAGGGTGCCGTGGTACTTGCCGAGCCGCTCAATCACCCAGGCATGCTGCTGCGGCACTACCTTGACGGAGCGCGTCACAAAAATCACGGCGATAACCAAAAGTACGATTGCGATTTCCATAGGGTTTCCTTCTTACAATTTGTCGACCAACAGGCGGTTGCCCACCATTTCTGCCACGCGGTGCGCTCCCGGTACCGGAATGACTCCGGTGCGATGAATAGCGGTCCAATGGGCTCCACGGTACTGAACGCTGGCGGTGCCATCCGGATTCCAAGCGTTGATTTGCACGGTTTCACCGATATCGAGGTTGACGTTGGGGTTCGCCTGGGCAGGGGGCTCGTCGTTCCGGCGGGTCCGTTTCAAGTGCCATGCTGCCACCGCGCCGCCGCCTACAACAGCTGCCAGCACGAGTTGTGTGGTGACAGTGGCACCGGCATGGGCCGCAAGTGCTGCTGCCACGGCTCCCGCTGCCAACATGAGCAGGTAAAACGTGCCAGTGAGCAGCTCAATCGCCACGATGGCACCTGTGAGCAGCCACCAGAGGGTGGGTTCTGACATGGGGCGGACTCCGGTTGTATTGATGACGCCACATTGTGGGCCAATTGAATGACCGTGCCGCGGACTTGCCGCAATAAGTCCTTACACTTCGCGCCTGTTTGCCTTTTTTAGCCCGTCGTTGGAGCCTTTCGATGAAGTTTCGCTTTCCCATCATCATCATTGACGAAGATTTCCGTTCGGAAAACACGTCGGGCTTGGGCATTCGTGCCCTGGCACAGGCTATCGAGTCGGAAGGGTTCGAGGTTCTGGGCGTAACCAGCTATGGCGATTTGAGCCAGTTCGCCCAGCAACAAAGCCGCGCAAGTGCTTTCATTTTGTCGATTGACGATGAAGAGTTCACCCCCGGTCCGGATCTGGACCCTGCGGTGTTGAACCTGCGCCACTTCATTGAAGAAGTGCGCCGCAAGAACCTGGATGTTCCGATCTATGTGTATGGCGAAACGAAGACCAGCCGCCACATTCCCAACGACATCCTGCGCGAACTGCATGGCTTCATTCACATGTTTGAGGACACGCCCGAGTTCGTTGCGCGCCACATCATCCGCGAGGCCAAGGGCTATCTGGAGGGCGTGCAGCCTCCGTTTTTCAAGGCGCTGCTGGATTACGCCGAAGACGGTTCCTATAGCTGGCACTGCCCGGGGCATTCGGGAGGCGTTGCCTTCTTGAAGAGCCCGGTGGGGCAGATGTACCACCAGTTTTATGGTGAAAACATGCTGCGCGCCGACGTGTGCAATGCGGTGGAAGAGCTGGGCCAGTTGCTGGACCACAACGGAGCCATCGGTGCCTCCGAGCGCAATGCGGCGCGGATTTTCAATGCGGATCACTGCTTCTTTGTGACGAACGGCACCTCCACCTCCAACAAGATGGTGTGGCACCACACGGTAGCGCCCGGTGACATCGTGATCGTGGATCGCAACTGCCACAAGTCCAACCTGCACGCCATCATCATGACCGGGGCTATTCCCGTGTTCCTGAAGCCTACGCGCAATCACTTCGGCATTATCGGCCCGATTCCGCAAAGTGAGTTTGAGCCGGCGACGATTCAGGCCAAGATCAAGGCAAACCCTTTGCTCAAAGGCGTGGACACCAAGAAAATCAGGCCGCGCATCCTGACGCTGACGCAGTCCACCTACGACGGCGTGCTTTACAACACCGAAACCATCAAGAGCATGCTCGACGGCTACGTGGAAAACATCCACTTCGACGAAGCCTGGTTGCCGCATGCGGCGTTCCACCCGTTCTACGGCACCTACCACGCCATGGGCAAGAACCGCGCGCGTCCCAAGGAGGCCGTGGTGTACAGCACGCAATCCATCCATAAGCTGCTGGCCGGTATCAGCCAGGCCAGCCACGTGTTGGTGCAGGACTCCCAGACTGTCAAGTTGGACAAGCACTTGTTCAATGAGGCCTACCTGATGCACACCTCCACCAGCCCGCAGTACAGCATCATTGCCAGCTGCGACGTGGCCGCCGCCATGATGGAGCCACCCGGTGGCACGGCCTTGGTGGAAGAAAGCATTGCCGAGGCTTTGGATTTCCGTCGCGCCATGCGCAAGGTGGACGAAGAGTACGGCGACGACTGGTGGTTCAAGGTCTGGGGACCGGACAAATTGGCCGACGAAGGCATCGGCAAGGCCGCTGACTGGATCATCAAAGGCGAGTCCAAGAGCGCAAAGGCCAACTGGCACGGCTTCGGCAAGCTGGCCAACGGCTTCAACATGCTGGACCCGATCAAGTCGACCATCGTGACGCCCGGTCTGGACCTGAATGGCAAGTTCGCCAAGACCGGTATTCCGGCTTCGATCGTGACCAAGTTTTTGGCTGAGCACGGCGTGGTGGTCGAGAAGACCGGCCTGTACAGCTTCTTCATCATGTTCACCATCGGCATTACCAAAGGCCGCTGGAACAGCATGTTGACCGCGTTGCAGCAGTTCAAGGACGACTACGCCAAGAACCAACCCATGTGGCGCGTGTTGCCTGAGTTTGTGCAGAAGTATCCGCGCTACGAGAAGATGGGTCTGGCGGACTTGTGCCACCACATCCACCAGCTGTACGCCAAGTTCGACATTGCCCGCCTGACCACCGAGGTGTACCTCAGCGATCTGGTGCCCGCCATGAAACCCAGTGATGCCTATGCGCACATTGCCTTGCGTAAGACCGAACGTGTGGAAATCGACCACCTGGAAGGCCGCGTGTCAGTGGGCATGGTCACGCCATATCCACCCGGTATCCCTTTGCTGGTGCCTGGCGAGGTGTTCAACAAGAAAGTGGTGGACTACCTCAAGTTCTCGCGCGAGTTCAACGCCCAGTGCCCCGGTTTTGAGACCGATGTGCACGGTCTGGTAAGTGAAGTGGGAGAAGACGGCAAGGTCCGCTACTACGCTGACTGTGTGAAGGCTTGATTCACCCCTAAGGGACAGGAGTCCGATAGAAAAGAGCGCCGGCAGATCAATCTGCAGGCGCTCTTTTTTTGATAGCTGCCCGCGCACACTCCATGGGCGCGAGCGGTGTGTTTGATTTAAATTTCTGCGGTCACGCCCATGGTCTGGCTGTAGCCGCCGTCCACGTAGGTGATCTCAGCAGTCACGCCACCGGCCAAATCGCTCAGCAAGAAAGCAGCAACATTGCCTACATCCTCAATCGTCACGTTGCGACGGATGGGGGACGCGCCGGCCACCATGTTCAGCAACTTGCTGAAGTCCTTGATGCCGCTGGCAGCCAGTGTCTTGATCGGACCGGCGCTGATGCCGTTCACGCGAATGCCCTTGGGGCCCACGGCCTCCGCCAGGTAGCGCACGCTGGCTTCCAGTGAGGCCTTGGCCAAGCCCATGGTGTTGTAGTTGGGGATGATGCGCTCGGCGCCCAGGTAAGACAGTGTCAGCAAAGCCGCTTTGGGTGTCAGGTAGGGCATGGCCGCCTTGGCCATCGCCGGGAAGCTGTAGGCGCTAATGTCGTGCGCGATTTTGAAGTTCTCGCGGGTCAGGCCGTCCAGGAAGTTACCTGCAATCGCTTCGCGTGGCGCAAAGCCGATGCTGTGTACAAATCCGTCAAAGGTAGGCCAGTGAACAGACAGGTCCTTGAACAACTGGTCGATCTGTTCATCGTTGCCCACATCGCAGTCAAAAACCAGCTTGGAGTCGAAGTCGGCCGCAAACTCGGTGATGCGTTCTTTGAAACGCTCGCCTACATAACTGAAGGCCAATTCGGCGCCTTGTTCTTTGCACGCTTTGGCAATGCCGTAGGCGATGGAGCGGTTCGACAACACTCCGGTGATCAACAACTTCTTGCCTGCTAAAAAGCCCATATCGTCCTCATAAAAATGCGTGGTCTGGTGCAGAATTGTCTCATGCGGAAATGGGTGGCATTACTGTGGAGTTTCATGGCGGGCAGCGCGTGGGCAGCGCATGGCTATGCACTCTGGGGCGACCTGCAATATCCGCCGGGCTTTGCCCACTTCAGTTATGTCAATCCGGCCGCACCCAAAGGTGGTGAGTTGCGGCTGGTCAGCAACTTACGAGTCTCCACCTTCGACAAGTACAACCCGTTCACAGTCAAGGGCTCGGCGCCTGCCTACCTCAGCAGCCTGATGTTTGACAGTCTGCTCGCCGGCGCATTGGATGAGACCGCGGCAGGCTACGGGCTGCTCGCCAAAGACGTGAGCGTGTCAGCAGATGGCTTGAGCGCCACCTTTGTATTGCGGACTGAAGCGCGTTTTCACAATGGCGATCCGGTGCTCGCGCGCGATGTGAAGCACAGCTTTGACATGCTCAAAGGCCCGCTGGCATCCCCCGGGTTTCGGACCCTGCTGGAAGACGTGCTGGGGGTGGATGTGCTGGATGAACGCACCGTGCGTTACCGCTTTGCCAAGCCCAACCGCGACCTGCCGCTGACCGTGGGCGGACTGCCAGTCTTCAGCCACCGATGGGGCGAGGAGGGTGGCAAGCTCAAACCCTTCGACCAGATCGTGATGGATATCCCCATCGGCAGCGGGCCTTACAAAGTGGGCCCGGTGAACTTCGGCAAAGACATTACCTATGTGCGTGACCCGCAGTATTGGGCGCGTGATCTGAACGTGCGCCGGGGTACCGCTAACTTTGACCGCATCACGGTCAAGATTTACAAAGACAGCACGGCCCGCCTAGAAGCCTTGAAGGCCGGCGAGTTCGACCTGATGCGTTTCTTTTCTGCCGGTGACTGGGCGCGACGCGTCACCGGGCGCAAGTTCGACAGCGGTGAGTTGGTCAAAGCGGAGTTCAAACACCGGTTGCCCACGGGTTTCCAGAGCTACGTGCTCAACACCCGCAAGCCCTTGTTACAGGACGTGCGGGTGCGCCAAGCCCTGGGGCTGGCGCTGGACTACGAGTGGATGAACCGCCAGATGTTTTACGGCGCCTACCAGCGCGTGCAGGGGCTGTTCGGCAACACCGACTGCCAGGCCACCGGTCTGCCCCCAGAGCAAGAGTTGGCACTGTTGAATCCGTGGCACGGCAAAGTGCCGGAGGCTGCTTTCGGCGCTATGGCGATCGCCCCTCGCACCGATGGCGAAGATTCTCTGCGCAATAACTTGCGCAAGGCGCAAGCCTTGTTGAAAGACGCCGGCTGGACCTACCGCGACGGCGCCTTGCGCAACGCCAAAGGACAGGCGTTTGAGTTGGAGTACCTGGACAGCAATGAGGCCGGTGCACGGGTGGTGACTCCGTGGGCGCGTAATCTGGAAAAAATCGGCGTCACGCTCAAGTTCCGTCCGGTGGACTTTGCGCTGTACCAGCAACGACTCCAGAAGTTCGATTTCGACATTACTTCCATCGCCTTTGCAGGCACCCAGAATCCCGGTCAGGAGTTTGTGGATTTGTTTAGCAGCAAAGCGGCAGACCAGGAAGACTCAGGAAATTTGAGTGGCATCCAAAGTCCGGCCGTGGACGCGTTGATTCAGCACATGACCAGCGCCAAATCCAAGGCTGCTTTGTTGCCCGCCTGCCGCGCGCTGGACCGGGTAATTGCCCACAGCCATGTCCTGGTGCCCCAGTGGTCTGCAGCCACGCACCGTATTGCTTACAACGCTTGGCGCTTGGAGAAGCCAGCGCAGATGCCACCTTATGCCCAGGGCGAGGGTTGGGCCATTGACACCTGGTGGGCCAAGCCATGATGGTCTATACCCTCAAGCGCTTGTTGTTGATGCTGCCCACGCTGTTCGGCGTGCTGTTGCTGACCTTTGTCGTGGTGCAGTTTGTGCCCGGAGGGCCCGTGGAGCAGTATCTGGCGGAAGCCAAGGCAGGTGCCGGCGTGGGTGCGGAAGGGGGCATCAGTTATCGAGGCGCCCAAGGGGTAGACCCCAAGCGTTTGGAGCAGGCCAAAGCGCTTTATGGTTTTGACAAACCGGCCCCCGAGCGCTTCTGGCAGATGCTTACCCAGTTCGCCCGCTTTGATCTGGGTACCAGCTTTTTCCAGAACCGCAAAGTCTCTGAGCTGATCTGGGAGAAGCTGCCGGTCTCCATGAGCTTGGGGCTGTGGACCTTCTTTCTGAGCTACGGCATTGCGGTCCCGCTGGGCATTGCCAAGGCGGTCCGCGCGGGCTCCCGGTTTGATTTGGTGACCAGCATCGTGGTGCTGGTGGGCTTCGCCATTCCCGGTTTCGTGCTGGGCGTGGCGTTGCTGGTGGTGTTTGGCGGGCAGTTGCAGTGGTTTCCGCTGCGCGGGCTGGTATCGGCAAATTGGGAGAGCTTGTCCTGGGGCGCCAAAGTGACGGACTACCTCTGGCACATCGCCATGCCGGTCACAGCCATGGTGATGAGCAGCTTTGCCACCATCGCGATGCTCACCAAAAATTCTTTTTTGGAAGAAATCGGCAAGCAGTATGTCTTGACCGCCCGTGCCAAAGGTCTGCCAGAGCGCAAAGTGCTGTGGAAGCATGTGATGCGCAACGCCTTGATTCCCATCGTGACCGGGTTCCCGGCTGCGTTCATAGGCGCATTTTTCACGGGGTCCCTGCTGATCGAGACCCAGTTTTCGCTCGATGGCCTGGGCCTCTTGAGCTACGAGAGCGTGATCCGGCGAGACTACCCTGTCGTCATGGGCACCTTGTACCTGTTTACGCTCATCGGCTTGGTGACCAAGCTGGTGTCAGACCTTTGTTATGCCTGGGTGGACCCGCGTGTTACCTTTGAATAATCCCGGCCCCGCACTGCGCGCCTGGCGGCGCTTTCGCAGTAACCGACTGGGCTTTGCCAGCCTGATCATTTTTTGCGGCTTGGTGGTGCTGAGCCTCGCAGCAGAACTGGTGTCCAACGACAAGCCGCTGGTCGTGGTCTATCAAGGCACGACCTATTGGCCTTTGGTGAAGGATTACCCGGAAACCACCTTCGGCGGCGACTTCGCCACGCCGACCGACTACCTGGACCCTTTCATCCAGCAAAAGTTTTCGGAGCCTGGCAACTGGGCGCTGTTCGCCCCCAACCGCTACGGCCCCAAGACACTGAATTACTTTGCGACCGCGCCCAACCCGGCACCGCCCAGCGCCGCCAATTGGCTGGGCACGGATGACCGGGGCCGTGATCTGCTGGCTCAGCTGCTCTATGGCTTCAGGGTCAGCGTGTTGTTTGCGTTGGCGCTGACCGTGACCGGTGTTTTGCTCGGCATCCTGACAGGTGCGATTCAGGGCTTTTTTGGCGGCAAAACAGACCTGGTGTTTCAGCGTTTCATCGAAATCTGGAGCTCCATGCCGGAGCTTTATCTGTTGATCATTTTCAGTGCCCTGTTTGCCCCCAGTGTGGGCCTGCTGCTGATTTTGCTGAGCCTGTTTGGCTGGATGGGCTTGTCCGACTATGTGCGGGCCGAGTTTTTGCGCAATCGCCAGCTGGATTACGTGCGCGCAGCCAGAGCACTGGGTGTGTCCAACCGGGCCATCATCCTGCGGCATATCCTGCCCAACAGCTTGACGCCGGTGGTGACCTTCCTGCCATTCCGCATGAGTGGGGCGATTCTGGCGCTTACCTCTTTGGATTTTTTGGGCCTCGGCGTTCCGCCCGGTACCCCTTCTCTGGGCGAGTTGTTGTCCCAAGGGAAAAACAATATTGACGCCTGGTGGATTTCGTTGTCCACGTTTTGTGTGCTGGTAGTGACCTTGCTATTGCTCACGCAGATGGGCGACGCGCTGCGTGACGCCCTGGACCCCCGGAAACAAGACACATGAGCAAGCCAACTGCCTTGTTGAGCGTACAGGAGCTGCGGGTGGCATTCGGCCATCGTGAGGTGGTTCGTGGCATCCGCTTCGACATCCAGCCGGGGGAAAAGCTGGCGCTCGTGGGAGAGTCCGGCTCCGGCAAAACCATCACGGCTTTGAGCTTGCTGGGTTTGGCGCAAGGTGCCGGCGTGACGGGGCGTGCGGACTTTGCGTCTAGTTCCGGCCCAGTGGATTTGTTGGCCCTGCCGGAGCGGCAGCTGCGCGGCATTCGCGGACAGGACATCGCCATGGTGTTTCAGGAGCCCATGACGGCGCTGAATCCGGTATTCACTATCGGCAGCCAGATTGCAGAGGTTTTAGAGGAAAAACAAGGTCTGGCGCCCAAGGAGTCTGCGCGGGCAGCTATTGAATTGATAGCGGAAACGGGCATTGACGACCCTGCGCGGCGCGCGAACGCCTATCCACACCAGCTCTCAGGCGGCCAACGCCAGCGCGCGATGATCGCCATGGCTTTGGCCTGCGCCCCCAAATTGCTGCTGGCGGATGAGCCCACGACAGCGCTGGACGTGAGCGTGCGGCAACAGATTCTGGATTTGCTCACTGACTTGCAACGACGCAAGGGTATGGCTGTATTGCTAATCACCCATGATTTGCATCTGGTCCGCAAGTTCGCAGATCGCGTGGCGGTGATGGAAAAGGGTGAAATCGTGGAGCAGGGCACAGTGGCGGAAGTGTTTGCACGGCCCCAGCACGCCTACACCCGCCAACTCTTGGACAGCCTACCGGTGCGTAATGTGCCTGTCGTGGCACCCGGTGCACCCTTGTTGCTCGATGCCAAATCGGTCCAAGTGACCTACCCCATTCCCAAGCCGGGTTTTCGGGGGTGGTTCTCCAGCGGACGATTCACCGCGGTGCACTCCGCCGACTTCCAGTTGCATCGCGGCGAGACATTGGGTGTCGTAGGGGAGTCAGGCTCTGGGAAGTCCTCCTTGGCGCTGGCGGCTCTGGGTTTGACGGCTTTTGAGGGTGTGGTCCAGGTAGATAGCAAGTCGTGGTCCGGCAAGGCCGCGCGTGATGTTGGGCTGCGCAAACAGGTGCAAGTGGTTTTTCAGGACCCGTTTTCTTCCCTCTCGCCACGGATGACGGTGGAGGAGCTGGTGGGCGAGGGTCTGGATGTGCATATGCCTGACTTGGCTGCAGACGCGCGGCGTCAGCGCGTGTTGACCGCGCTGGAGGTGGTCGGCATGGGAGAGCAGCAGTTTCCCGCCATTCTGCAGCGCTACCCCCATCAGTTCTCCGGTGGGCAACGCCAGCGATTGGCGATTGCACGGGCATTGGTGCTGGAGCCCTCCGTCATCGTGCTCGACGAGCCCACCAGCGCCTTGGATGTCACCATGGCGCAGCAGGTGTTGCGTCTTTTGCAGTCACTCCAGAAAGAGCGCGGCTTGGCATATCTCCTGATTACCCATGATGTGGCGGTCATCAAGGCCATGGCGCACCGGGTACTGGTGATGCAGGGGGGCAAAATTGTTGAATCCGGTAGTGTTGAAGCCGTGATGGAGGCACCTGTGCACCCTTACACGGTCAAGCTTCTCGCGGCGAGTGCGTAATTTCCTTAAGAATCAAGGGACTTAGCGCGCTTTTCGAGTACAATCCAAAGCTCACGACCAAACGGGCGGGTAATTACCGCCCGTTTTTTTTGGTCGATCGTTTTTCACTCGCATTTCGTTGCTCAACATTAGGCAGGCTTTACAGACGTGGCATTACAGGAAATCGTTGAACAAACCGTAGCAGGACTGGGATATGACTTGGTAGAGATTGAACGCTCTGCCGGAGGCTTGCTGCGTATTACCATCGATTTGCCTTGGGTCGCGCCTGTTGAAGGTCAGCCTGTGTCCGAGCAGTTTGTAAACGTGGAAGACTGCGAAAAAGTGACTCGCCAGTTGCAGTTCGCGCTGGAAGTCGATGGCGTGGAATACAAGCGGCTCGAGGTGTCCTCGCCCGGTATCGATCGCCCTCTGCGTCACACGCAGGATTTCGAACGTTTTGCCGGTCACGTGATTGACATTACCTTGAAGGCTCCCATGGGGGCTGCTGCCAATGGCCAGGTCAGCGCCAACCGCAAGAAGTTCCGTGGCACGCTGGAGCGAGTGCCAGCGGCTGATGGCAGCACAGGATGGCAGATCGTTTGGAGCGATGCCCCTGAGGTCAAGCCGGGCCAGAAAGTCAGCAAAAAGCGTGTACCGCCGCCCCTGCAGGCGCTGGGCTTTGCATTCGACGAATTGCGGGATGCCCGTTTGGCACCCATTGTGAATTTCAAAGGCCGTGGCGGCCAAGGGCAGACGGACGAGGCCTGAGTGCCCGTTTGTCACACCATCCGTTTTTGTATTGGTTGATTAGAGTGTTCAGGAGAGTCATGGCATGAATCGCGAACTGTTGATGCTGGTGGAAGCAATTTCCCGTGAAAAGAACGTGGAACGTGATGTGGTGTTGGGCGCCGTCGAGGCAGCCTTGGCCCAGGCGACCAAGAAGTTGTACGCCGGTGATGTGGACATCCGTGTCGCATTGGACCGTGACAGCGGCAACTACGAAACCTTCCGTCGCTGGCACGTAGTTCCCGATGAGGCCGGTTTGCAATTGCCTGACCAGGAAATTCTGCTGTTTGAAGCCAAAGAGCAAATCGCCGACATCGAAGTTGACGAATACATCGAAGAGCCTGTGGCGTCTGTGCCTATTGGCCGTATCGGTGCGATGGCCGCCAAGCAAGTCATCTTGCAAAAGATCCGTGATGCCGAGCGCGAAATGCTGCTCAACGACTTCATGTCGCGTGGCGAAAAGATCTTTGTCGGCACCGTCAAGCGCATGGACAAGGGCGACATCATTGTCGAAAGCGGCCGTGTGGAAGGCCGTCTGCGCCGCGGCGAAATGATCCCCAAGGAAAACCTGCGCACAGGTGACCGCGTTCGCGCCATGATCATGGAAGTGGACCTGACCTTGCGCGGTGCGCCCATTGTGTTGTCGCGCTCTGCGCCGGAGTTCATGATTGAGCTGTTCCGCCAGGAAGTGCCCGAGATCGAACAAGGCTTGTTGGAGATCAAGTCCTGCGCACGTGATGCAGGTTCCCGCGCCAAAATCGCAGTTTTGTCCCATGACAAACGCGTAGATCCCATCGGCACCTGTGTGGGTGTGCGTGGAACCCGCGTCAATGGTGTGACCAACGAGCTGGCTGGTGAACGTGTCGACATAGTGTTGTGGAGCGAAGATCCCGCGCAGTTCGTCATCGGAGCCCTGGCGCCCGCGAACGTGACTTCCATCGTGGTGGACGAAGAGCGTCACGCGATGGACGTGGTGGTGGACGAAGAAAACCTTGCCATCGCCATCGGACGTGGTGGTCAGAATGTCCGCTTGGCCTCCGAGCTGACCGGCTGGAAGATCAACATCATGGACGCCGCCGAGTCTGCCCAGAAACTGGCGAACGAAACGGATTCCGGCCGCAAGCTGTTCATGGAAAAGCTGGATGTGGATGAGGAAATCGCCGACATCCTGATTGCCGAAGGCTTCACCAGCCTGGAAGAAGTGGCCTATGTGCCCCTGCAGGAAATGCTGGAAATCGAGTCCTTCGACGAAGACACCGTGCATGAACTGCGCAATCGCGCCAAAGACGCGTTGCTCACCATGGAAATTGCCCACGAAGAGAGCGTGGAAGAGGTTTCGCAGAATCTGCGCGACCTGGAGGGCTTGACCCCTGAACTGATCGGCAAACTGGCAGACGGCGGTGTTCACACCCGCGATGAACTGGCTGACCTTGCCGTGGACGAATTGACAGATATTACCGGCCAGTCTGCGGACGAGGCCAAGGCCCTGATCATGAAGGCGCGTGAGCATTGGTTTACCAATGACGGCGCTTCTCAAGAGTAACGGTCATGAAAGGTTTCACAGAATATGACCAGTACGACCGTTGCCGAGTTTGCCAATGAACTCAAAAAATCTACCGATACCCTGCTCGAACAGCTGAAGTCTGCCGGAGTGCCCAAGGCATCCGCAGCCGACGTGCTGACCGATGCTGACAAGCACAGCCTCTTGAACTACTTGCAAAACAGCCACGGCACTGCCAGCCCTGAACGCAAGAAGATCACGTTGGTGAAAAAGCAGACTACAGAAATCAAGCAGGCCGACGCCACTGGCAAGGCCCGTACCATCCAGGTGGAAGTGCGCAAGAAGCGCACCTTTGTCCGCCGTGATGATGGTGTTGAAGGCACGACTGAAGTTGAAGAGCAGGATGTTGCCTCTGCTCAAGCTGCTCAAGCGTTGGAAGATGCCGAATTGGCCCGCCGCGAGGAAGAGGCCAGCCGTCAGGCAGAGTTGATCCGCCGCCAGGAAGAAGAGCTGGCGCAACGCCGTCGCGAGCGTGAAGAGCAGGAAGCCCGTGCCAAGGCGGCTGCTGAGCAAGCCGCCGCTGCAGAGCGTGAAGCTGAGGCCGCTGCCCGTCTGGCCAAAGAGCAGGCAGTGGCACAGGTCCAGCCGGCTGCCAAAGCCGAAGCAGCACCCGCAGCACAGGCTGTGGATGCCGCTGCTGCCGCCCAAGCCAGCGAAGCTGCTGCCAAAGCTGCAGCGCAAGAACGTGCCGCTGCGGCTGCGCAAGCGTCCAAGGCTGCTGCGGCTGAAGAAGCTGCACGTGCAGCCGATCTGGGTGAACGCCGTCGCAAGGCGGAAGCCGAAGCTGCCGCCATCCGCTCCATGATGGCGGCTCCCAAGAAGGTCATGGTTGCGCCCAAGAAGGTGGAAGAGCCCAAGCCTGCAGTTGACGCCAAGGCCGGAATGAAGGGTACGCTGCACAAGCCTGCCAATGGATCCGCGGTTGCCAAACCGGCAAAACCTGCAGTTGGCGCCCCGGGTGCGGGCGCACCTGCCGGGAATGGCAAGGAAGTCAAATCTGCCAAGCTGTCCAGCAGCTGGGCTGGAGACACTGCCAAGAAGAAAGAACTCAAGACCCGTGGTGACACAACGGCAGGCGCTGGGCGTTCCAGCAACTGGCGTGCTGGTCCCAAGGGCCGTCGCGGCAATGACCGCGATCGTGATGACCATCACAACCAGCAGTCCGCTCCGGTCGAAGCACGTGTAATCGAAGTGCACGTGCCCGAAACCATCACCGTGGCCGAATTGGCGCACAAGATGGCGATCAAGGCCTCTGAAGTCATCAAGCAGTTGATGAAGCTGGGCCAGATGGTCACCATCAACCAGCCTCTGGATCAGGATACTGCCATGATCGTGGTGGAAGAGCTGGGCCACAAAGCAGTGGTAGCTGCGCTGGATGACCCGGAAGCGTTTACCGACGACGAAGTGCAAGGTCAGGAAGCGCCTTCCTTGCCACGCGCTCCTGTGGTTACCGTGATGGGCCACGTGGACCACGGCAAGACATCGCTGCTGGACTACATCCGCCGTGCCAAAGTGGCGGCGGGCGAAGCCGGTGGCATTACGCAGCACATTGGTGCCTACCACGTGGAAACTCCCCGCGGTATGGTGTCCTTCCTGGATACCCCCGGTCACGAGGCGTTTACCGCCATGCGCGCCCGTGGTGCCCAGGCCACTGACATTGTGATTTTGGTGGTGGCCGCCGACGACGGCGTGATGCCGCAAACCAAGGAAGCGATCAAGCACGCGAAAGCGGCAGGTGTGCCTTTGGTGGTGGCGATCACCAAGTCCGACAAGCCCGATGCCAACCCGGATCGCGTCAAGCAAGAGCTGGTCGTCGAAGAAGTTGTGCCGGAAGAATACGGTGGTGATTCTCCGTTTGTGCCCGTGTCTTCCAAGACCGGCATGGGTATCGATGCCTTGTTGGAACAGGTACTTTTGCAAGCCGAAGTGTTGGAGCTCAAGGCGCCTGTCGACGCCATGGCCAAGGGTCTGGTGATCGAAGCCAAACTGGACAAGGGCCGCGGTCCTGTGGCCACCATGCTGGTGCAGTCCGGTACTTTGAAGGTGGGTGATGTGGTGCTGGCTGGTCAAACTTATGGCCGGGTGCGTGCCATGTTGGACGAGAACGGTCACAAGATCGAAACTGCCGGACCTTCCATTCCAGTGGAAATCCAGGGCTTGACTGAAGTTCCGCAAGCGGGCGACGAATTCATGGTGTTGACCGATGAACGTCGTGCCCGTGAAATCGCAACCTATCGTGCAGGCAAGTTCCGCAACACCAAGTTGGCCAAGCAGCAGGCTGCCAAGTTGGAGAACATGTTCTCCGACATCGGTGCCGGCGACGTGAAGATGTTGCCCATCATCGTCAAGGCGGACGTGCAGGGCTCGCAGGAAGCTTTGGCACAGTCGCTGCTCAAGCTCTCTACCGACGAAGTCAAGGTGCAGATGGTCTACTCTGCGGTGGGTGGTATCAGCGAATCTGACATCAACCTGGCCATCGCTTCCAAGGCCATCGTCATCGGCTTCAACACCCGTGCCGATGCCGGCGCCCGCAAGTTGGCTGAGGGCAATGGTGTGGACATCCGCTACTACAACATCATTTACGACGCGGTCGATGAGTTGAAGGCCGCCATGTCCGGCATGCTGGCACCCGAGAAGCGGGAAGAGGTCATTGGTATGGCCGAGATCCGCACGGTATTCGTGGCTTCCAAGATCGGTACGGTGGCAGGTTGTATGGTTACTAACGGCTTTGTTACCCGCAACGCGCACTTCCGCTTGTTGCGCGACAACGTGGTGATTTACACCGGCGAGCTGGATTCCCTGAAGCGCATGAAGGACGACGTACGCGAAGTCAAAGAAGGCTTCGAGTGCGGTATCAAGCTCAAGAACTACAACGACATCAAAGAAGGTGATCAGTTGGAGTTCTTCGAAGTCAAAGAAATCGCCCGTACCCTGTAAGCGAGAGAACCCGAGTGCGCAAAAAGTCAGCTACACCCAATCGCAGCTTTCAGGTAGCCGACCAGATCCAACGGGATCTGGCCGAGCTGATCGCGCGCGAGCTCAAGGACCCGCGGGTAGGCATGGTCACGATCCAGGGTGTGGAAGTCACGCCCGACTATGCCCACGCCAAGGTCTTTTTCAGCTTGCTGGTCGGCGATCCGGTGGAGACGGCAGAGGGCCTGAACCAGGCTGCGGGCTTTTTGCGCGCCGGTCTGTTCAAGCGTTTGCATATTCACACGGTGCCGACATTGCATTTCATTTTTGACCAGACCACAGAACGTGCGGCTGACATGAATGCCTTGATTGCTCGCGCGGTGTCATCGCGCGCCAAAGAGGACTAAACACATGAACGCGCCACGTGCACGGGTTGCAAGGCGCCCTGTGCATGGGGTGCTGTTGCTGGACAAGCCGATCGGCCTGTCCAGTAATCAGGCATTGCAGAAAGCCAAATGGTTGTTGCGGGCTGAAAAAGCAGGACACACCGGAACGCTGGATCCTTTGGCGACGGGCGTGTTGCCCTTGTGCTTTGGCGCGGCGACCAAATTCAGCCAGATGCATCTGGATGCGGACAAGGCCTACGAAACGACCGTGCGGTTGGGCATTAAAACCAGTACGGCCGATGCGGAAGGCGATGTGCTGAGTGAGCGGCCGGTAGATGTTTCGCAAGCAAATTTGGATGCCGTGTTGCAGCGCTTCACCGGGCCGATTGCCCAGGTGCCGCCCATGCACAGTGCCTTGAAGAAGGACGGCAAGGCGTTGTACGAGTACGCGCGAGCCGGGATTGAGGTGGAGCGCGAGCCCCGCCATGTGGTGATTTATGCATTGAAAGAGCTGCCAGCGCCCACGGATAGTGCGCAACCAGCTATCAAATTGGTAGTGGAGTGCAGCAAGGGAACCTATATCAGAACCCTGGGTGAGGACATTGGCGAGGCCTTGGGTTGCGGTGCGCATTTGAGCGCCTTGCGCCGGACCCGAACGGGTGGGTTTGATACCAGCCAGTGTGTGAGTTTGGAGGCCCTGGAGGCCATGACGGAAGAGCAGCGCCTCGCGTGTCTCTTGCCCGTCGATGCTTTGCTGCCACAGCATGTGACTGTCACATTGGACAGTGAGAATGCGGCACGATTTTTGAGTGGCATGCGCAGGCGCGGAGCGTGGGCGGATGCTGAGCAAGTGGCGGTATACGCCACGATGCCGAAAGCCCTGTTGGGCACGGCACATGTGAAAGCCGGGGAGTTGATCCCCGTGCGTTTGCTGAGTCCGCTGGAGATCAGCGAAACCTTGGGCCAGCAGCAGGCCCTGGAACAGAGTTTGAAACAGAGTAACGAAACCTTGGCCCTCGGGGCGTAAGCAGAAAGTGAACCATGAGTAAACAAATCCGAAACATCGCCATCATTGCGCACGTTGACCACGGCAAAACCACCATGGTTGACCAGTTGCTGCGTCAGTCCGGCACCTTTGCCGAGCACGAAAAAGTGGTCGACACCGTGATGGACAACAACGCCATCGAAAAAGAACGCGGCATCACGATTCTGGCCAAGAACTGCGCGGTGAGCTGGGAAGGTACCCACATCAACATCGTGGACACCCCCGGACACGCGGACTTCGGCGGTGAAGTGGAACGTGCCCTTTCCATGGTCGACAGCGTGTTGCTGCTGATCGATGCGCAAGAAGGCCCCATGCCCCAGACCCGATTCGTGACCAAGAAGGCCTTGGCCTTGGGTCTGAAGCCTATCGTCGTGGTGAACAAGGTGGACAAGCCCGGCGCCAACCCCGACAAGGTGGTGAACGCTGCATTTGACCTGTTTGACAAACTGGGTGCGACCGACGAGCAGCTGGACTTCCCCGTGGTGTATGCCTCCGGTATCAATGGCTGGTCTTCCTTGGAGGAAGGCGCTCCCGGTGAGCAGTGGGGCCCCGACATGTCGGCCCTGTTCAACACCATCCTGAAGCACGTGCCACCGAACTCCGGTGACCCGACAGCTCCCTTGCAGTTGCAAATCTCTGCACTGGACTTCTCCAGCTTCGTGGGCCGCATCGGTGTGGGTCGTATCAGCCAAGGCACGATCAAGCCCATGCAGGACGTGGTGGTCATGGAAGGCCCTGACGGCAAAGCTGTGAAAGGCCGTGTGAACCAGGTCTTGACCTTCCAGGGCCTGGACCGCATGCAAAGCCCACTGGCAGGCCCTGGTGACATCGTGTTGATCAACGGTATCGAAGATATCGGTATCGGCGTGACAGTGACCGACCCTGCCAACCCCCAGCCACTTCCCATGCTCAAGGTGGATGAGCCTACCCTGACCATGAATTTCTGCGTGAACACCAGCCCCTTGGCCGGTCGTGAAGGCAAGTTCGTGACCAGCCGCCAGATCTGGGACCGCCTGCAAAAGGAGCTGCAACACAACGTGGCGTTGCGCGTCAACGAAACCGACGAAGAAGGCGTGTTTGAAGTGCTGGGTCGTGGTGAACTGCACTTGACCATCCTGCTGGAAAATATGCGCCGTGAAGGCTATGAAATGGCCGTGTCCAAGCCGCGCGTGATGTTCAAGGACATCAACGGCGAGAAGCACGAACCTATCGAGCTGGTGACCGCGGACATCGAAGAACAGCACCAGGGCGGCGTGATGCAGGCACTGGGCGAACGCAAGGGTGAGTTGATCAACATGGAACCGGACGGCCGTGGCCGTGTCCGTTTGGAATACCGCATTCCTGCCCGTGGCTTGATCGGCTTCTCCAACGAATTCCTGAACTTGACCCGTGGTTCCGGCCTGATCTCCAACATCTTTGACAGCTATGAGCCGCACAAGGGTGACATCGGTGGCCGAAAGAACGGTGTGCTGATTTCCATGGACGACGGTGAAATCTTCACCTACGCCTTGGGCAAGCTGGACGACCGCGGTCGCATGTTCGTGAAGGCGAACGATCCGGTGTACGAAGGCATGATTGTGGGTATCCACAACCGTGACAACGACCTGGTGGTGAACGCAACCCGTACCAAGCAGCTGACCAACTTCCGCGTGTCCGGCAAGGAAGATGCGATCAAGATCACTCCCCCTATCGAGTTGACTTTGGAATACGGTGTCGAATTCATCGAGGACGACGAGCTGGTGGAAATCACGCCCAAGTCCGTGCGTCTGCGCAAGCGTTTCCTGAAAGAGCACGAACGCAAGCGCGCCTCCCGCGATTAATTCATGCGACCGGCCACAGCCGATGCATGAACGCCCCGCAAGGGGAATCAACGTCCGCGGTCCGGCAGAGCTGGTCCCGCGGCGTTGTTGTTTTCACCATGCCTTCTCCCAAGGCATGTCAGCACAGGAAACTGTATGAAGCTCACCCACAACCGCGCCGTTTTGCTGATGGTGCTGGTCGCCCTGATGTGGTCCACTGCCGGCGTGGTGACTCGCCATTTGGAGTCTGCGCGAAGCTTCGAAGTGACCTTCTGGCGCTCGTTTTTCACAGTAATCAGCTTGCTGGTGATCCTGCCGGTGGTGAGCGGGCGGGGCGTGTTCGCCAAACTGCGCAGTGCTACGCCAGCGTTCTGGCTTTCCGGCGTGTGCTGGAGCGTGATGTTCACAGCCTTCATGGTGGCACTCACCCTGACCTCGGTGGGCAATGTGTTGGTCACCATGTCCATGGGGCCTCTGCTGACTGCCCTGATGGCGCGCATCTTCATCGGGCACCGCATACCGGCGCGCACCTGGATAGCGGTGCTGGTGGCAGGCGCGGGCATTGTGTATATGTATGCCTCGCAAGTAGACAGCATCACGCTGTGGGGAACCTTGGTCGCCCTGTGTGTGCCCATTGCGGGCGCGACCAATTGGACGGTGACGCAGCACGCCCACGACCAAGGGCATGACATCGACCTGATGCCCGCCGTGTGGGTGGGTGGCGTGATTTCTTGTATCGTCACCTTGCCCCTGGCGCTGCCCTTGCAAGCAACTGCACATGACGTGGCTCTGTTGGGATTTTTGGGCGTCTTTCAGCTCGCCGTGCCCTGTGTCTTGAGCGTGCGGGTGGCCCAGGTGCTGAAAGCGCCCGAGATATCCTTGCTCCAATTGCTGGAGGTTATTTTCGGCATTTTGCTAGCGTGGCTGGGTGCGAACGAGGCGCCAGGGAGTGCCGTTGTGTCCGGCGGTGCCTTGGTCATCGGTGCGCTGCTGGTGAATGAACTGATTGGATGGAGACAACGCAAATGAAACACGGAGAATGGGGTCTGGATGTCGTTACCGAGGTGAGCGGCGGGGTGGGTTACATCACCCTGAACCGCCCTAAAGCATTGAATGCCTTGAGCTTGGGCATGGTGCGCTCGCTCACAGCAATTCTTTTGGCGTGGAAGGATGATTCCAGTATCCATGCAGTGGCCATCCGCGGCAGCAACAAAGAAGGCCCCTTCGGCGGATTTTGTGCAGGCGGGGATATCCGCTTTTTCCACGCTGCGGCACTGGCAGGCGACCCGGCTTTGGAGGACTTCTTCACGGAGGAGTACGCTCTCAACCACCTCATCCACACCTATCCCAAGCCTTACTTGGCATTCATGGACGGCATCGTGATGGGCGGGGGCATGGGTATCAGCCAAGGGGCGTCACACCGTTTGGTGACCTCGCGAACCAAGATGGCCATGCCCGAAACCAACATCGGCCTGTTTCCGGATGTGGGTGGAGGCTACTTTTTGAGCCGTTGTCCGGGTAGCACCGGCGAGTGGTTGGCACTGACCGGAGAGGCTATTGGTGCAGACGCTGCTATTGCGGTGCAATTGGCGGACCACATGCTGGACGCAGGCCGACTCCAGGAAGCTTGGGATGCCTTGGCTGGCGTGGATTGGGAGTCTGCAGCTTCACTCGATCCTTGGTTTGCTACATTTTCTATAGCTGCTCACGCAGACTCCATAGGCGCTAGAGATCAAATTGATGCCTATTTTTCTCGGGCGGATGTGCAGTCTATCGTGGGTGCTCTGGAGGCCGACAGTTCTGAGTGGGCACAAAATACTGCAGCGACTTTGCGCAAGCGTTCGCCCCTGATGCTGCATGTGGTGCTGGAGCAGGTGCGCAGAGCGCGCACCATGAGCCTCGCCGAGGACTTGCGCATGGAGCGTGACATGGTGCGGCACTGCTTCGTCACCCGCCATTTGGATCGCGCCGGAGCGCGCAGTGAAACGGTGGAGGGCATCCGTGCACTTGCGGTGGACAAGGACCACCAGCCACAGTGGAACCCGGCACGGATTGAGGATGTGACCACCGCCCTGGTGGCCCCTTTCTTTGACAGCCCATGGCCCGCGAACGCTCACCCCTTGCGTACGCTTGCCTAAGGCGAACCGGCGACTCCGCTCAGCGTGGAAGTTGGGCGTACACGGCTTCGGACAAGGTCATGAGGGCAGGGCGGTCCAGGTCGCCGGTCAGGGCGTAACCGAAATTGCGGTCTACCCAGTAAAAGCTGAGGTTCTTGCCCTGTTGGCTGAACTGGAACGAGGTTACTGTTGAGGATGCGTTCGTAGTGCTGGAGAGACCGCCCACATACAAGGTGACGCGCTTGCCGGTGGCGTTGTCGAACATGAACTGGGCGCGGGCACCGCTATCCCCCGACAAAAGACGCCCACCCATGAGCTGAAAGCCTTGGGCGGACAGATCGGGCACCTTGAGTTCGCGCCCCAAGCGTTTGGAAAGCCACTGAACCAGATGCTGTTGTTCTGCTGCACTGACTTCGACGGGGTGCTTCACTTCCGGTGAAAACACGGCATGGGCCACACTCGCTTGCATGACAAATGCCTTTTCGCTGCGCTGTTGGCTGGCGTAAGTGCCAGGGCTAAAGCCGCTCAGCACAGGTTGCAAAAACCAGCCCATCCCGAATGCAAACAACACGCTGGCAGCCATACCACCCCAGCGAGTCCATTGGTTTTTTTGCTGTTGACGCTGACCGAGTTGTGACGCCGCCTGCAGCAGATGCGTCGGCAATGGTTCATCCAGAACCTCAGCATGCAATTCACTGATGCGTTGGTTTAGGCGTTTCCATTCCTGTGCATCTGCCAGCAATGCGGGTTGATCCCGTAGTTGGTCTTCCAATGTCGCACGCTGATCCTCCGGGAGGCGCCCGTCAACCCAGGCATGCACATCATCCGGGCGCGGGGGAGGGGAAGAAGGGTGATTCATAGGCAGGTTCTCAACGCACTCGTTGGAGAGGAACAACGTCCGCACCGTTTTTGCTGCTGGCGGGTGCTCCATCCATCAGGTTTTGCAAACGTGTCCGGGCCCGGAACAACCTTGACATCACGGTGCCCAAGGGGCTGCCGGTGATCTTGGCCACTTCTGCATAGCTCATGTCTTCCAATGCCACCAGTAGGAGGACGGTTCTCTGGTCTTCGGGTAGTTGGAGCAGGCAACGTTGCAGGTCCATGCGACTGTCTGCGTGGGAGGCGGGCGCTGTGAGGCCTGAGGCTTCTCCTTCAAGCCCTTCCGGATCGGTTGCCGCTTGATGCCGGATGATTCGCCGTACATCACTGACGTAGATGTTGTGCATGATGGTGAACAACCATGCTCGCAGGTTGCTGCCTGCGGTCCATAAGGTCCATTTCGTGCAGGCACGCTCTAGTGTGTCCTGCACGAGATCATCCGCGGCCCATGCGCTGCAGGTAAGCGCTCTGGCGTAGCGGCGCAGCGCAGGTATCTGCTCTTTGAGCTGCGCTGCATCCATGGTGAATCAGGGGGTGACGGTGCGCCAGACGTTCTGCACGCCATTGCCGGTGGCGTCTCCGGGCTTGGTGTCCTTGATCCAGAAGTACAGGGGTTTGCCTTTGAGAGCCCACTGCTTCTTGCCGTCATCGCGGGTGATGATGCTGTAGTCGCCGGCGGCCTTGTCGGTGTCCGCAGCCATCAGTGGGGGCCAGTTGATCGCGCACTGACCATTGCACACCGATTTACCACTGCCGGTTGTGTCTTTGTCAAAGGTGTACAAGGTCATGCCGTTGCTGCCGGTCAAGATGCCGCCGTTCACGGCAACGGGTGCCGATGGCGCCATGGCCGCGCAGCCGCCCAGCAGGGCGGCGGTAAGTGTGGCGATCGCGAGAAATTTCATGGAGTACTCCGGAGTTGTAAAGCCCGCGGGATGCGTGCTCACCAGATAAACGCCGGGCCGTGACGGTTTATTCCATGTCGCCGGAAAAAATTAACGGTTCCGGTCTTTCATGGCGCGTTCGACTTCCCGCTTGCCCTCGCGGTCCTTGATGGTGTCTCGCTTGTCGTGCTCAGCTTTGCCTTTGGCCAAGGCGATGTCGCACTTCACTTTCCCGCTCTTCCAATGCAGGTTGATGGGCACCAGCGTGTAGCCCTTTTGTTCAACCTTGCCGGTCAGGCGCTTGATTTCTTCCTTGTGCAACAGCAGCTTTTTGGTTCGGATTTTGTCCGGACTGACGTGGCTGGAGGCCGTGTGCAAGGGGTTGATCTGCAGGCCGATGATGAACATTTCACCATCGCGGATAACCACATAGCCGTCGGTCAACTGAACTTTGCCTTCGCGCAGGGACTTGACCTCCCAGCCTTCGAGCACAAGGCCGGCTTCAAACCTCTCTTCAAAAAAATAATTGAAGGCGGCTTTTTTGTTGTCAGCGATGCGGGAGGCAGTTTCGGGTTTTTTGGCCATGGAGTGAAAGTGGGGGCGAAGGGCAGAATTGAAAGACACGCGTTGGGGCTTGTCTACAATCCCGCGCAACCCTGCATTCTATGAAAACTGTCAACAAGTCCGTCCTGATCTGGTACACCCCTGCCGAAATGTATGCTTTGGTGACGGATGTCGCGAGGTATCCCCAGTTTCTGCCGTGGTGTGATCATGCCCGGGTGCTCGAGCAGGATGTGGCCGGCATGACGGCCGAAGTAGGCATTTCGTTTAGCGGGATCCGGCAGACATTCACCACTCGCAACGATCATTTGGATGCCCAGCGTATCGGCATGCAACTTGTCAAAGGACCTTTCTCCAAACTGGACGGTGAATGGTTGTTTGCGGCTGTGGGTGATGGCAGCCAACGTGCGTGCAGAGTGAGCCTTTCGTTGAATTACGGTTTCGAAAATGCCACACTCGGAAAGTTGGTCGGACCTGTATTTGACAAAATCGCGGCGAATTTGGTGGATGCATTCGTCAAGCGGGCACAGCAGGTCTATGGCGACTGAGGCGACGTTGACGCCGGACGGCACGCTGTCAGTGACGGTGTTTTACGCTCCTGGATCGCGTCAAATCGAGCAGTGTCAGCTGTCGATGAAAACCGGTGCCCTGGTGGCAGAGGCGATTGTTGACAGTCAGTTGTTGAAAGCCCTGCCTGCGGACGTGGTTGACGCTTTGGTCGTGAGTGTCTGGGGGCGGAAGGCAGGCTTCAAGGACAGATTGCGGAATGGCGATCGCATTGAAATTCTCCGCGATCTGAGGGTAGATCCCAAAGTAGCCCGCAGAGAGCGTTTCGCGAAACAAGGGGCAAAGTCAGCAGGCTTGTTTGCGCGGCGCCGGGTCGGCGGCAAGGCCGGATACTGACGCTCTTTGCGGTTTGACAAATTCCGCTATTTGCAGTCAGCGTCGATGACGCCTTGAATACGCTGTGCCTCAGCTGCTCGGGCTGCGTCGTCCAAAAACTCGCGCTCACCTGAAGCATTCGTACGGGATATACGGGCGCCTGAATCGAACGTTGCCTTGGCCTGCCGCGCCAATTTGCAGTTGTCGGCTTTGGCTTTGGCAACCTTCTCTTCCTCAGCTTTTTTCTTCGCCGCTTCAGCTGCTTCAGCCTGCTTTTTCTTCGCATCCAGGGTTTTGTCTACCCCCGCGTCTTTCGGCAGGGCAGGCACCGCCTCTGGGGAAGTTGCACTGGTGGTTGCCGCCTCAGTGCCTACTGAAGGCCCAGAAGGTTTACTGCCAGCGGGGCGTTTCAGGATGTTTTTCTCAGGTACATCAGGTCCGGGTCCCCGGTCGCTGAATATCTTTCTTCCATCCTTGTCTATCCACTGCCACTGAGCAACGGCGCTGAGTGAGGCGATGGTCAAAGTGATCGCAATGAGGGGCTTGATCAGTTTCATGGTCCAAGTTTAGCGCTTTGGATGGACGACGCGCCGGATGGCGCGGGTACAATTCGCTTTTTGGAGCTTTGACATGCGCCTTCTCGGCAAAGCGCTGACCTTCGACGATGTGTTGTTGGTACCAGCGTTCTCCCAAGTCCTGCCTAAGGACACCAGCCTCGCCACCCGTTTTTCCCGCAATATCGCACTGAATCTGCCGCTGGTGTCCGCCGCGATGGATACGGTGACCGAAGCCCGCCTGGCAATCGCCATCGCGCAAGAGGGTGGTATGGGCATCGTTCACAAAAACCTTACTCCCGCCGAACAGGCCGCGCAAGTGGCAAAGGTCAAGCGCTATGAGTCCGGATTGCTGCGGGACCCAGTGGTTATCACGCCTGAAACCACCGTTCGCCAAGTCATGGCGCTGTCAGACCAGTTGGGTGTATCCGGTTTCCCCGTTTGCGATGGCGGTAAAGTCGTCGGGATCGTGACTGGTCGCGACCTTCGTTTCGAAACCCGTTACGACCAGACCGTGCGTGAAATCATGACTCCCCGTGAGCGCCTGATCACCGTTCCCGATGGCACCACGCCCGAAGCTGCAAAAGCGCTGCTGAACAAGCACAAGCTCGAGCGCCTGCTGGTCGTCAATGACGCTTTTGAGCTCAAGGGGCTGATTACCGTTAAGGACATTACCAAGCAGTTGAACTTCCCCAACGCCGCTCGCGATGCCACAGGACGTTTGCGCGTGGGTGCTGCAGTCGGTGTAGGCGAAGGTACAGAAGCTCGCGTGGAAGCGCTCGTTGCTGCCGGGGTAGACGCAATCGTGGTGGACACGGCGCACGGACACAGCAAAGGTGTGATCGACCGGGTACGTTGGGTCAAACAGAACTTTCCTCAAGTGGACGTGGTGGGTGGCAATATTGCCACTGGAGCCGCAGCGCTTGCCTTGGTGGAGGCTGGAGCTGACGCTGTCAAAGTCGGTATCGGCCCTGGTTCGATTTGTACAACGCGGATAGTGGCTGGCGTTGGCGTGCCTCAAATCATGGCCGTAGACAGTGTTGCAACAGCTTTGCGCGGGACTGGCGTACCTTTGATTGCTGATGGTGGCATCCGCTATAGCGGCGATATTGCAAAGGCAATTGCCGCTGGAGCCAGCACGGTGATGATGGGGGGCATGTTCGCAGGAACTGAGGAAGCCCCTGGCGAAGTTATTCTTTACCAAGGCCGTAGCTACAAGAGCTATCGTGGAATGGGCAGTATCGGCGCCATGCAACAGGGAAGCGCAGACCGCTATTTCCAGGAGTCCAGCACAGGTAATCCCAACGCCGACAAATTGGTGCCCGAGGGTATCGAAGGTCGTGTTCCCTACAAGGGCTCGATGGTGGCGATCGTGTTCCAAATGGCTGGAGGCATCCGGGCCAGCATGGGCTATTGCGGTTGCGCGACGATTGCCGACATGCAAGACAAGGCAGAGTTTGTAGAGATTACGACTGCCGGCATCCGCGAAAGCCATGTGCACGATGTGCAGATTACCAAAGAAGCCCCCAACTACCGCGCTGACTGATATCGCACGCTCATGCACCAAAAAATATTGATTCTTGATTTCGGTTCTCAAGTCACTCAGCTGATCGCGCGCCGGGTCCGCGAAGCCCATGTCTTTTGTGAAGTGCATCCCTGTGACGTCACAGATGAGTGGGTTAAATCCTATGCGTCAGACGGGAATCTAAAGGGTGTGATCCTGTCCGGAAGCCATGCGAGCGTTTACGAAGAAGCTACGGACAAGGCACCGCAGGCAGTGTTTGAGCTGGGCATACCCGTGCTGGGGATCTGCTATGGAATGCAGACAATGGCCCAGCAATTGGGCGGCAAGGTAGAAGCCGGACATACCCGTGAGTTTGGTGCCGCACAAGTTCGGGCACATGGCCGCACCAAGCTCTTGGACGGTATTCAAGACGGGACCAATGCTGAAGGTCATGGCTTGCTGGATGTCTGGATGAGCCACGGTGACAAGGTCACAGAAATGCCACCCGGCTTTTCTTTGATGGCGTCCAATCCGTCTTGTCCTATTGCGGGCATGGCAGACGAAGCGCGCCGATTTTATGCCGTGCAATTTCACCCGGAAGTGACTCACACCCGTAAAGGGCAGGAATTGCTGGAACGCTTTGTTCTGGGGATTTGTGACGCTCGTCCAGACTGGATCATGGGTGACTACATCGCTGAGGCAGTGCAGAAGATACGGGAACAGGTCGGTGATGAAGAGGTCATTCTGGGTCTTAGTGGCGGTGTTGATTCGTCCGTAGCGGCCGCCCTGATTCACCGGGCCATAGGCGACCAATTGACATGCGTGTTTGTTGACCATGGTCTACTTCGATTGAACGAAGGCGATATGGTCATGGACATGTTTGTTGGAAAACTGCATGCCAAAGTGATACGTGTGGATGCGTCTGACCAGTTCTTAGGCCACCTTTCAGGTGTCAGTGATCCGGAAGCCAAGCGAAAAATCATCGGCCGTGAGTTTGTCGAGGTTTTCAAAGCAGAAGCTGCACGACTGACGGCTGCCGGTGAAAGCAAAAATGGTGCGAAATGGCTTGCACAAGGCACCATTTATCCGGACGTCATTGAATCCGGCGGAGCCAAGAGCAAAAAAGCAGTCACCATCAAGAGTCACCATAACGTAGGTGGCTTGCCGGAACAGTTGGGCTTGAAGCTCCTCGAACCACTTCGTGAACTTTTCAAAGACGAGGTGCGTGAACTGGGTGTCGCACTTGGCCTGCCTGCCGATATGGTGTATCGCCATCCTTTCCCGGGGCCCGGACTGGGGGTTCGCATTCTGGGCGCTGTGAAGAAGGAATATGCCGATCTGTTGCGTCGCGCAGATGCAATTTTTATTGAAGAGCTCCGCAAAACTCCTTACGAGGGTGCAACTTTGCCAGGAGCTAACCCCAGGAAGCCGCCAAAAACCTGGTATGACGCAGTGTCTCAGGCCTTCACCGTTTTTCTGCCGGTCAAGAGCGTTGGTGTGATGGGGGATGGTCGTACTTACGACTATGTTGTCGCCTTGCGAGCGGTTCAAACCAGTGATTTCATGACCGCCGACTGGGCGGAACTTCCGTACAGCCTGTTGAAGACCGTGTCAGGACGAATCATCAACGAGGTTCGTGGCATCAACAGGGTGACTTATGACGTGAGCAGCAAGCCTCCTGCCACTATTGAGTGGGAGTGATGTTTCTGTATTTAACGCGTGTTAGGTAAGAAGCGGACATCTAGGGACTACCCCTGATGTCCGTTTTTCATTTGGCTTTCGATCGCAGCTTGGTGCACAATGTTTCCATGAGTACTGGGAATCTGTTGGAACCACATGCAGACGCTGATGCACTTCAGTTTTTGGATGATGACGCAGTTATCGGCTTTGAAAAAGAGCTGACCTGGCGACTCTTGATTGTTGACGATGAGCCCGACGTCCACAGGGCAACGACCTTCGCGTTGGCAGGTGTCCTGATTCTGGGGCGTCAATTAGAGTTCTTGCATGCCTACTCTGCGGCTGAGGCAGCCAACATCCTTCGTTCGGAGGCTGACGTAGCCATCGTGCTTCTTGATGTGGTGATGGAGCGCGAGGACGCTGGACTGGCGTTGATAAAAACCATACGCAAGGAATTGAAACTAACGGATTTACGCATTATTTTGCGTACAGGGCAGCCCGGATACGCACCTGAAATCGAGACCATTCATGATTTCGATATCAACGACTACAAGACGAAGTCCGAGCTGACACGGACCAAGCTTTACGCCACCGTCACTGCGGCATTGCGCGCGTATGAGCAGATCCGGAAGCTTGACGAGATGGCGTTCTACGACCGGCTTTCATGTCTGCCCAACCGGAACAAGTTTATTGATATCAGTGACGAGAGGTTGGCTAACGCATCCCTGAGCAACGAGATGATGGCTATTCTTGATATCGATGACTTTTCGGAAATCAACGATGCGCTTGGCCATCAGCAGGGCGATCGATTGCTTCAAGCGGTTGCAGACCGATTGAAGTTGGAGCTGGGACCTGATGCCGTATTGGCGAGGATCGGTAGCGATACATTCGGTTTGATGGGTCCGGCTGAAGTGGTTGATCCGCTCCGCGTGTTGGCATTGTTCCGTACGCCCTTCCTCGTACAGGACGATGCCATGGTGGTCACGGCGACCATGGGGCTAACTAGCTTGTTTTCGGGTGGCGTCTGTGGTCGGGATGCTTTGAAGGATGCCAATATCGCGCTCAAGCGCGCCAAGAAAAGCAGGCGAGGCAGCTTTGTTTTCTTTTCAGCTGAAATGGGCTCTGACATACGAGAGCGAGTCCGGTTGCTTCAGAGTCTTCGCAGTGCGGTAGAAAGTGAGCGGCTTTTCATCGTTTACCAGCCTCAGATTGATCTCGTTTCGGGTGCCGTAATCGGAATGGAGGCGTTGATCCGCTGGCGTAATGAGGACGGCACATTTGTGCCTCCTGACCGGTTTATTCCACTCGCAGAGGCTTCGGGAATGATAGTGGCGATAGGCGATTGGGTGCTCAGAATGGCATGCCATGAATTGGTCAGGTTGCAGGGATTGGGACTCGGCGACGTAAGAATGTCCGTGAATGTTTCGCAGATTCAGTTTCGCCACCCAGAGTTCCTGGATAAACTAAATGCGGCATTGCTGGATACTCGAATCAGCCCCAGTTGCCTCGAGTTGGAAATCACCGAATCTGTGGCGATGGAAGACGCCGAGTTCATGCTGGAGACCTTGCATGGAGTACGTCAACTTGGCATCTCTATTGCCATTGACGACTTTGGTACTGGATATTCTTCGCTCAGTCAGCTCCGTCAGTTACCCATTGACCGTCTGAAAATTGACCGCGCTTTCGTGTCGGAGTTGGGTGGCGATGTTTTGGGTGGTCATATTGCTTCGATGGTGATTGAATTGGGACGCAATCTTCAGCTCAAAGTCATTGCGGAAGGTATTGAGACTCCTGAGCAGGCGTTGCGTCTCAAAGATCTGGGTTGTCACGAGGGTCAAGGGTATCTTTATGCCAAGCCTATGACTTCACCCTTGTTAAAAGAGTGGCTACAAGCCCGCGGTGCTTTTGCTTCAATCTGACGAATATTTCATGTCGCTTGCCATGGAGCAAGCGATCGAGGCAGAGTTGGCTGGCGAGGTACCAGTCGGTGCAGTCGTAGTGAAAGGTGGTCAAGTTATCGCGAAGGGGCGCAACAGGACCATTGAATGGAATGATCCCAGCGCCCATGCAGAAGTAGTAGCGCTCAAAGAAGCGGCAAGAGTCTGTGGCACGCACCGACTATCTGGACTTCAGCTATTCGTAACTCTTGAGCCATGTGCTATGTGCAGTGGCGCGATTTTCCACGGCCGGATAGAGCGTGTTGTGTTTGGTGCTGCCGATCCCAAAACAGGTTGCGCGGGGTCTGTATTGAATTTGTTTGCGGTGGACAAGCTCAATCATCACGCCGAGGTATCGGGTGGCGTGCTTTCACAGGAGTGCTCTGACATCCTGGTGCGTTTTTTTGAACGTAGCCGTGCAAGAAAAATCGCATCCTCAATTCCATTGAGAGAGGATACGCTTCGTACGTCAGAATCCCGTTTCACAGGTTTATTGTCTAGCAACTTGCCCAGCCATTTCCATTTAGGGCGCGAAGGCTTCAGGTTGCACTATCGAGATGTCCACCCTGCAATCTCACGTAAAACCGTGCTTTGTCTTCATGAGTTCCCGTATTGGTCTGAGCAGTTTGTTTCACTGGTTTCGAAATTTGAGTCTGCAGGATGGCGAACCATTTGCCCAGATCTCATTGGGTGTGGACTGAGTGACAAGCCCAAGAAAGCTGCATGGCATAACGATAGGGCGCATGCCAGGGTACTCGGCGATTTGCTTTCCCATTTGAACATGATCCCCCAAACCATCATTGCATTAGGCTCAAGCGCAAACATAGCCTCAACGTTGGTTCAATCGACTGACTGGGCCGCAACAAAACTCGTGCATTTGGATCGCTGCGATGATGAGGATTCCTATCGTGACACCGGTATAGCCCATTCTGTGAAGACAACGATCGGACCAGGGCGGGCGGGAGAACGGCATTTTCTGGCAGATTTAAGCCCCACTCAGTATCGAGTTGCAACGGCCCCGTTTCCGGACGCCGGGCATACAGCCATCTTTAAGGGTAGGTTGCATAGTTCGTTTGCTCATAAACATAACGACGGGTTTATTTGTTTACTCCGTCCGGTCAGTTCTAACCGTTTTGAGTTAGGCGAGGAAGTCGAAGAGGCGCTTTTTCGTATGGTCGAACAGGGATAATGGGCGAGTGAAGAAATCTGTTTATATCTACTCTCCATCGGGCGCAGTTCGGGACAAAGCTGCATTCAAGCGAGGCGTCCGGCGACTCCAAGCCCTGGGCTATGAAGTCGAAGTGGATTCGGACGCTTTATCGAGTCATATGCGATTCGCTGGCGATGATGAATTACGCTTGAGGGCTATTTCGCGGGCGTGTGAAAGTCGGGCAGACATTGCCCTGATTAGCAGGGGAGGGTATGGAATCACCCGGATACTTGGGCAGATTAACTATGCGGATGTAGCAAAGGCGATCGATCTCGGCACATCTTTTGTTGGCATCAGTGATTTCACAGCATTCCAAGCAGCCGTTTTTGCAAAGACAGGACGTATCACTTGGGCCGGTCCCGCACTTTGTGAAGGCTTTGGGGTGCCTGTTACACAGGACTCACAGCCGGACGACATCATGGAAGACTGCTTCAATGACTTGATGTTGGGGCAGGGGGAGGGCGCAGGTTGGCGTCAGGATAGATCTGGATTTTGTCCACCTGAAGATGTCCAGCTTGCAAGTGATTCAGTCGTTTGGGGCGGGAACCTTTGCGTGCTTTCCACCTTGATTGGTACAGAATTCTTACCAAGCATTGACGGAGGAATTTTGTTCCTCGAAGATATTGCCGAGCATCCGTATCGCATAGAGCGCATGTTGACGCAACTTTTGTATTCGGGTGTCTTGAGTCGTCAAAGAGCCATACTTTTAGGACAGTTCACCGGTTATAAGTTGGGGGCCCATGACAAGGGATTCAAGTTTTCGACGGTGATCGAGTGGCTTAGATCTCGAGTCAACGTTCCAATACTGACCAACTTGCCGTATGGGCATGTCCAAACGAAAGTGTTGATTCCATTTGGGAAGAAATCCGACCTTGCTGTGTCGGGCAGAGATGCAATGCTTTTCTGGGGGCACTAGATTTGGTTAGCGTTTTAACATCCCAGACTTGGCGGTCAACGTACTCGGTACCAGACCTACAAAAAGTTCACTGATAGCGGCTAATTTTTCCCGAGCCAACGCTTCGCCGTCGAAACTCGCAATGGCTGCGAGTACATCTCCTCGCAAGTACCAGAGGTCTTGGATATCGTCCGCATAAGTCACCCGGAGCTGGATGACTGGAAATTGGGTGGATGCTGAGCTGCCCATGGCGCGCAACATTGCTTCGCGTATTTCTTGGATTGAACTTGGAGAGGCTCCGCCTCTTTCAGAAGAGTTGCCCCTGAACAGGGTCTGTATTCCATTCATGAAACTAGATGATGTCCAACGCATATTTCCTGCTTTTTAGTTTCGCCAGACGATAGAGAAAGTCGCTCTCGTGCGCAATAGGGTTACGCCTGAGCCTGTTATCACTTTGCAACATTCAAGTCGCCTTAGCGTCTGTTTGTTGAGGATAGCCAAAGGTCATGAACATTACGTGACGGCAAACACTTAAGCATCATTCAGGCCATGTCTATGCAATAAACTGCGGCCTGATAGTCAAAGTTTCGGAAAGAGTTGATGGGCGTTCAATCCACTGTTGTATTTACGGATCTCCATGGGAGCACCGCTGTTTTTGGTGCGCTTGGAAACGTCCGTGCTACCGAAACCATCACCGCTATCACCTCCTGGATTGCGAATTTGTCGCAATCTTTCGGGGGGCGGTTGGTCAAGACTCTGGGTGATGGTGTGATGGTGGTGTTTGCCGAAAACGCGAAAGCTATAGACTTTGTCGTTGAAGCGCAGAGGGCGCACTCCAAAGGACAGCATCGCCAGAGTAGCGATGTTCGTTTACCGATCAGAATCGGCATTGCCAAGGGAGAGATCGAGGAACTGGCAGGTGATTGCTACGGTGACGCAGTCAATGTGGCTGCAAGACTTTGTGATCTTTGTGGCCCCAATCAGATTTGGGCCAGTGATTCTGTAGTCGATTCAGTATCGCTCGCGCGTGGTGTGTCTACTCGTTCTCTCGGGCCCATACATATACGTGGACGGGTTGAGGCTTGCGGTGTGTACCAGATTGAGTGGCGTGAGGAAGAGCCCTCAGACTTTTTGACAATGCAGGCTCAATTGGTCACTGATTTCGGGAACGAGCGTGATGTGTTGGGCAAGGAGGTTTGCCTGCGTTGGGGCGAAACCGTGGCATCGTTTAGATCGTATGAATTGCCAGTGCAGATCGGCCGAGTCAAGTCCGCGGAGTTTGTCGTTTCAGATCCCCGTGTATCCCGTAACCATGCCAAGTTGGTTTGGCGAAATGGCGGAGTTATTTTGGTCGACTTAAGTACCTATGGGACATGGGTTCGTTTTTCGGATGATGCTCCCGGTGATATTTTGCTTAGACGCGAGGAGTGTGTGTTACACGGAAGTGGTCAGTTGGCCCTTGGAGCATCATTTTCCGACTCAACGGTTCCGACTGTCCAATTCGAAATCCGCTAATTTATTTTCGATGTAACTTAACATAATATACATCGTATAAATTAGCTACCAGGCACCTTTAGGTCGTCGTGCCCGTATAAAGGCCGCAATGATGGCTGCGGATTCCTCTTTCTTTACTTGCTGGGCAAACTCCAAAGCCCCTAGACCCTTGTCATTCTTTAAGCCGGGATCTGCACCGGCTTCCAGCAAAAGCTTTACCGCGGAACTATTCCCATACATTGCGGCCATCATCAACGGCGTTGTCCCGTTGGGAGAAGTCGCATCCACATAGGCGAATTGATCCAACAAATACTGCATAACGGCAATATGTGCATTCGTCGCTGCATAGTGCAATGGAGTCCATCCGGGCTTATTTACATCAGCGTCCAGTACGACCAATGCTTCACAGAGTGCCAGATCACCGGCAAAGGCTGCAAGCATCAGGGCGCTTTCATCCTGAGGGCTGCGAGCTTCCACCTTGAGTTCCGGATGCGCCAAGAGAAGCTTCACAATCTTCGGCGCTGGTGCCTTGATAGAAACCAACAGTGCCGGCAAGCCACGGGGATTGACTGTGTTGGGATCAAAACCACGCTGCAACAACGATTCAACGACGACCGCGTTGTCCTTGTCTATGGCGAGAAAAAAGTCTTCATAGGATCCAGCTCTACAGATAGAAAATCCAATAAAAACATAGGTAAAAACCAGAAACTTAATGTAATTTCTCATGTCTCTACCTTGAATAAATCCTCAAAGTTCCGGCTGGTAACGGACGCAATATCTCCAATGGAACAGTCTCTGATCCGGGCAAGTTCTTGTGCGACGAAGGGCACATAGGATGGATTGTTGGTCTTCCCGCGGTGGGGCACTGGAGCCAAATAGGGACTATCCGTCTCGATCAACAGGCGATCGAGGGGAACCATGGCAACAACATCCCGGATGCTCTGCGCTGACTTGAAGGTGACAATTCCAGAGAAAGAAATGTAGAAGCCCAGGTCCAATGCACGGCGGGCCACCAAGGTATCTTCAGTAAAACAATGGAACACGCCACCGGCGCTCCGGCTATCTCCGCACTCACCCTCCTCCTTGAGCAACCTAAGGGTGTCCTCAGATGCATTTCGCGTGTGGATAACCAGCGGTTTACCCAATTGGCGCGCTGCTCTGATGTGGAGTCTGAAGCGCTCACGCTGCCATTCCATATCAGCAATGTTTCTGTCGCCGAGACGGTAGTAGTCCAGACCCGTTTCGCCAATCGCAATTACCTTGGGAAGTGAGCCGAGAGACAACAGCGTTTCCAGGTCCGGTTCCCTGACCCCTTCGTTGTCAGGATGTACGCCTGCGCTAGCCCAGATGTGCGGAACGGAAAGCGCAAATGAATGAACAGCTTCAAACTCTTCCAGAGTCGTGCAAATACACAAAGCACGGTCCACTTTGGCGGCCCGCATTGCTTCGGAAATACTGGGCCAACTGAGTGCCAGCTCAGGAAAAGTAAGGTGGCAATGGGAGTCTGTAAACATGCGGTACCCGATGTGATCTCGGGTGCATGCATAGGAACGGAGTCGCAGGCAGTCCCGATGAAGTGAATCTTTAGACTGTTTGGGTTGGGCGATCAGATGCCATATGAGCACCCAAAATCTCTTCGATCTTGAGCTTGAGCGCTCTCGACTTTTCGTCCTTGGGAAAAAGAATGCCCACGCCCTGGGTTCTTCCCCCGGCAGCCTTTGCCGGAGTGATCCATGCTACTTTCCCTGCAACAGGGTACCGCTGCATGTCTTCAGGCAAGGACAAAAGCACGTAAACATCGTCACCTAAGTTGTAGTCACGGGTAGTAGGTATGAAAACCCCACCCTCGGTAAACATGGGGATGTACGCAGCGTAGAGTGCAGCCTTTTCCTTGATGGAGAGCTGGATAACGCTGGGCCGGGCGCTGGGGGTAGAGGTGCTGCTCATTTTTTCCTTGGGTCGCCAGAGTTTAGGACGGATTGCGCCTGAGAGACAAGAGCTTCCGCCATCAACCCTGCGTTGAAGGGATGTTCCATGGTTTTCATTGCACCAGCTAACTGTTTGGACCATTGAGCTAGCAACTTGATATCCGTCTTTATGCCTTGCAATGAGGTCTTTGGAAAGAACCGGGGCTCAGCCCCGGAAAACTGAAGCATCAAATCGTGGCACACCTTGTGTGCAGCGTCGATCTGAAGCGCAGCTCCCCAGTCCTTGAAGACAGTCGTCTCTCCTGCCATCAAGGCTTTGGGTATCAGAGGCCAGGCTTCCAGCGCGGAACCTGCACCCGCGATAGCCAAGGCATCGTCTGGCCTGCCGCCTGAAGCCTGAAGTGCCAAAGGAATCACGTCCCGTGAAAGGCCTTGCGCCACCAGCCAATCGCTGGCCTCATCTGGGGATGGCCATTCCATGGTGTGAGCTATACACCGGCTACGAATGGTAGGCAACAACTGATGCGCAGATTCACTGGCCAATACAAACCGCACATCGCCCACCGGCTCTTCCAAGGTCTTCAGCAAGGCATTCGCAGTGATGTGGTTCATATCTTCCGCGGGGAACACCAGCACCACTTTCCCCCTGCCCCTCGCGCTTGTTCGCTGCGCAAACTCTACGGCTTCCCGCATGGCGTCAACACGAATCTCTTTACTCGGTTTGCGTTTCTTGTCGTCGATTTCGGATTGCGCTTTTTCACTGAGCGGCCATAGCAGCTCGAGCATGGTGGTCTCCGGCATCAATACACACAAATCTGCATGGGTGCGCACATCGATGGCATGGCAGCTTCCACAAGTACCGCAGGCGCCACGGGGGCCAGGGGATTCACATAGCCATGCTCTGGCCAAAGCGAGGCCCAGAACGTATTGCCCGAGTCCCGAGGGGCCCTGCAATAGCCACGCATGACCTCGCTGCGTCAAGAGCGAATCCGTCTGACGCTGAATCCAAGGCGCCACAGGATAAGTGTTGCCGTCTGTCATGTGGAGAAGTAGCCACGTTCAGATAATGCAGCCATCACGTCACGTCGGACTTCTGAAGGCGTCTGGTCTGCATCAATTCTTGCAAAACGCGCCGGGTCGGACGTAGCCCGGCGTGCATATCCCTTGGCGACTTGGTCAAAGAACGCCTCCGGCTGCGACTCAAATTTGTCTGGAACCCGGGCGCCAGCCAGTCGAACAGCAGCAACGGCCGGGGGTAAATCGAACCAGATGGTGGTTTGAGGCTTCAAGAGCTCTGCCGGGGAGTTGCCACCGTACGAAGGCAGCTTACCTTGCACCCAATACTCCAGGGTTTCCAACATTTGCCAGTCAAAGCCTCTTCCTGCACCTTGATATGCAAAACTGGCGTCCGAAAAACGGTCGCACAACACGACATCCCCTTTGTGCAGCGCTGGAACGACCACCTTTTGCACATGGTCACGACGCGCTGCAAACACCAGCAGGGCCTCAGTCATGGCGTCCATCGGGTCGTTCAACACCATGTTGCGCAACTGTTCGGCCAAGGGCGTTCCACCCGGTTCCCGGGTCAATGTGACGGTACGGCCTGCATCCAAAAAAGCTTGTCGAACAGCATCAATGTGTGTGGACTTGCCCGCACCATCGATACCTTCAAAACTGATGAATAGTCCTTGCATAGCCGGCAACTCAGCGCCCTCTTTGGTATTTGTCAACTGCCCTATTGTGCTCGCCCAGGGTATTGCTGAACTGGCTACTGCCATCCCCGCGGGCCACGAAATAGAGGGCCTTGGAGCTCTGCGGGTTGACCGCCGCCAGCAATGCCGAGCGGCCAGGAAGCGAAATTGGTGTGGGTGGCAGGCCGTTGCGTGTGTAGGTGTTGTAAGGCGAGTCGGTCTGCAAATCAGTACGACGCAGGTTGCCATCAAACTTGTCACCCAAGCCATAAATTACTGTCGGGTCTGTTTGCAAGCGCATGCCGATCTGCAGGCGGTTGTTGAATACGGCTGAAATCAAGCCTTGGTCTGCAGTGCGACCTGTTTCCTTTTCGATGATGCTCGCCAGTACCAGTGCCTGGTCAGGGCTCTGCAGCGCCAACGAGGGAGTCCTGAGTTTCCATGCCGCTTCCAAGTGTTGATCCATAGAGCGCATGGCCCGCCGCAACACTGCCAGATCACTACTGCCCTTGGAGTAAGTGTAAGTGTCCGGGAAAAAGCGCCCTTCGGGATGTTGACCACTCCTGTCCAAGGCTTCCATCACTGATTCATCAGACATGGTTTTGCTGTCAGGTCGCAGACCTTCGGCCTTGGCTAGTGCCTGTCTGGCTTGGCGGAAGGTCCAGCCCTCCACCAGGGTCACGGAACGTAAGGCTTCATCTCCTTGAACAACCTTTTGCAGCAGAGTCATGGGCGTGGTGCCTTCCGGCAACTCATAGCTGCCCGCCCGGATGCTGCGGGACTTCCCTGAAATCCGGAACCACCAATACAACAGGTCGGGCTGGACCTTGACTCCGGCAGCGGCGACCAAGCGCGCCACGTCTCTGGGGCTGCTACCTGGCTCAATATTCAGGTCCACGCTGGCAGCGCTTTGCGCCAGTGGTGCATGGACCCACGCAAATCCTGCGGCAAACAGGGCAGCTACTGCCAGAACAACCGCAATCAAAAAGCGCACAGCCCTACTCTCTGTCTGGATGAAACGGGGAATCATAATTCAGCCTATGACCAGCCAGAACCTGTTGCCCTCCCCTTCCCTGCCCGACGGTGTCGCGCGTTTGAGTCATTTGGGCGTGATCCGTATCCATGGCGAAGACTCCGCCAAGTTTATTCACGGCCAATTGACGCAAGACTTTGCGCTTCTAGGGCTTAACCAGGCCCGTCTCGCCGCCTTTTGTTCCGCCAAAGGGCGCATGCAGGCATCATTTATTGGCTTCAAAGCCCCCGATGGGGATGTCCTTTTGATTTGCAGCCGGGATCTGCTGCCCACCACCTTGAAGCGACTGTCGATGTTTGTCATGCGTGCCAAGGCCAAGCTCACAGATGCGTCGGACGAACTCGCCCTTTGGGGCCTTGCGGGAAATGCTACAAAAAATATAGCTGCTGGCGCATATCCGGCGTGGGCTAAGTGGGATATTGAGCAGGATTCAGTCATTAACCTCTACCCGGCGGCAACAGTGCACAGGCAGCTAATGATCAGCCCGGTGAGCCGTGCAGCGCCCGAAGGGGCGGAAATGGAATTGCCGGTGTGGCAATGGGGTGAGGTGATGAGCGGAGTCGCCACATTGTCCAACCCGGTCTTTGAGGCATTCGTGCCCCAAATGTTGAATTACGAATCTGTGGGGGGCGTGAGTTTCAAAAAAGGCTGCTACCCGGGTCAAGAGGTGGTGGCGCGTAGCCAGTTCCGCGGCACGTTAAAACGCAGGGCTTTTGTTGCCCGGAGCGCATCCCTTCTCACGGCTGGTCAAGAAATTCTCGCTAACGGTGATGCCGATCAGCCGATTGGTCTCGTAGTCCAGGCTGCGCCTGATCCGCAGGGTGGTTATGTGGCCATCGTGTCGCTTCAGTTGTCGGCTACCGAAGGGCATTTGAGTGCGGCCGATAGCGAAATTCAGCTGCTGCCGCTTCCTTATCCCCTGTTGGAAGACATTTGAACGGTATTCACCCGCTGAATTTTTGTCTAGACGGATGACGTTGCTTGATTAGCCCCCCATAATAGGTGAAGAAAGACAACGCGCCGAAGGGAATCCGTTCGCTTATGTCCACACCGCTCACCAAAGAAGAAGCATTTGCCCGACTGGGATCGATCACCCGTGAGATGCACGAGGCTCTGTCGGTGCTGGGGAATAACCAGCTCCACAACATCGTGGAGGAAATACCGAACGCGCGCGATCGCCTGGCCTATGTCGGAAAAATGACCGAAGACGCCGCCAACAAAGTGTTGACCCTGGTAGAAGTCGCCAAGCCGGCCTGTGATGATCTTTCCGGCCGTGGCAATGAGTTGGGCGAAGCCCTGAACCGGCTGGCTCAGGCTCCCGACCTGAATACGGACAAGGCGCGTGGCATGCTGCTGACATGCGCAAAATTTGCGCATTCCACTGCAGAGTTTTCGGGCAAGCAGGCAGAGGTGCTGAGCGACATCATGATGGCGCAGGACTTTCAGGACTTGTCTGGTCAGGTGATCAAAAAGGTCATCGACATCATCACCCGTACCGAAATGCAGCTGGTGCAGCTGCTGATCGACAGCTCCCCAGAAACAGTCGCTGTGCCGAAGTCCGGCGAGGCTGGAGCTGCGGCCTCTGTGGACACCCATGTACTCGAAGGCCCCCAGACGGCAGAGACTGCGCTCAAGCAGGACGACGTGGACGACCTGCTGGCATCACTGGGTTTTTAGGTTTTCCAGGGCTTCAGGCCAACCGCAATTCCATCGTCTGGTGCGCAATGCCGGCTTCCATGTACTCGGGGCCTTGCCGGACAAATCCTTCCCTGAGGTAAAAGCCCACAGCGCTTACTTGCGCATGCAAGACGATGCCTGTGTCTCCCCGGTCTTTGGAGACGGCCATCAACGCATGCAAAACTTGCCGGGCCAGACCCTGGCCCCGCAATGCTTTTTCGGTGGCCATGCGCCCAATACGGCCCATGCCAGGCTCATGTTCCATGAGACGCCCGCTCGCCACGACCTGGCCCAGTCCGTTCTCAGCTACTGCATGGATGGCGGTAGCGTCCGCCTCATCGCACATGAGCGCTTCATCAATCCCCTGCTCGTCTGCAAACACACGGTGGCGCAGTGGAGCAATCTGCTCCGCCAGCGCCCCCCATGCGCCAGTGTGAGCACGAACAGAAGGCTTGCCCGCTTCATAGTCCGTCATCAAGCGGCGTAGCGCATCGGGAACTGAGCGCGAGGTTTGGGTTGCGGGGTCTGCGAACACGTAAACCAACTCGGCCGTGATCAGCAGCCTCTCGCCCTGAAAAATCGCTCCACTGAAGATGATGGAGCTGGTGCCAATTCGCTCGCAACGCAAGCCCACGTGCAACAGTTCGTCGTAGTGGGCAGAGGCGTGGTATTCCACTGTGGCCTTTTTGACGTAGAGGTCGCCCTCCAGCATCACCATCGCAGCCTCATAAGGTACCGCCAAGGCGCGCCAATAGTCCGCCATGGCAGTGTCCAGATAGGTCAGGTAGTGGGCATTGAACACAATTTTTTGCATGTCCACTTCAGACCAACGCACTCGCAGGGTGTGAAAGAAGCGGAAGTCATTGCGCACAAGGGTCATGGCTGAGCCTCCTCAAGTCAGGTGAAAAGCGGCGCGCAAGGCGCGGGCCGCATCCGCATGGGCCGTCGCGGCCTCGCTGATGGCACGGCCCATTTTGATGAACTCATGAACGACGCCGCGGTAAATCTCCAGGTCCACAGCGACACCCGCCATGCGTAGCCGGTCTGCATATTGCACCCCCTCGTCCACCAGCGGGTCACACTCCGCGAGCCCGATCCAAGCCGGTGCCACTCCGCTCAGGTCTGCCACGAATCCGTCCGCGCGTAAGCCGTCCAGGGGGGCGAAGCGCCAATCATCACGGTCGGCAGGTGTGCGGATGTATTGTTCAAAGAAATAGGTAATGTTTGCTTCATCCAGCACAAAGCCCTTGGCGAATCGCTTGTGGGAGGCCGTGTTCTGGTGGCCGGCGCAGCCCGGATAGAACAAGAGCTGCAATGCCAAAGGCAGCGCATGGTCACGCGCTTCGATGGCACAAGCCGCAGACAAAGTGCCACCTGCACTGTCTCCTCCGATGGCCACTCGTGCTCCGTCCAAGCCCTTGGATGTTCCATGGTGTGCAATCCATTGCAGTGCATCCCAGCTGTCTTCATGGGCGGTGGGAAACTTGAACTCCGGCGCCAGCCGGTAGTCCAGCGACACCACCGCGCAGCCCGCCAGGTGGGCCAATCGGCGGCACAAGCCATCATGGGTGGCTATGTTGCCAACGGTAAAGCCGCCGCCGTGCAAGTACAGCAGCACCGGCAAGGTGTCGTGGGTGGGCGCATAGTGGCGTGCCGGCAATGAGTAGCCATCCCGTGCAGGGATGGTGAAGCCCTCCACACGGGCCAGCTTTTGCACCGGCAGTTCCAGCACATTGGCTGCCGCCGCGTAGGCCGCTTTGGCCTGTGCTGCATTCATCGCGTGCATGGGCACATGGCCGGCGCGGGCGATGCTGTCCACAACTTTCAGGGTGGCCGGCGTGAGCAGCGTGCGCGGGTTGGCGTGGTGGTCAAAATGGTGACTCATGGCAGGCAGAAGAATCGCTACAGTGGGGATTCGTTCAATCCTACACGGCGGCACCATGGCTTTGATCTATTACGTGACCCAGATTCAGTTCGAGTGTGGCGCCATCCGGCTATTACGCAGCGAATGCGAACGCACCGGCATCACCCGCCCATTGATCGTGACCGACGCAGGTGTCAAAGCGGCCGGAGTTCTGCAAAAAGCATTGGATGCCCTGGGCGGCATGCCCGTGGCGGTTTTCGACCAGACCCCCTCCAACCCCACAGAGGCCGCGGTTCGAGCGGCGGCAGCCCTCTACCGCGCGCAGGGCTGCGATGGCCTGATTGCGGTAGGCGGCGGCTCCGCGATCGATTGCGCCAAGGGTGTTGCCATTGCCGCCACGCATGAAGGCCCCCTCACCTACTACGCAACCATCGAGGGCGGCTCCGCACGCATCACCGAGCGGGTCGCTCCCTTGATCGCGGTACCCACCACCAGCGGCACCGGCAGTGAAGTGGCGCGCGGCGCCATCATCATCGTGGATGACCATCGCAAACTCGGCTTTCATAGCTGGCACCTGGTGCCCAAAACCGCGATTTGCGACCCGCAACTCACTTTGGGCCTGCCACCGCGTCTGACGGCGGCCACTGGCATGGACGCCGTCGCGCATTGCATGGAAACCTTCATGGCGGCTGCCTTCAACCCGCCGGCAGATGGCATTGCACTGGATGGTCTGGAGCGTGCTTGGGGACACATTGAGCGCGCCACCACCAACGGTAGTGACGTAGAGGCCCGCACCCAGCTCATGAGTGCCAGCATGCAAGGCGCCATGGCCTTTCAGAAAGGGCTGGGTTGCGTCCACTCCTTGAGCCACAGTCTGGGCGGTGTGGACCCTCGCCTGCACCATGGCACCCTGAATGCCATGTTTTTGCCGGCAGTCATCGCCTTCAATGCAGCAGCTGAATCCGTGCAAAAGGACAAGCGCCTGCAACGCATGGCCCACGCCATGGGTGTGGCTTCCGCCTCAGATTTGGGTGAGGCGGTGAAAGACATGAACGCCCGGTTGGGCTTGCCCACCGGTCTGGCTGCCATGGGCATCACCGAGGACTTGTTCGACCGCATCATCACCGGCGCCCTGGCGGACCACTGCCACAAAACCAATCCCCGTCTTGCGACCGCAGACGATTACCGGCACATGCTCAGCAGCGCGATGTAAATGCTTGTGGGGCCCTCGTGGCCCCCAAGTCAGCGGGCCAGCGCCGCGGCCACGACCGGGCTGAGCCCGCCCATGAATTGCTCGACGGCCTGCGTATAGGCCCCCGCAGTGCCCAGTTCTTTGTTGATTTCCCCGTGGCTCAGGTCATGCCCTGACACCTGTACCCGCACGCCCAGCGTGGTGGCATGGGCACTGAATGCTTTGGCTTGGGCGCAGGAATCTTCGCGCCGGGTGGAACATACCGCCAACATGGGCTTGGCTGAAGCCTGAAGCTGCTGGTAGGGGGATGCGGCTTTCCAGAAATCCGGATCGGTACCGAAGGCCGGGTCATAAAGCTTGAAGTGGCGCTCTTTCATGATGGGGGCCACGTCCAGCGCCGCACTGTCGAGCAACACCGAGCCCAACCAGGGCTGTGCGCCCGCTTGGGGGCCGTAAATGGAAGACGAAGACAGTAAGGCAATCAGATGAGCACCGGCGGAGTGCCCCATCAGTACAAACTGCTTGGGGTCGGCACCCCAGCCCTGCGCTTTGGTCTGTGCACTGGCCAAAGCCCGAGCCACATCGCGCACCTGGTCCAAGGGATCGGCTTCGGGCAACAAGCGGTTGTTCACGGAGATGAACACAAACCCCTTGGCCAGCCAGCGGTTGGCCTTGTTGTCCACCACATTGCTATGGCGCTTGTCGCCCGTACGCCAGCCGCCACCATGCACCATGAAGATCACGGGGGCTGCGGTGCCCGAGGCGGCCTCCGGCAGGTAGATGTCCATCTTCTGCTTGGGGTCGCTGCCGTAGGCCACATCGCGCAGCACTTTGAGTCGGCTATCGCTGACAGCAGTGCCATCCGGGTCTTCCATGGACTCCTCGGCAGCGCCCTTGCCCATGCTCTCGCGCCGCTCCATGATCTGCTGTTTGATGCGGTCCAACAAGGGGCCGGCATGTACGGGCATGGCCTGGGTCAGCAGAAAAACGCCCAGCAAAGTAGCGAGAGCAAGAGGCGGAAAGCGCAGGTTTGTCATAAGGGGTGCACCAGGTTCATGTCGGGCTTGTCCAGCCAGGCGATGAACTCGTCCACCATCTGCTGGCTGGCACGGGTGGCGGCAGTCCACGCCTTGACCCGTGCATCCAGATCATTGCCGTAGTGCGTAAAGTCTGTGCGGTCCGGTAGTTTGCTGTTCGGTAAAGTTTTTACCCAGTCCGGGTTGGGTGCCAGCAGCACCATGGTATCCAGAAACGGGCTGCTGCGGTGCCGCCACTTCAAGCCTTTGTCCAGCCAGCCGGGCACCACGCTCTTCTGGAAATGCGGGTACAGCACAAGCCTTGGGGCATCTATTTGGCCGCTGGCGCCCGTGGAGTGTGCGCGAGCAGCTCCTGAATTGATAGCGCCTTGCATGCTGCCGGCACCCGGGTAGTTCAGGTGCAAGTGGTAGTCGGTGATTCCGCCGTCCCAATAGGCGCCTTTGGGGGCACCCGGAATGTCCTGAATGGCCCGCAGCACAAAGGGAATCGAGCAACTGGCTTGTAGGGCCGGGTTGAAGTTGCCTTCACTCAAGGCTACCTGGCGGGTACGGTAGTCACCGGTAGCAAATGGCAAGGCCGCTGCCCTACCCTCATCTGCCACCGTACTGGAAAACACCACCCGCTCCAGCCAGGCACCCATGGCTTTGCGCCGCACGGTATTGGTCAGGAAGGCGCCGAGGTAGCCCAGTGGCGTGCGCAGCCCGTGCTCGGTGTGCAACACGTGGCGTCCGCGCGAAGTCACGATATGCAGCCGGTAGCGCGGGTGGTTCAGCACCTCGGGAATACGCCCGCCGTAAAACGATTGCAGGCTGCGGCCGAAGGTTTCGCTCACCTGGTCCGCCGTCACCCGCTTCTGGCCAGGTACCAGCTCGTAATGCTGGTGAATGTAGTCGTGCTCCAGCCGTTCAAACGCAGCCACCGGGTTGTCCAGGCAAGCGGTTGCCATGCGCCAGGCACCAATCGACGCACCGACCAAGTCCACTGCCTGGTCCGAGCGAGGCAGCCATTCCCCGAACAAAAAACGGTCCATCGCGCCCAGAATCAGCCCCTTGGGCCCACCGGCGGCACCGGGAATGGTGGCGACATGTTGAGGTTGCAGGCCGTGGGCCGCCAAAGACGCGCGGGCCACCGGGCCCGCACATATTCGAAGTGCTTTCATGATCCAGTCAGGTATGGGCTGCCCAGTCAAAAGGGTCTTGTTGCAGCACCATGTCGATGTTCAGGCCCAGTGCCACACCCACCGCGTCGGGGTAGGTCACGGCCAGGCCTTTGTCGTTCAAGTGGGCTTCCTTGCCGCGTGCCCGCCACGCCGCCAGGTGGATAACGCCGGCCAGGGGCTCGTAGACGTTGTTTTCAAACGGTGCGTATTGGTGCTCGATGGCGTCCACCATGGGCTTGGGGAATTGCCACATGCGGGCATAGCCGGCGCCCACGCTGGCATAGCAGTAGCCCAGCACACTGCGCTCTACAAACGCACGGTTCAGGCCGAGGGCGGGCACTTCGTTGTCCAGCATGGCGCACACCTCGGGCATGGCGAGATGCATGGCGAGTTCGCCTACCGCGTGAATCAGTCCGGTTGTGAAGGCGGCTTGTGGGTTGAGCCTCACCAAGGTGGCCAGCGAGCGCGAGAGCTTGGCCACGTTCAGGCTGTAGTCCCAGAACTGCGGCAAATGAATGCCGGGCACCGCCTTGGGCGAGGCCGCCGCTGCTGCAGCCTGCGCCATGGTCTGCACATGGCTCAAGTCCAGCAGGGCCAGAGCTTCCGATACGGTGCTGATCTTGCCGGATTGCTGGAAGAAGCTGGAGTTCGCGAGCTGCAGCAAACGGGTGGTCAGCGCCGGGTCGGTGCTGATCAGCCGGTTGATTTTGTGGAGGTCTGGCTCCGGGCGTTCCAGTTCGTTCAGCAGCAAGGCGACCACTTTGGGAATGCTGGGCAGGTGGAACTGCTGCTCCAGCAACGCGCTGAGATTCATGACGTGCCTTCCGCAAACTACAAACGATGACCGCTCGATTATGGCCTGCAGAGAGCGCCGCGTGCTGGCAAAGACTCAGCGCTTGAGCTTGGCGAATGCTGCTGCCATGGCGTTACCGGCAGCCGGTGCGCTGTCCTGGTAGCGGCCGACCTGGCGCTCGCCACGGGCAGGGCCCTGGTAGCGGTTATCACCGGCTCTTTGGCCTCCAGCGCCCTTGGCACCTGCGGGAGCAGCTCCTATTTTCATAGTAAGGCCGATGCGCTTGCGGGCCACATCCACTTCCACCACCTGCACTTTGACGATGTCGCCGGTCTTCACGACCTCGCGCGCATCGTTCACAAACTTGTGCGCCAGCTGGCTTACATGCACCAGACCATCCTGGTGCACGCCCAGGTCGATGAAGGCGCCGAACTGGGCCACGTTGCTCACGGTGCCCTCCAGAATCATGCCTTCCTTCAGGTCGGCAATGTCTTCCACGCCGTCGTTGAAGCGCGCCACCTTGAAGTCCGGGCGCGGGTCGCGGCCGGGTTTTTCCAGCTCGGTGAAGATGTCTTTGACGGTGATCACACCAAACTGCTCGTTGGCAAACAGCTCGGGCTTGAGCGTCTTGAGCATGTCGGCCCGACCCATGATCTCGGCGACCGGCTTGCCGGTTTTGGACATGATTTGCTCCACCACCGGGTAGGTTTCGGGGTGCACGCCCGTCATGTCCAGCGGGTTGCTGCCGCCGCGTATGCGCAAAAAGCCTGCGCTTTGCTCAAAGGTTTTGGCACCCAAACCGGTCACCTTCATCAAGTCTTGGCGGCTACCGAAGGCGCCGTTGGACTCGCGCCAGCGCACCACGGCCTTGGCCACGGTGCCTGACAGGCCAGATACACGGCTGAGCAGCGGCACGGAGGCGGTGTTCAGGTCCACACCCACCGAGTTCACGCAGTCTTCGACCACCGCGTCCAGCGTCTTCGCCAGTTCGCTTTGGTTCACATCGTGCTGGTACTGGCCCACACCTATGCTCTTGGGGTCGATCTTCACAAGCTCTGCCAGCGGGTCTTGCAGACGGCGGGCGATGGAGGCCGCGCCGCGCAGGCTCACGTCCACATCGGGCATCTCTTGAGAAGCATATTCGCTGGCGGAGTACACCGAGGCGCCCGCCTCGCTCACCACCACTTTGTCGACCTTGATCTCAGGCGCACCGGCCTGGTCAGCCATCTTGGCCAAGAGTTTGATCAAGTCAGCAGCCAGCTTGTCCGTCTCGCGGCTGGCGGTGCCGTTGCCGATGGCAATCAGGTTCACGCTGTGTTTGGCGCACAGCTTGCCCAAGGTATGCAGCGAGCCTACCCAGTCCTTGCGAGGCTCGTGGGGGAATACGGTGGCCGTGTCCACCAGCTTGCCGGTGGCATCGACCACCGCCACTTTCACACCGGTGCGGATGCCGGGGTCCAGACCCATCACCACACGCGGGCCAGCAGGGGCTGCCAGCAGCAGGTCGCGCAGGTTGTCGGCAAACACCTTGATGGCCACCCTCTCGGCGTCTTCCCGCAGGCGGGCAAACAGGTCGCGCTCGGTGGACAGGCTGAGCTTGACCTTCCAGGTCCAGGCCACGCACTTGCGGATCAAGTCATCGCCGGGGCGGCCCTGATGGATCCAACCCAGCTTGAGCGCCAGGCGGCCTTCCGCCAAAGACACCACCGCTGCAGGCCGTTTTGCTACAGAATTCGTAGCTGCTTGCGCAGATACTGCGGGCGCTACTGCCATATTTGACACAGGTTCCGGCAACACCAGTTTGGCATCCAGGATATCCAGCGAGCGGCCCCGGAACACCGCCAGCGCACGGTGGCTGGGCACGCGGCCAATGGGTTCATCGTAGTCAAAGTAATCGCGGAACTTGGACACGTCGGTGTTGTTCTCGTCCTTGCCGTCCATCAGCTTGGAGCGGAACAAGCCCTCTTGCCACAGCCACTCGCGCAGGTCTTGCACCAGCACTGGGTCTTCCGCCCAGCGCTCGCTCAAGATGTCGCGCACGCCGTCCAGCACTGCCAGCACGGTGGTGAAGTCGTCGCCGGCTTCGGTTTTTTCCTTGAGCACAAAGGCCTGTGCCTCGTCCATGGGCACCAGCTGCGGGTTGGCGTACAGCTTGTCCGCAAGCGGCTCAATGCCGGCTTCGCGGGCAATCATGCCCTTGGTGCGGCGCTTGGGCTTGAAAGGCAGGTAGATGTCTTCCACTTCCTGCTTGGTCGCAGCCGCGTCGATGGCGGCCAACAAGGCGGGTGTGAGCTTGCCTTGTTCTTCAATGCTTTTGACCACCGCTTCTTTGCGGTCGCGCAGCTCGCGGAGGTAGCTCAGGCGGGCCTCCAGCTCGCGCAGCTGGATGTCGTCCAGCCCGTCCGTCACTTCCTTGCGGTAGCGGGCGATGAAGGGCACGGTGGCGCCGCCATCCAACAAGGCCACGGCGGCCTCGACCTGCTGGGGGCGTACACGGATTTCTTGCGCAATTTGCGCGATGATTTTCTGCATTGCGAAAAAAGCCGGTCTGACACCGGCAGGGGAAATCGATCAAGGGCGGGAGTGTGCCACACGCAAGCGCCTTACACTGGCACCATGCGGTGGCACCATATCCTGCGCTTGCGGGTCTATCTCCTAGCGGCAACTCTTGCGGCCGGTATGGCGTTTGCGCAATCCCAAACCGTAACGGTGGGCATGGGCTTGAACAGGCCACCTTACGCGATGGACGGCGGTGCAACCGGCCTGGAAGTCGACATAGCGAGGGAGGCACTCGCCGCGGTAGGGTTGACCATGCGGCCTCAACAATTGCCACCGGCACGCGGACTGATGTTGCAACGGGCCGGCCAACTGGACGTGTTGCTGAGCGTGGATGAAGGCATAGGCGGGGACGGCTTCTTCTCAGAGCCGTATTTGAATTACCAGAACGTCGCCTTGTCCCTGACTGCACGCAAATTGGCCATCCGGCGTATCGAGGACCTTTCGGGCTATTCGGTCGCTGCTTTTCAAAACGCCAGCCTGACGCTGGGCCCGCGTTTCAGTGCAGTCGCCCGGGTGCACGCCAACTACAACGAGTATTCTCAGCAGATCATTCAGACCAACTTGCTGTTCACTGAGCGGGTCGATGTCATCGTGGGGGACCGTCGCATCCTGCACTATTTCAGTAGCCAGCTCGACCCCAAGATTGATGTCAGCAGGCCTGTCACCATCCATCAGGTGTTTCCTGCCACGCCGCGCAAAGCGGTTTTCAAGGATGCCGACTTGCGTGACCGGTTCAACACCGGTCTGAAAACCATCCAAGCCAATGGTGTCTACGACGCAATCTTGAAAAAATACACCAACTTCCCATAAAGGCAGCCGCATTCCGGGTTTCTGGGTTACAAACGCTGTCCTTCCCTCTCAGACGGCAATCCGATGCTTTCTTCTACCCACAGCGTCGGCACCCTGCCCTCTGCCACCCCCCGCCCGCTTTTGCACTGGACCGAACATGGCCAGCCCTGCTCCGCCCTCTGGCGCTCGGAGCGAGGTGCTGCAGCCCCGGCCAAAGTGGTGTTGGCCGACGACACCATGACGGCCGACGCCGCCTACCAGTTGGCCTGCGGCGGCACAGCGCTCTTGTGGCGCGGCGACTTCAACAACGCCCGCCAACTCCTGCAAGCTCTGCAGCGCCGCATAGACACCCCACCCCGGCGCAAAAACCGGGGTGCAGCGCCTGCCAAAGCACAGCCAGCCACGTCTGCCGACGCAGCGATGGACCCACAAGTGTTTCATTTGCACCGCCAAGCCCAAGCCCAGCGCGCCCGCATTCTGGCGATGGTGCTGCTGCCGTTTGATGCGGACTATGCCATCCCCCTGCGCCGCGCGCCGGATGCCAAGCTGGCTTGCACCCAGGCCTGGGGCGCTGCTGCGGCAGACGAGCCGGCCAGCGTCGCCTCTCTGCGCGACCTGCTGGGCATGCGCAGCGCTAGCGAGTGGCGCAAAAACGGCGTCGAAATAGCCGCTTTGGGCACCGGGCCCGACAACCGCATTCACCCTCACTACGGCGTGTTCTCGCCGGTGCGTGGTGAATATGTGGACTTGGTAGCCGCCGCTCCCCTGCCCGCCCAGTCGGGTAGCGACGTGCGCGACGCCCTGCCCTTTGTGGCCTTTGACATAGGCACCGGCTCCGGCGTGTTGTCTGCGGTGCTGGCCCGGCGACAGGACATGCACATCGTCGCCACCGACCAGGACGCTCGCGCCATGGCCTGCGCCACGGAAAACTTTGCCCGCTTGGGGGTGAATGCTGGCATAGATCTGCAGCAGACCGACATGTTTCCCGCAGGCCGCGCCAACCTGGTGGTCTGCAACCCGCCCTGGCTGCCCGCGCGCCCCAGTGCGCCTGTGGAATACGCCGTTTATGACGAAAACAGCCGCATGCTGCTGGCGTTTCTGGCGGGGTTGCCCGCCCACCTGCTAGAGGGCGGCGAAGGCTGGCTCATCATCTCGGACTTGGCAGAACGCCTGGGCCTGCGCAGCGCCACCATGCTGGCCGATGCCATCGGGGCCGCCGGCCTCGTGGTGCTGGGCCGTTTTGACTCCCGCCCGCAACACGCCAAAGCGCTGGATGCGCAGGATGCCTTGCACCCCGCCCGCAGCCGCGAAGTCACCACGCTGTGGCGGCTGGGTGTGGCACCTTCGACCCTGCAATAAGGCGGCTACCATTGGCCGCACTGTGTTTTGTGAGGATGCCATGCGCGCACTGTTTCATCTGGCTTTTCATGTCCGCGATCTGAACGAGGCCCGTGCCTTCTACGGCACCGTGCTGGGCTGCCGCGAAGGCCGCAGCACCGACACCTGGGTGGACTTTGATTTCTTCAGCCACCAGATTTCACTCCATCTGGGCGAGCCCTTCCACACCACCAACACCGGCAAGGTCGGCGCGCACATGGTGCCCATGCCGCACTTGGGTGTGATCCTGCTGATGGACGACTGGAATGCCCTGGCAGACCGCCTGAGGCAGCACAAGGTGGCCTTTGTGCTGGAGCCCCAAGTGCGCTTTGCAGGCCAGCCCGGCGAGCAAGCCACCATGTTTTTCCGCGACCCGAGTGGGAATCCGATTGAGGTGAAAGGCTTTGCGTCTTGGGAGGCGGTGTATGCGGTTTGATCAATGCATGAATCCCTATGAGCGCCTCTTAGCAGTCAGCCGATCATTTTGAGATTCTGGCGTTGCAGGTCTCTAGGCATTGCCTCGACTGCTTTGCAGCGGAAGCCGACATTTCCGTTGGTTTGCCAACGTGTCTCCTAGCGAGGGAGTTTGCGTGGTTTGCAAGAATGTTATTCGTGAACCATCCACCCAAAGCGGAAAAATACCCATACAGATCAACCGCTTAGCGGACTGACACTGCATGCACCGCCTTGCTGACTGCCATGTTATTCAGCGGTCTTGCGGGGTTTCACGGTTTGTTAATGGATTGCATATCAAGTCATATACTGCCGAAAATCAAGCAAAAACAATCACTTAGCAGCTGCAAGGGATGCGCGCACAATGAGAATCAGGCTATGTTATTCCGCACTTTTGCGGTCTAAATCAAGTTATGCATAAACCAATGGACGCTGAATCGTTCATCGCGTCAATTCACCCGCTGCTGAAGGCTTCCGGCTTCAAGAAATCCAACGCGACGTGGCGCAAGGATCAAGGTGAAAGCGTTGCTGTTTTCAATGTCCAGAAGTCGCCTTGGGGCGGCGGCGCTTATTGCTTGAACATGGGGGTCTACTTCCACGCGCTTGGCTCGGAGGCATCGCCCACCGAAAGCAAGTGTCATGTGCAAAGAAGGCTGGACGTTGACTCTCCTGCGTCTGTAGTCGAGGCGGCAACTGAATGGTTCCATGCTCGGGCATCTCTTCAAGGTGCCGCATTGCTGGCAGAGGCTGATTCAAAGAAGGGCTTGGTTTTTCATGCTGTTCGCACCGCGGCATCTGCATAACCGATTGGTCAAGCGGACCTGCGCCAGCTCCGCTGGCTGGTCCGCTTACCGCGCACGTTATGCACCACAGCTATGACAGCGACTGATTGGTTTCGAAATCAAGAGTGGAATGCGGAGATCGAGAAGGATTTCCTCGCTAAGCTCGCGCGTTCTCGCACGCAAAGTGACCAATATCTCGTGATTCAAGCTTTGACAATTTGTAAGACGTATCCCAACGTTGGACTACAACTTGTTGAGCGCTACTTTGAAACGAAGCAGGGTGACTTCGAAGATGCCCGCGCTTTGAGCGCACGCGCCTATGCCTACATCGCGCTTGAAGACCTAGCTAGCTGTGTAATGACGATGAAGAGTATTCTGGCGATTGAACGGGAAAGACCGCTACACAAGACAACGATGTACGTTGATTACCCATATCTAGTCGCTGCCAAAGGGTTGGAGTCTGAGTATCAATCAGCCTTGGCAACTCTTCAGGAACGGCACGCCGATCTGATATTTCCTCTGGACATTTTCAAATGGCACGCGGCTTTTAGCTTCATAAGCGCCGCACTCAAAGACAAGCTGAATGCAAAAAAGCATGCTGGTCTAGCACTCGACGCTGCGCAAATCAAGAAATCGGGGTTCAGGTTTCATCAGACTCTCGGGCTTGTTGGCAGCGAACATCAAGCTACGGTTTCCAAGCTTCGGGGCATTTATGCATAACAGGTTGCTCGTCGCAGACACGCAGCAGCAGGTTGCCGCTTCGCGGCGCTTGCTGCGTGCCGGAAAGCGTCAACGTTAACGGCTGCTTACAGCCTGTTGCAGCCATTCAAAAAGATAAACAAAACCGCATCAATATCGGTGTCATGCTGACCCTCAAACTAACAGCGCATCGCCCCAAAAGCAAAAGGCCCTCAAGAGAGGGCCTTTTTGTTTTGCATGCGGCGACGCGGGGTCGCCAGCGGATGCAGGGCTTAGCGGTGACGCTTGCCGGGGTTCTTCTTGCTGCGAGTTGCAACACCACGTTCCAAGCTGATGCGCTGACCGCGACCTGCGGTAGGCAGGGTGTAGCCAGGCAGGGGCTTGGGTGCGGGAGTGGCTTTGCGGTCGGCTTCGGTAAAGATTTTGTTGCCCATGTGGCGATCCTGTTGAGGTTGGTGTGAAAACGCGTATTTTCTCATTTTTTCGGGCGCTATTTACAAGCCCCTGATGGATGGCCCCAACTCATAGCCCTCAAGGCCCGTGGATGGTCGTGGTTTGCCACAATCCCCGCATGCAGGCCTTTTACTCCGACCAGTTCGTTTTGCCCTTGCCCGAGGGCCACCGCTTCCCCATGGCCAAGTACCGCATGCTGCGGGACCGCATCGCCGCAGAGCTGCCGTCCATCCAGCTAACAGAAGCACCCGCTGCCACCGAGGGCGAGTTGGCGCTGGTGCATACGCCGGCCTACATAGATTCCATTCTTCAGGGCACCGCCGAGCCCGCCGTGCTGCGCGAAATCGGCTTCCCCTGGAGCCCCGCCATGGCCGAACGCGCCCTGCGCTCGGTGGGTGCTACCGTGGCTGCGGCACGTGTGGCAATGATTGAGGGCTTGGCGGCCAACCTTGCCGGCGGCACGCACCACGCCTATGCCCACAAGGGCGGTGGCTTTTGTGTGTTCAATGATCTGGCAGTGGCCGCCCGCGTGCTGCAAGCCGAATGGGGCCGCAGGCGCCACCCCGATGGCAGCCGCCGGCAACCCTTGCAAGTGGCGGTGATTGACCTTGACGTACACCAAGGCAACGGCACGGCCAGCATCTTCCGGGACGACGAATCGGTGTTCACACTTTCACTGCACGGTGACAAAAACTTCCCCTTCCGAAAGGAGGACAGCGACCTCGACATTCCGTTGCCCGATGGCTGCGCGGACGCGGAGTACCTGAGCACGCTGGAGCATGCCTTGCAGGAGCTCGAAGGCCGCTTCACCCCCGGCATGGTGTTTTTTCTGGCGGGTGCGGACCCGCACGAGGGCGACCGGCTCGGCCGCTTGAAGCTCACGGCCGATGGTCTGGAGGCCCGCGACCGCCGTGTGCTGGACTGGTGCTGGCAGCGCCGGATTCCGGCGGTCATCACCATGGGAGGCGGCTACGGCGTGAATCTGGAAGACACCGTGGGTGTGCAGCTCAGCACTTACCGGGTGGCTGCAAGCTACCGCTATCGCTGGGCCGGCCTGCTAGAGGCCGCGTAGATCAAGCAGCCTGCGACGCCTGGTGTTTGGCGCGCCAGGCAATGAAATCAGGCAGCGGGATCGGCTTGCTCATGAAGTAGCCCTGAGCCTCGTCGCATTGCAATTCCACGAGTTTGTCCAGAATGGCCTGGTTTTCTACTCCTTCAGCCACCACGCTCAGGCCCAGGTTGTGCGCCAGATCGATGGTGGAGCGCACGATCTTGGCGTCGCTCTCGTCGTTCTCCATGCCCATCACAAACGATTTGTCGATCTTGAGTTCATTGACCGGCAACCGCTTGAGGTAGGCCAAGGACGAATAGCCGGTGCCGAAGTCGTCAATCGAGAGTTTGAATCCACGTTCCGAGAGACGATTCAAGGTGGCCTCCGCACGCTGCGGGTCGTCCATGATGGCGCTCTCGGTGATTTCCAGGCAGAAGGCGTTGGTCGGTGCGTTGTGCTTGAGCATCATGGCATCCAGCTTGGCCGGGAAGTCCTGGTCCAGCAGGTCACGGGTAGACAGGTTGATGGCTACCCGCAGGGGGCGGCCGTCAGCCCGCAAGCGCGGCAACTCCTTGGCAACTTCTTCAAACATCCACAGTGTGAGCTGCCGGACAAAGCCGGTCTGCTCCGCAAACGGAATGAACTGCATGGGCGGCACCAAGCCACGCACAGGGTGCTGCCAGCGTACCAGTGCTTCGGCAGCAATCACCGTGTTATCAGACAGGTTGAGCTTGGGCTGCAAATAGAGACGCAACTGACCGTCTTCCACTGCATGGCGCAGCTCGGTCAGCAAGGACAGGGTCTGGGTACTGGATGAATCCAGTGCAGGGTCGTAAATCTGGATGCCGGTCGTCTTGCGTTTGGCCACGTACATGGCAATCTCGGCACGGCTGAGCAACATGTCCACGTCCTGCGCATGCTGAGGCCAGGATGCGAGGCCGATGCCGGCACTCAGATCGACGGTCTGGTCTTCCAGCTTGAGCGGGGCCTCAAAGGCAGTGGCAATGCGGTGGGCAATCGGGGTGGCCTGGGTGGCATCCTGATCTTCCACCATGACCGCGAATTCGTCCCCTCCCAAACGCGCCACGGTGCCCACATCCGGCGTAATGTGGGTGGACAAGCGGTCTGCCACGGCCTTGAGCAGCTGGTCGCCGAAGGCATAGCCCAGTACATCATTGACGTGTTTGAAGCGGTCCAGGTTCAGCATGATCACGGTGACTGGATGAGCCGGGCCGCCCCCTGCGCTGCTGGCCTGAATGGATTGCTTGATGAGGTCGCGAAACTGGGTGCGGTTGGGCAGACCGGTCAGTCGATCCCAATAAGCCAGCTGCATGATTTCATGTTGCTGGCCCTGGATGCTGGTGCGCATCTGGTCAAACGCGCGGGACAAGTCCCCGACCTCGTCCCGGTGGCGCATGGCCGGCAAAGAATGCGAATAGTCTCCGCGGCTGAGTTGCTCTGCCGCTCCGGCCAAGGAGCGCAACGGAACAGTTACACGCTGCGCAAGCAGGGCGCTACCTATTGCAAAAAGTGCCAGACCAACCGCGGTGATCAGCAACAAAGCCAACTGCACTTTCCGGTAGGGAGCCACGACGTCATCGAGCGAGCGAAGCACGTAGGTCTGAATGCCTTTCGCCTGTGCACGCACCGCACTGTTTTCTACCACCAGCGTGTCATGCCCCAACACCAGGTCCGCGGAAGAGCCCAGCTCAGTGAGTTGGGGGTGCAGAGACGCCGGAAGACTGCTCAGCAACAGCTTGCGACTTTCACTGAGCAATGCAATGTGTACCCCGGAGAGCTGAAACATGCGATCCGCTTCAGCCTGCTCCAGTCCAAAGCCCATCAGCACCCAGCCTATGGTGAGTGGCGCTTTGACCGGCACCATCACAAACTGAAAGAGCTTGGAATCAATCAGCTCGATCTTGTAAGTCAGTTCACCCTGCCCCAGTTCCATCGCCACGCGATGCAGAACCGGGGACAGCTTGTCCTGGGCGGCCATCTCAAAACCGGTGGCCTGCAGCGCAAACTGCGGGTCAAGAAATGCCGTGACCGTTGCATTCACCCGTCCACCATGGTTTTCCAGCGTGGATCTCAGGGTCTCAGTGTCTCCGGAGCCCAGTGCCGAGCGGAAACCGAAATCCTTGGCAACCACCTCTGCACCGAAGCGCAGTCGTTGGGCGTTCTGGTCGAGCAGCTGCCACCAAACTTTGTCGCCGATCACCAACTCCTGCTTCACCTGCCCACGCACGTTGCGTTCGACGTTGACTTGCACCACGCCGTACACCGCAGCCTGGATCAGCAACAAAAGTACCAGTGAGAACGCGACGAATTTGGTTCCCACTCCCCACCGGTCGTAAATCCTACCCAGAATCAAGCCGCACTCCCCGCGAGTTTGATGACGACCGGCGCATTGCCACCGCCGACGGTGTGGGCCTGCTCTGCGGCGGCTGCGCCGGTTGGCAAGCTGGCGTGCCAAGTGCGCAGCTTGTAGCTGCCGGCGGGTGCATCGATGGTGAGATGGCCCTGGGCATCGGTTTTTCCGAAATAGGGCGTGTCCACCACCACCACCCAAGCAACCATGTTGTCGTGGATGTTGCAGCCCAGCACCGCGATGCCGCTCTTGTCGAACACCACGGGATTGGCCGGTACACCGGCGTACAGCTTCAAATCAAAGGTCTTGGCGGGGGAAAACGAATACACGTGGTGCCGCACCGTGTCGTTGTTAGGAAAAAGAATCGAGGTGCCCGTGGTTACCACCGTTACCGCAGGGGAAAACTGCTTGGCAGCCTGTACCACCTCAACGCCCTTGAGTGGTTTGGAGGCCGACTTGGCGTCTGCCGACTCCAGAAACACGACCGCATTGGGCAGGGGTTTGCCGTTCTTGTCCTGCACCTGAACTTGCAGGCCCGCAGCAGAAGCACTGAGCCCCACGGAGGCCAGGCCTGCGAGTAGAAGAAACCGGCGGGTAAGGGCTTTCCAGCGCATCGATGGCTCCAAGTTGGCTGCATCAAAAATGATGCCTCTGCGTTGGAGATTACTCTACCTCAAGCTGCCGCGCTTCAGGCTGGAGTTCGCAGGGCTTTTCGCAGTTCCATGCCCAATTCGGGCTTATGGGCAAAAGGGTCGGTAGGGTTGCGGGCCAGCATCACATCTTCCATGCGGGTCTGGACGGAGCCTATGGCTTTGGGGTGGCTGTAGATGTAGAAACGGCCTTCGGCCACGGCATCGAACACCATTTGCGCCACCTGTGCGGCAGTCACCTTGCCACTCGTCACTGCCTTGTCGGTCATGGCCTGGCCGATCATCTGGCTACGGGTGAGTTGGGCTGGAGCCGCATCCGAGGGACGGTTGCGCTCGCTCTGGCTGATGCCGGTCGGCACAAAGAAGGGGCACAGCACGCTGGCAGACACTTGGTCGGTGACCAACGCCAAGTCCTGGTACAGGGTCTCGCTCAGCGACACCACGGCGTGTTTGCTCACGTTGTAAACCCCCATGTTGGGGGCGTTCAACAGGCCCGCCATGCTGGCAGTGTTGACGATGTGGCCCTGCCAAGCAGGGTCTTGTTGGGCGGCTTCCAGCATCATCGGGGTAAACACCCGCACGCCGTGGGCCACGCCCATGAGGTTGACGCCCAGCACCCATTCCCAGTCGCGGGCGGTGTTCTCCCAGATCAGGCCCCCTGCCCCCACGCCGGCATTGTTGAATACCAGGTGCGGCGCGCCAAAGCGCTGCAGCGTGGCGGCACCCAGCGCCTCCACCTGTGCAGCCTGCGACACGTCGACCCGCATGCCTAGCACCTGAGCGCCTGCGGCCTCCATTTCAGCAACCGCCTTGTCGAGCGCGTCTTGCTGCACGTCAGCGAGCACCAGGTTCATGCCCAGCCGGGCGCCTATGCGCGCACATTCCAGCCCGAAGCCGGAGCCGGCACCTGTCAGTACAGCGGTTTTGCCTTGAAAGTTTGGAATCACAGGGTTCTCCTCGTTATTGGGTTGGGTCAGCGCTGCTTTTCAGGCGCCGCGCAGCATTTCCAGGTGCGGAATGCCGTCTTCGATGTAGGGCTTGCCCACGTCCACAAAGCCATGACGCTCGTAAAAGGACTTGAGGTGGGCTTGCGCGCCGATGCGAATCGGTTGAGGGCCCCACTCGCCTTCCAGCGCTTTGACGGCCTCAGCCATCAACAAGTGGCCGAGACCACCACCGCGGGCGTCGGGCTTGGTCACCACGCGGCCTATGCTGGCTTCGTCAAAGGTGACTCCGGCGGGGAAGCAGCGCACGTAGGCGATGAGTTCTGTCTTGGTTTGCCCAACAGACCCGCCGGGGAGTGAGGGTGGCAGCGGGCTCTGCTCCGTGTCCCCCGCCCGCTGTGCGGGCTCCTCCTTGACCTGCGCAGAACCCGCAACCACCCTCACTCCCAGAAGGTGCATGGCTTTGTCGTCCAGTCCATCCATATCCTGGAACACACAGTTCTGCTCGACTACAAACACCTCGCTGCGCAGGCGCAGCAATTCATACAACTGCCCGCGGCTCAGTGCATTAAATGTGAGCCACTGCCATTGGATATCCAAGCTCATGCCTGCGCCGCCTTGAGCACATAGCCGATGCGCGGAAAGTGCACATGTACGGTGCCGGCACGCTCGTCCACACGCTTCAGCGTAAAGCGGGTGCGGGTGGCGGCAATCAAGGTGCCGGCGGTAGCTTCCTGGCCGAAGGTTTCGGCGGCGATGGTCACTTCACTACCCAGAGGAATGCCGTGCTCGTCCTGGAAATAGGTGTCCAAAGGGGCCGTAGTGCCCGCGGATTGCGCGCAAGCTGCTATGGCTTCTGTAGCAGACAGTTTCTCTAAGCTGCCGTGGCCGATGGCCGCCATGCGTGCCATCCATGCCTGTACCGAAGGGGTTGCGTTCAGGATGTCGGCCATCACCGGTACCCGTTTGGCGGTGAACCACAGGGGGTGGTAAGCGGCAAAGTCCGCCACGCAGGGGACTTGCCCCAACAAAAAGTCCTGGCCTTCGAGCATGCTGGCGATGCGGCGCAAGTAGCTCTTGTAGGCCGCAGCAGCGTCACCCGGGCGCAGGCGCGTCATGCCGCTGGACATGGCGGCGCGGTCGGCGCCGAAGGCCTTGGCAGCTTCGGGGGGCGCGCCCTCAAACATGCTGGCCGCCCCTTTGGGCTGCAGGTTGTAGGCCATGGCGGCCCAGAACAAAGTGCTGTCCGCCCACTGCGCAACGATGCGGCTCAAGCCCTTGTCGTTTTCGGGGTAGAGGGTCGGCGTGGGGCGCAGCTGCTCCAGCACTTCGCAGATCAGGGCGCTGTCGCAATACACGTCGGAGCCGATCTGCAGGAACGGCGTTTTGCGGTAGCCGCCGGTCAGGGCCACCACATCGGGTTTGGGCATGATGGCCGGGATGATGACGGACTTCCAAGCCAGCTGTTTGTAGCCCAGCACCAGACGCACCTTTTCAGAAAAAGGCGAGGTGGGGTAGTGATGAAGAATGAGGTCTGTCATGGGTTTCTCCAGAAAAATCAATAGGGCATGGCGCGCTGCAGGATGGCGTCACAATCCACCGCAGCACCCAGGGTTCCGAAGCTGTAGCCCCAGTTGCCACCCAGCCGGGAATCACAAAACGCCTCGAACACCGCAGAGGGAGCCGTTTGGTACAAGAGCGCAGCTTGCACGGCAAGTGCCACGTCTTGTGCGAGGCGGCGAGCTTCCATCTCGGTAGCCATGAGCTCCACACGGGTGGGCAAGGACGCTGCCAGCCGGTCGAGTGCAGGGTGGGCGCCACGGGCGGGCGCGAGTTCACGGGCCAGGGCTGCAGCGTTATCGCCCTTGCGCAGGGCGCGCAGCAGGTCCAGCGCCATGATGTTGCCGGCGCCTTCCCAGATAGAGTTGAGCGGCATCTCGCGGTAGATGCGGGCCATGGTGCCTTCCCCACCCTCTTCCACATAGCCGTTACCGCCCAGGCACTCCATGGCCTCTTGGGCAAAAGCTGCGCCGCGCTTGCAGATCCAGTACTTGGCCACCGGCGTCAGCAGGCGGCCCATCAATAGTTCGTGCGGATCAGATGCATGGTCAAAAGCGCTGGCAAGCCGCATGGAGAGTGCGCAAGCTGCTTCGCATTCGATAGCAAGGTCTACCAGCACGTTGCGCATCAGCGGTTGCTCGATCAGGGCCTTGCCGAAGGCTTGGCGCTGCGCGGTGTGGTGCAGCGCGATGCTGAGTGCCTGGCGCATCAGGCCGGTGGTGCCCAAGGCACAGTCCAGCCGGGTCATGGTGCCCATCTCCAGAATCTGCGGCACACCGCGCCCCGCCACGCCCACCAGCCACGCCGTGGCGTGCTGGAACTCGACTTCCGAGCTGGCATTGGCGTGGTTGCCCAGCTTGTCTTTCAGGCGCTGGATGCGGATGGCATTCACCGTGCCGGGTGACTGCGGATCCGCGAAGTCGGGCAGGATACGCGGCACAAAAAAGCAGGACAAGCCCGCCGGGCTTTGCGCCAGCACCAGAAAGGCGTCGCACATGGGGGCCGAGAAAAACCACTTGTGCCCCAGCAACTTGAAGCGCGGGCCCCATGCATCCTCACCGTCGGGGATGGCTTGCGTCGTGTTGGCCCGCACGTCCGAGCCGCCCTGCTTCTCGGTCATGCCCATGCCCATGGTCAGGCCGCGTTTGTGGCGGTAGAGCTTGAACCCGGGGTCATAGGCCCGCGCCATCAGGCCCGGTGCCCAGGCGTCAAACACGGCCGGGTTGCCCCGCAGCGCCGGTAGCACTGCGTAAGTCATGGAAATGGGGCACAGGATGGACGGCTCAGCCTCGGTGAACAGCATGAATGCAGCCGCCCGCCGCAGGTGGGCGCCCTCACCCGCCGTCGGGTCCCAGGGGCTGCCATGCAGGCCGGCTTGGGCGGCTGCATCCATCAGCGCGTGGTAGCTGGGGTGGAACTCCACCTGGTCCACCCGGCACCCTAGCCGGTCGTGACTGTGGAGTACCGGAGGGTGGGTGTTTGCCAAGCGCGCATGGGTCTGCATGGCGCGGCTGCCCATTAGCACGCCCAGCGATTGCAGCGCAGACGTATCCATGCCCGGAGCATGAAACGCCAGTGCGCTCTGCAAGGCGCGGTTGCCCGCCAGCAGATCGGTATCTGCCAAGGGCTCGGCCTGGTTGAACACCGTGTGGGTCGCCGGGAAATCGGTTTCGCTGTGCATGCTGTCTCCTCAAACGCTATTCTTTTGATAGCTGCTCGCGCATATTCAACGGGCGCCAGAGGCCAATTCGGCCCATAAAGCGCTAGTCGGTGGCAATGCCGGTGCCCGGTGCGTTCAGTGCGTTCACGCTGCGTGCGCCGGTGGCCAGGCGTTTCATGTACTTGAAGGTGCCGGTTGCGTGGGCACAGGCTTTTCCGTTTGCGTCATAGACCGTGGCCTGGGTAAAGGCCATGGTGGCGGTGCGGTGCATGAGTTCGCCCTTGGCGGTCAGGGCGCCGACAGCGGGTTGCATGAAGCTGGTTTTCATCTCAATAGTGACTACGCCGAGCTCTGGAGTTTCACTGCGCGCAGCGCTCGCCATGGTCACATCCAGCAGGGTCATCTGCGCGCCACCGTGTGTGACGTTGAAGGAGTTCAGGTGTTCAGGCCGTGGTGTGTAGCGGATCTCAGAGCGCCCGCCCTCAAACACCGTGAGCTCAAAGCCGAGGTGGGTGACGAAGGGAATCTCAACGCCGAAGCCCACCGCTTTTTCCCAGAGGCTGGTCATCCGCCCGTCACCACGCTCACGCCCCCGTCCACCGCCAGCCATTGGCCGGTGATGTGTTTGCCGGCGTCGGACGCGTAGAGCACACACAGGCCCTTGAGGTCTTCGTCGTCGCCCAGGCGCTTGAGTGGAGCGGCAGCCGCCAGGTTCTCTTCACCCATGGCTTGCAACAAACCGGCTGTCATCTTGCTGGGGAAAAAGCCCGGGCACACCGCGTTGACGGTGATGTTGTACTTGCCCCACTCGGCCGCCAAAGCGCGAGTGAAGTTGATGACCGCGCCCTTGGAGGTGTTGTAGGCAATGGTTTGCATGGCCGGCGGATTGCCATTGAGCCCGGCAATCGAGGCCAGGTTGATGATGCGACCGGTTTTGCGCGGGATCATGCTCTTTTTGGCGATGATCTGGCTCAGCAGAAAGTAGCCACGCACGTTGAGGTTCATCACCTTGTCCCAGGCCTCCAGCGGATGGTCCTCAGCGGGTGCGCCCCAGGAGGCGCCGGCGTTGTTCACCAGAATGTCCACATGGCCCAGGCGCTGCAGGGTTTCATCCGCCAAGCGCTGAATCTCGGACTCTTTGGCGCAGTCGGCAGCGACCCAACGCGCGTCGATACCCGCGGCTTGCAACTCGGCACACGCCTCTTCCAGATCCGCCGCTTTGCGCGAGCTGATCAGCACCTTGGCGCCGGCTTCTCCCAAAGCATGGGCCAGCTGCAGGCCCAAGCCGCGGGAGCCTCCGGTGATGAGCGCGGTTTTGCCGGTGAGGTCAAAGAGTTGTTGGATGGTGCGTGTCATGGTGTCTGCCCTTGGTTGTCAAAAACGTGGACGGCATTGTGCGCAGTGCCGTGCACGCCGCCTGTCCCGGCGGCGATATGCCGTCACCCCGGGGACTATTCCTCGCGCAGGCGTGAGCGGATGAACACCATCACCACGCCACCGGCCACCGCCAGGCCGCCCAGGTTGTAGAACAGCGCTGCGTCCTGCGCCTCCTGCTGGTCGATGAAATAGCCCAGCACCATGGCCAACAGGCCACCGTAAATCAGCGTCCAGATCAGGCGCTCCATGCGCACCAAGCGGGCGTTGGTGGTGCCGTTGTATTTCTTGAAAAATGCCATCAGAAAGCTCCTTCGGGGAATGTTGCACAAGTCAGATCCCTCGATTGCACCACACCCAGCCAGGCATTGATCTTTGGCAACTCATAGTGGAAGAAGAATTTTGCGCACCCCACATGCCCCTGAGTCTCCAAGGACTCCTGCTGCGGGTCGTTGTCCAGCGCGCAACCGGCCACGTCCAGCCAGATCCAGGCCAATACCGTATGGCCGAAAGCCTGCATGTAGGGCACTGCATTGGCCAAGGCCTCGCCCGGTACGCCGGTAGACCAGGCCTTCTGGGTGGCGACACCCACATCCTGCAATGCGCGGGCCAACGCCTTGGCGTGTGGCGCCAACGCGGGAATGCCATTGCAGCGGTTGACAGTGGCCATGATGCGGTGGCTTAGCAGCGTGAGGCCTTTGCCCTCCTCCATCAGCACTTTGCGGCCCAGCAGGTCCATGGCTTGGATGCCGTGGGTGCCTTCGTGGATCATGTTCAGGCGGTTGTCGCGCCAGTACTGCTCCACCGGAAAGTCGCGGGTATAGCCATAGCCACCGTGCACCTGGATCGCCAGCGAGTTGGCCTCCAGGCACCACTCGCTGGGCCAGCTTTTGGCAATCGGGGTCAACACCTCAAGCAGCAAGCGGGCTTCTTCAGCGTCTTGCGCGGTACCGGTGTGTTGTTCGTCGATCAGGCGGGCGCAGTACAACTCGAGGGCCAATGCACCTTCGCAATAGGCTTTTTGCGTGAGCAACATGCGCTTCACATCGGCATGCTCAATGATGCGGGTTTGCGGAGCGGCGGCGTCTTTGCCGGCACCGGTAATGGGGCGCCCTTGCGGGCGATTTTTGGCGTAGTCCAGCGAGGCGTAGTAGCCTGCCATGCCCAGCATGGTGGCGGCAATGCCCACGCCGATGCGGGCCTCGTTCATCATGTGGAACATACACGCCAGACCCTTGCCCGGCTGCCCCACGAGGTAGCCCACGGCTCCCGCTTGGCCATCCACGGGGAACTTACCTTCGCCAAAGTTCAGCAAGGTATTGGTCGTACCGCGCCAACCCAGCTTGTGGTTCAGCCCGGCAAGCGCCACGTCGTTGCGCACGCCCGTCAACTCACCCTGCGCATTCACCATTTTCTTGGGAACGATAAAAAGCGAAATGCCGCGGGTGCCCGGAACCAGCTTGCCGTCCGCATCCGGAATCTTGGCGAGCACCAGGTGCACGATGTTTTCCGTGAGCTCGTGCTCGCCACTGGAGATCCACATTTTGTTGCCACGCAGGCGGTAACGCGCGCCCAGCGGGTCGGACTCAAAGCCCTCCCCATCCGGCACTGCGCGGGTGGCCACATCACTCAGAGACGAGCCTGCCTGCGGCTCGCTAAGGCACATGGTGCCGGCCCAGCGACCCGAAAACTCGTTATGGGCGAACACCTGCTTTTGCAATTCGGTGCCGTGCGCCATCAACAAATTGGCATTGCCCACGGACAGCAAGCTGGAGCCGATACTGACCGAGGCGCAGGCAAAAAATGCATTGGCTGCTGCCTCCACGCTGTAGGGCAGCTGCATGCCGCCGATGTCGTAGTCCTGCGCGGCACTCAACATGCCGGACTCGGCATAGGCTTTGAACGCATCGTGGGTGGCCTGAGGCAGCGTGACCTTCTCGCCATCAAAGTGAGGCTCCTGCGTGTCCACCAGCCGGTTGAATGGCGCGTATTTCTCCCGTGCAATGCGCTCGCAGGTGTCCAGCACCGCATCAAAGGTTTCACGGTTGTGGTCCGCAAAACGCTCACGGCTGGTGAGGCCGGTGGTGTCCAGCCAGTCTTGGAGCAGGAAATCGAGGGTGGTGCGTAGGGTCATTTGCGCATTGTTGCTTAGTCATCGTCAACTGGTCTTTTTCGAGTGTCCGGTGGGTTACAGGACACCACCTTTGCCTGTCTTCAACAAACAGGTTTGTAGAGTCTGCTCGACTAAACTTAATTGCACGGCTTCCAAGAGAGCTCCTCAGGTTTCCTCTTTCAAGGCTAATTGATCAAGTACCTGTTTCAGATGCAGCACACAACATACCCAGCCAAATGGTCTCGAACTCAATGGTATGCAGCGTCATTCGTTTGTGCTTTGCTAGCGGTACGGCCGATTTGGGAAGCTTGGAATGTCTTTTTCACCGGCTCTATGGCAGGAGTTCAAGGGGGGAGATGTTTGAATTGATCCACACATAAACGGCCGAGAAAATCAAAAAAAGGCCGTTAGATCAATGAGTTAGCGCTTTTTCGAGGTTTTGGCAGGAAACGTTTATTTTGATCCAGTAGCTGCCCATAAATCGGGGCACTTTTGCCCATTAAATGTCAGGAAATTGATCTGGCTGTGGCGGTAAAAACACCAAACAATTGCAAAAAACAGGGCGGGCTCCTACACTCTGGGCAAGTCAGTGGACTGGAAACGCACCAGCCAGACGCCCTGCCCAAGTGGCATCGTTATTACGGAGACGTAGCGCCCTTCCTGACCCAAGCCCACCTCGGTGGGCTTTTTTATTTCTTCAATGAACCCAGAATGATTTCGTACTGAGAGGCCTTTGCAAGGTCTCCTAGTGGCGCCGTGCCCAATGAAACGACCGCTGCAGTCGTGCCATTCTTGGACGCATAGTTCAAGCGGATCACGATCTTGGGCGTCCGCGCGTTGAATGACCCCTCAGGGATAACAACCAAGTTCCCGCTTTTTGTATCCAATAGGACCGCGCGGTAGTTCCTGAAATGCTCGGGAAGGCTGTCTATCCATTCATCAGGCCAAACCTGCAGAGACTTTGCCTTGTGGGTGCCAGCAAGGTGCAGCGTCTTGTTGTCTGCGGCTGTGACCAGGGTGGATTCAAGCTTCAGGTCGGGCAGCTTGTCTTCTATGGCATTGATCATGCCGCTATCCATAAATCCAACGGTCTGGGTGGCGCCAGTCGGCTTTTCAATGGCAGTTTTAAACGCCTTGAAATCGTCGTTGAGCACCTTTTGATAGGCCGGTGAAATCGCTTTATCGGTCATAGGTCCGCGCAACTCCATGGGCAGGCGGGCCAATTTGTTACCTAAGGCGACCTCAGGTGATAGCCAGCTCTGGCCCACGTTGTGATCCCAGCCTGGATCAATGCCAAGAGGTACTTGATCTGTCACTTCACCATCGCGGGTGACCACGTTGCGTGTCTTGACCTGGTAAGGCTTGGAGACCTGCAACTGGTTGTCATCCAGATCGGCTTGGCTATAGGCGCGGACGGTGCAGCGGCATCCCCAGCCGTTTGGCGGGTAATGTGTCTGCCAAAAAGCGTCGTCAATCGGAAAGATCAGACCATTCCACATGCGGTGCTGAGGGCGCACGCGGGCGTCACCAGCTGTTCGGTATTGAAGGAATGGCCGCTTTGCCTTGCCCGCCTGCAGCTGTTGCCAGCGACCTGCCATGTGGGCGGTGCGCATATTGGTGTCGAAGATGACGCTTGTGCGCCAGCCGCGTTTTCCACGGTAGGACCATCCATGCTTTTGGACGGCCGCGTCGAAGTCTTTACGAAACTGGGTGATGGTGGTGCCGTTTTTGAGCGCATCCACCAGAGATTGCTGGATATCGGCGACCAGATCGGTGCTGGCTGCGCCTGCCACAGCGAATACCTTGCCATGCACTGGCCCGGCCAGATCGTCCCACTTGAGGGTGCTCTCGGGCAGCTTTCCCTTCAGGTAGTCGATGGCTTGGCCGAACTGGACGCCGAAAGGCTGCACATCAGGCATCAGTGAACTCCGGACCATGTTGGATCGCAGACTCGGGAACCACAACCAAGCCGAGCTGTATAGCGAGCTGTTGCTCAATGCGTGCACCGCGTGAGTCCTGCCAACCAGGAAGGAGAGCAACACCGTCACATAGTGCGAGCTGGCGCAAGGCCATCCGCATGTAACCCAGCCAGGAGCCGCAGTGTGGCTCCGGGTTCTCGGCGGGATTCTCCACTTCGAATCCAAGCGCGCGCAGGCGCTCGGCTGCGGCGTTGAAGGTTGGATAGTTGAAGTGGGGTAGACCTGTCATAGGCCCAGCGATATAGATGCGTTTCATCGGGTGCTCCTATCGGGTGCCTTGCCGCCTGGCATGGCAGTCCAGAAAGTGACGCATGGCAGCACGTTGATGCACCAGCGCCGATTGAAGGGGGAATAGTGGGCACCGATCCACAGTGCGCCTTTGTTGAAAATCCACCCTCTTTCCATCGTGGTTCAAGCCTTTGCAGGCAGCTCGGTTTCCGCCAGGCCTTGTTCACTAGGACCTTTCGGTGCGTGGATGGTGATGTCACGATTTGTGCCGCCATTCACCTTGACCGGAAGGTTTACGTCATGGCCTTGGCGGCGCACCACTTCAAGAGTGAGGCCCACAAATGCACCGGTCAGGATGGAAAGCACATCGGAGACAGGCGCCGCATCAAGTGCCTGTTCAATGGCAACGCCGAGCTTGTCAAGAGCAGAGAGTTCCACTGGAGTGTCCGGTTCTTCAGTTTGCATGATCCGGACCTCTTAGTTGGCCTGCGTGGCAGCGCCGCGCAGCATGGAATAGGTGATGGCACGGTCCAGTACTTCACGCAGGGCGTCGTCGTCCATATCGCCTACCAGCTTGGCAAAGTCGGTTTGGAACTCGGCCAGCGTTTTGCCCTCGGCCTCGTACTCAGCCAGCATTTGGGCAACCGGCGCGATCATGTGATCTTCGATCGCCTGGTCGGCCGCTTCGGCGGCAAGCTGCATGGCTTCATCCTCAGTCATGCCAGCCGCTTTGGCGAAAGTGAAACCGGCCACAGCGGAGAAGTCCACGGCTGGCAGTGTTTCACCTGTGCCGGATGCCTTGGGTGCTACCGCGCCTTTGGACATAGGCAGCAACGCATCGGCATCGTCTTCTGCCTCAGGAATGTCCAGCTCTTCCAGCATGGCCTTGCGAGATGGGCGAGCACCCATATTGGCTGCGATCTGGTAGGTGGATGCGCGGTCTTTGCCAGCGGCTTCCTGTTTGAAGAAAGCCAGTGTGGGTGGGGCTACACCTTCACCGAAGTTGAACAGCGTGATCCATTTAAAGATTTGCGCCATGCTGGCTGCTGCGATATCGCGGTCCGAGTCATGAACCTCGCTTTGTCGTGCCTTCGCTGTATCAGCTGCTGCACGCGCACCTACATCAAGCTGCTCGCCCACCATCGCTTGGCTGGTCAGTGCCTTGGACATCTCACGGTTGCAAAGGCTGATGAGGTTCTGCTGGGGCAAGTTGCCAGAGCCGCTGCTGTTGGGTACAAGCAGCTCGACTCCATTGCCCTCTTGCATCACGACATAGCCAGCCTCCATCATTCCGGCCAAGGCTGCGGCAAAGTCGTCTTGCTCGCTTTCGCTGGTGCCAGCGGGATAACGCCCGATAGGCCACGGCAGACCATGGCGCTCGCAGTACTTCACGAAGTAGCGCCAACCTCCAGTCTTGAATGTCCAGGGCCAGAAGCAGCTGGACAGCAATGGCAATCCGTAAGGGTTGTCGTGTGTCGGCATATGCCGGGAAATCACGAACTGATATGGTTCCACCGGAGCGCCTTGCCACGCGGCATTAGAGATCAGCAAGGGAGCACCGTTCACGTCAAACCGAAAGCGGCGGCCAGGGCGGTCGATCACGCTCGTCGGAAGGTACTTACCGTCCACGAACTCCCACACCAGCTCGTGTGCGCGGTATCCAGTGAAGATGCACGCGCACATTTGCCACATCACCTCCAGCCAGTCGGAAATGTCGTTCGGGCTGTTTGTCTCCATCCAGGAAGCACACAACTCCATGGCTGCAGCGGACTTGCTGTCGCCGTCCCTTCCTACCTCCAATCGGTATTCGTGGGATCGGAAAGAGCCACGAATAGAGCGAATCTCGCCAATCACGTGCGCGTCCATCATGATGGAGTGATAGGCCTGGTCTGCCCGTCCCATCTCGCGCAAGATGGGGTCAGGATTTGGCAGCACTTGAAGGCTTCCAAAGAAGCGCTGTGGGTCGGTCTCAGGTGTCGCGACAGGCTTGCCGAGCCAATTCGTGAGGTTGCGGATCATGCCTTTGATGGGGGTCATCGTGTTTTACCTGTGCGGATTTTGGGAATGCCACCGGCCCGTGACTGCGCAAGCATCCAGAGCATGTGGAGTGCGTCAGGGCCGTCGTCGTGGTCGGCCTCAGGCCAATGGCGGACTTGGGTGCTGAGGACGGTGTGTGCCTGGTTGAACAGGATCAGTCCGTTGTTGACGTGAGGGCTCAAGGACTCAATGCGCAGGTCTTTGTCGCTGTGGGGCGTGAGCGCCACAGCGGGCACCGGCACACCGGCTGCCGCAGAGCGTTTGATCAGCTCCTGGCGGAAGAACTCCTGAAACTGGATGGACTCCACGCCCCAAACCAGGCAGCGATAGACCTTCTGGAATTCGATGATCTGGCTGATCTGTCGGTCGGGGATCATGCGGGCCACTACAGCCTCCACCACACACAACTTGCCGCTTGCACGGTCGAACCCGCCTACCAAGCAGGCGCTAGGGTCCCGGCTCTTGTTGTTCTTGCCTAGGCTGGGGTCATGCGAGCCGTAGAACACCCATTCACGGATCGGCTGCACCCAGAACTGCATGTTCTGGAAGAAGCCGTTTTCGTCGTTAGTGGGGTCGTTCTGGTACTCGCAGTCAAAGGCATGGTGGTCACTGGCGCGAATCTTCATCAAACGCAGCAGCGGACGCACTGTGGGCCAGCTCACCTCGGCACCTAGGTCCATCGCGGCTTTGTTGGCTGCGTAGTAGGCGTCGGCAACCTCTTCGCCTTCATTGATGAACATCTCTTCCCAGGACTGCCACAGGTCCATGCGGTCAGGCCAGCGAGCGATGGCCTTAAATTTGACACGCTTCCACAGCGGATTTCGGTGGAAGCGGTTGGCGACCGAGTCGTAATGCAGGATGGTGTTGAGGTAAAGGATGTGCATGGAGCCGTCTGGTGGTCCCAGTGGCATCACAACCTTCTTCACCCATGCCTCGGTCTTGTCGCGCTGCTCTTTGGAGCGAACGTTCTCATCGTTCTCAATATCGTCCAAGGTGACAAAGCCGGGACGGTGCGGGCCATGGCGCAGGCCACGCATCTTTTTGCCAGAGCCGAAGGCCTGCACCTTGCGGCCGTTGGCAGTCACGATCACACCGGCATTCCACACACGGCCCCGGCCGCAGGCGTTGGGGAAATCCATCGCCAGGCGTGGGTTGCTCTCCAGCTCCGCCTTGATGGCTTCCAGCATGGTGGCTGCCTGGTCAAAGCTGTCCATAACTATGGGAAGAAACCACTGGCGCTCGGTCACCACTAGCCAGAGGTTGATCAACTGGGTGCCAAGGGTGGACTTGGCCTCGCCACGGGGTGCGGATACCTCGATGAGCTGGCCCACCTTCAAGTCCAGCATGGGCGGAACGTTGTCGTAGAACCAACGGTGAAAGGCGGACGGATCGCCTTTGATGTAGTGCGGGAAGTAGGTCTTGCCGAAAAACTCAAAGTCGTTTTGTGCGCGACTGGCCCGCTGGTCGCGGGCTGCGTGGTCCGTAGAGAAACCATCGCACTCGGCCTCAATGAGGCGGCGCTGCTCATCCGCGAACGCGCGCAGTTCGTCCAGAAACTCTTTATCTTTGAGGCGCTTCTGCTTTGCCATCAGGCACCGCTCCCACTGAACTCGCGCACCAGGTCATCGCCAGCGGCTTCGGTCACTTCCAAGAACTGCTCGCGCATCTTGGGAAAGCGACCTGCGATGAAGATGTTCAAGAACTTGAGCACATCCATTGCCACGGCCAGGCGGTTGGCATTGGGCATGGCACGGCTGGCGGCACCGATGGCTTTGTTGTAGCCGTCCATCAAGCGGACCATGATGTCTGCGCGCTGGGCGGCGGCCATCTTGGGGTCTTTCTTGACGGCTTCCAGGGTGGCGAGGAATTGCTCGGCCAGTTCGCCCAGCACTTCGTTTGCCATCTCTTCAACGCCGCTCTTGGTCATGCGGCGGGCATTGCGCTGGATATCCCAGTCGTTGCCTTCTTCCGCGTCCTGGCGCTTCCAGTTGCGGGCTGTGTTGTACGGAACCTTGCACGCCTCGGCCGCCGTGGCCAGCGGCAAGCCCTGCACATACTTGGCGCGCAATTTGTTGCGAGTGGAGCGGTCGTATGCCATGTGTTAGTGCCCCAAGGCCCTCATGGCTTGAAGGCCCGCAGCCACGATGGCGCCTGCCAATGCGCCGGTACCGGCTGCACGGATCGCGGTGCCACGCTCGTTTTGCTCCAGCGTTGCCAGGCGCTTTTCGATGCCATCAAAGCGGACGCCAACGGCCTTTGAAAGGTCTTCAATGCGGGTTTGCGTAGCCTGGTGGTTTTGCTGCATAAGGTTTGTCATTGCAGCCAGCTGGCCTTCCAGCTTGCCCATGGCGATTAGCACGGCGTCGCTATTGCGCCCAGTTTCTTTGGTGGTATCGGATGCGCTCATTTTTTATAGGTCCTCTCATAAACTTGTTGGCAGGTAATGCACCGGATGGCGTTGGGACTCGCTTTGCGGCGGGCTGCAGGAATCGTTTCCCCACAGTCGTCGCATTCAGGCTGGCCCACACGGCTCAAGGTCCGGCGCACTGCAGCCAAGGCATCAGAGCGGCGATCCAGTTCCAGTTGGCTGGCTTGTTCGTGAAACTTTTCGTCCATGGTTACCAGTCGATCAGGGCGTTGAGCCGTGCGCGGCAGATGTCGTACTGCGTGCGGGCGTTGGCTGCCCAGTCAGCGACGTCGGTATCGGAGGCAGCGGCCCCATCCGCTGTAGCAGCGCCTGAGGTGGACGCGGGCAGATTGGCGCTTCCGTCCGTGGAGCCGGAGTTGTTGAGCAGGCTGACAACGCTGCCAGACAGGCAAGCACGGCCAGTGGTTTGAGTGCGGATTGCATCGTGCAGCTCCTTCTGTTTCTTGGTTAAGGTGGACTCGGTGACTTGGAGCTGCAGCGTCAAGGCGTCGCCATGGCGCTTTGCCAGCTTCAGGGTTTCGATGTCGTCCGCGCGTGCGACGGAGACCTTGCGCTCCTGGTCTAGCTTGATAGCGGAGAGGTTGGCGTCATAGCGGGCAGTGAGGCCCCATGTTGTGACGCCAACTCCGGTGCCTAGTCCAATACAGAACACCGCAATGGCGAACCAGGAAGACGGCATCAGTGATTTAGTGATGGAGCCAAGAGTCATGAGCAGGCTCCATTGCCCCAGGATGCGTACATGGGCTCGTAGCGACGCAGGATCAGCTCTGGGTAGTGCTGGTTTTCTTGCTGGTACGCAGCGGTGATGCCGGGGTTGATCTGGCATGTGGCGCCCAGGCACAGGCCGGGTTGATCGCTTAGCTTTTGGCGCTTGTAAACCCAGCCAAGGCCGCCGTTGTAGGCGCTAAGTGCAAAGGCCATGTCCTGGCATTCATCGTCGGCGCGGATTCGGTCTGCCAACCACTTGTCATAGGTGACCAGGGCGCGCAGCGCCCAGGTGGGGTTGGTGGGAGCGCGGTCTGCCAGGCTGGGGTACAACCCGCCGATCCAGTTGGAAGTGGCGGGCATGAATTGCGCAAGGCCTTCTGCACCTACAGGTGAGCGAGCGTTCAGGCGCCAGCGGCTCTCCTGATGAACCTGTGCAGCAAAGGTGGCAACCGGCGCCTGCAGTCCCCAAGCGAGCTGGGCTTCGCGCTTCAGTGTGAGCTGGTAGCGCTGGGCTTCGCGTGGGATGGGCTGTGCATGGGCGGTGGTGCCGTAAGTGCAGGATGCAACGATGAGTGCGACGAACGCGGCATGTAGCCACAAGATGGCTTGAGCGGCGCGCTGCAGAGGGCGGTGGGTGGCCGACTGGAAGCGATCCATGCGCCGCTCGTTACGGCGGCGGAAGTACCCCTGCGCCCATCGGCTCATGTTGCTGATCCGCATGTCAGGCTCCCAAGCCCACGCAGATCAGGCAAGCTGCCACGATGATCGCGCGGCGCAGCATCGATTGCCCGAAAGACGAAGACGCTACCAACTCTGCGGTTGCGACATCCTCGGCAACCTGTTCTGGCGAGTCATCACACTCCAGATACTGATGTGGCCGGTCGTAGGGGAAGAGAGCCCGGTCAAGCCAATAGCCACCCCAGCCTCCCAAAGCCATCAGGTGGGCCTTGTACAGGGTCACGGCTAGCAGCGTGCCGGGGTATGCCCCATGGAAAAACAGGGCGACGATGATGAGCACTACGGTGAGTAGTGCCCAGCTAAGCATGCGGGGAAATTGGCTCTTCATGGCTGACTCCTAGAGGTTGATAGGCTTACGAGAAGTAAGCCCACAGTCTCTAGAGTCAGCGGGGTTTGGTCATGGTGAAGTGTTTCACCAACCCCGGATCAATGCTTGTTTTTTCGCCACAACCAAGGTGGCTCTGGTTCTGGATCAACCCAGAGGCCAAGGCGGTTTGCTTTGGCATCGTCTTGCAATGGGTAGAGTGCCTCATAGCCTTTGGCGTAGTGGTCATACACCCAAGCCATGCCCAGCATTACTTGCTCTGTGGCTGCGTCTCTGCCTCTGCAGTTCACATCTGCCACAGTCCGGTGATACCGATCTGTGGCTTTGGGCGTGATGGCTGCGTCCTGCATGTAGCAAAGGTCGCTCAGCGATTGCTTGGCACGCTGGCCGAACGGCATGCCCTTTTCAGGAGCATCAATGGCGCTGAGCCGTATGGTGGTCTGCGGCTGGCCGTCGCAGTGAACCTTCAATGTGTCGCCATCGGTGATGGCGACGACCAGGCAGACATACGCAGCCAGAAGCATTCAGGTTTTTTCCTTTGCCTTGAGCCTTTCAATGCGTTTGATTCGTCCCTCGTAGCCGCTCTTGGTGTTGTCGTGAAGCTTTTGCGCAATTGCCAACTCACAAACCTCGATGGCTCTGTCAAACTGTTTTTGCTCGGCAAGAAGCGTGGCATATTTTTCAAAAACGGGTACGTGTGGCAGAGGGAGTCTTGGACCATCTTTACGAAATGCCCTCAGTAGCTTGGGCATCTCCAAGAGGTAGGTTTCAGCAGTGTCAGCACATAGCTGGGCGTAATAATCCTCACCCCGCCTTTTGTAGGCACCCGACACGATACCGTTCAGTAAATGATGTCTATCAATCGGGTGGGTTGGCATGTCCATGACGGCAATCATCTTGTCCAGATCATCAGAAACCCACGCTTCAAATACTGCATCAACTTCAATACTTTTGCCGCCCCGCACTGTGTAACGCTTGCTTTCATCCAATGAGGCGCCCGACGCCTTTCTAGGAGCTTTTGCAGAAGTGCGCGCGGAAGCATCAGAATGAAAACTACCCCCTTGCAACTTGTTGAGTCGTAGGTAGCTGCGTACCCCAAATAAACAGACCGCACAAATAAAAACAAACCACCACATATATTCACCATTCATGAGTTGATGCACGTACGCGTCCGACGATGGATACGCCTGTTGTCTTTGCCAGGTCTATGTCATAGGCGGGGTAATCTGGGTTGGCACTGCTAACGCGCAGCAGGCCATCCGGCAGAAGCTGGCAATACTTGACCAGGAGTTCTTCGCCCTGTAACAGCACATAAGCCCGACCGCTTTTGGGGAGGGTGTCTCCGATATCCACCAGTACCTTGTCACCGTCATTCAAGACGGGACGCATGGAGTCTCCGGCCACACGGATAACCTTCAAGTTGTTTGGCTGCAAGCCACGTTTTTGCAGCCATTGGCGGCTGAAGCTCAAGCCGCCATTGCACTCTTCATCGCCATTGATGGCACCAGGTCCCGCGCTAGCTGATACGTCGATTTGTGGCACCACCACATAGCTGGAGTCCACACCAATTCTCTGGCCCGTTACAACGTAATTGGTATCCATGCCTGAAGCGTGAGCCAGCTTTAGATAGTCGGCGTCAGGAGCCCGATCTCCGCCTTCATACGCAAATTGGCTAGTACGACTTACATGGCAGATGGCCGCCCATTCATTGGGCGATTTGCCTAGCCTTTGTCGCTCGGCCTTTAGCCGTAGTCCCGTTTCTGCGTCCATTTATCTGTGCTCCCGTACTGCGTTTGGTTAACGGTGTATTCACTGTTAACCGCAGTGGGAGTATCCGTCAAACAAAACGGTACGCATAGCTCTAATTAAGTCCAAAAAGCAGGACTCTTTGTTTTCATAAGTTGAATCAGTTCTGAATTTGAAACTTTTCGCTTGCAAGTTTCAAAAACAGGACTTATGATTCATGACAGTTAAATAAACGGCATTTAACAGTCATGAGGAATGAACGCATGAGCAAAGTGAATTCTGCTAACGGAACTAAAAAATCTGCGATCGAGGCCAAAGAAGCGCTTCGTGCAGAGGGTGTGACCCTCACAGAGTGGTCCAAAAAGAAGGGCTTCAAGTACCGCACCGTCAGCGAGGTGGTGCGCGGGGTGAACAAGGGTTTGTATGGCGAGGGTCACCGCGTGGCTGTCGCTTTGGGCATGAAGTAAATAAACCAGAGAAGAAGATCAGCATGGCAAAAAAGCAATCAACCGAAGTGGCGACCGCAAATGTGCGTACGTCCGCACATTTGGATTTCACGGACTCAGATGCCCACGCGGCCCAAAGCCTGGGGATCGTGATTGGCGGAAGTGCAGCGGATCGAATTACCCGCGCAGTCGTGGCATACAACCAAGCTGCTCGCATGGCAGTAGAGGCCGGATACCTGCTGCTCAGCGTCAAGGCTGAGGTGGAGCACGGTCAATTTGAAGGCGGTGTTGAGGAACTGGGTCTCACCCGGTATCGCGCGGCTGAATTAATGCGCCAAGCTAAGTTCATCACATCTTTGCCAGAAGACAAGCGGGTGGAAATGCTCTCACTGCCCAAGTCCAAGGTGCTCGCCTTGGCGGGTGCTGACCCTAAAGTGATTGAGCAGATGCTGGAAGACGGCGACGTATCCGACCTGGACGACATGAGCGTGCGCGGTTTGCGTCAGCGTATCCGCGAGTTGGAAGCTACTGCCACTGACTTGGCAGTGCAGCGAGACAAGGCGGATGCAGACCTGAAGGCCATGGAGAAGAAGCAGCGCCGCGCTGAGCGTGATGCAGAAGATCAGGTGGTTCCATTGGTAGTTGCCGACGCACGCGCTGAGCTGGCTGCACTGATCAAGAAAGCCGAGCTGGCTATCACGTCGCTCCATCCGGTGGGCGTTGAAATCGTCGGCTTGATTGCCCACAACGAAGCGGCCGAATGGGTGAAGCCATCCCTTCGACTCGGCCTCTCCGGCCTGCTAGCGGTGCGCGAGTTGGTAGACGGCTCTATCAAGAGCTTTGTCGAAGCGATGGGCGAGGACGTTGATCGGGTCTCAGGGCAGCCAGATGTACTGGCCTTCCTGGATGCATCGGAGATTAAGGGCGTGGCCGAAGACTGGGCGCGCCTGACAGCCGTGCACCAGCACGAAGCCGCCCTGCGTGAGCATGAGCGCGCACAGGCCCGCCCGAAGGGCAAGGGCCGTCCGACCAAGGCACCAGAAGCCCCAGCAACCACTGGGAGCAAGAAATGAGCACAGCAACCGAAACCAAGACGGTCTACGTTGACCGGGGTCGTGAGGTGCTCACATCTAAAGCACTTGCCGAGTACGCAAGGCAAGGCGTGTCGGTCGTCATCGTGAGTCCATGGTGCCCCCAAGACAAAGGGCGCGCTGAGCGGGCAATGCAAGCCGCATCACTCGCAGCCAACGCCCGCAAGGGCAAGGCCTAAGCACACATCGGACACCCCACCCCCTTTAGGTGACCTATGGGCGCACTCCTTAAATTAACCAAAGACATCCGCCAGATGAGTGATCTTCCTGCGGCGCTGAACCCGGACCCTTGGGCCAGCGCCAGTGACGAAGCGCGCCGGGTGGCGGGCCTGCGTGAGTCGCTGCTGCAGCCGCTTGCCGACCTGGTGAATGGCGGCGCAAGCATCAACCATGCAGCAGCACTGTTGAAATCGCAGCTCGCAGCGGGCACGGCAGACCTGCGGACTAAGCACCTGGTCGCCATGTTGGCCGGTGACGCGGTAGTGGACGTGATTAGCGAGCCCACCATCAAGCGCTGGCTGAGCGGCTACATGAAGGACGGCAAGAACGCCTTGCTGCCCAAGCACACCGGCCGCGTCCGACAGGCCTACGGCTGGGAAGAGCGCGCCGTGGCCCTCTACAACTTGCCCGGCAAGCCAGGTTTTGCCGATGTGACATCAAAGCTCATTCAAGAGGGTTTTGAAGAGGTCACTGAAAGCCGGGTGAAACGCTACCTGAAGGCGCTGCCTGCGACCCTGGGCAAGTTCAGCCCTGCACGGATCGGCCAGCACCTACACAGGCTAACGCGCCAGAAGTTCCAGCGCCGCAGCCTGGACGAAGTGTTGGTAGGCGAAATCTACGCAGGCGACGGCCACACGGCCGACTGCTACGTGGCGCACCCCAACACTGGCAAGCCGTACCGCCCCGAGCTGACGGTGTTCATCGACATCAAGAGCAGCTACATCGTGGGCTGGTGGTTGTCGGAAAGCGAAAGCACGGTCTCCACCATGTTTGCGCTGAGCCATGCCATGCGGACCTTCGACCACGTGCCCGCCTGGGTGTATGTGGACCGAGGCCCCGGCTACCGTGCCCGCCTGCTGTCCGATGAAAGCACCGGCTTCTATGCCCGCATGGACATTGGTGTTATCGGCGCGTTGCCGGGTAACCCGCATGGCAAGGGCTGGATTGAACGGTTCTTCCGCACGGTGCGCGACAAGCACGACAAGTTCTTTGCCAGCGGCCAGGTGTACTGCGGTGACGACATGGCGCCAGAGACAAACCGCCGCCTGAGCGCTGACTTGAGCATGGGTCGACGCACGCTACCCAGCCTGCAGAGCTACGTGGATAGCTTCACTGCATGGCTAGACCACTACCACAGCCAGCCGCAAGACAAGCTACATGGCCGCACACCTGCCCAGGTGTGGAACGACCTGCAGCCGGTGCCAGTCGAGCTGAGCATGGATGCCATTGCCCGCCCCTGCGAAACCTGCACGGTGCTGCGCCAGACCGTGCGCCTGCACAACCGCTTTTACTTTGCCGAGGCCTTGGCATTGTTCGACGCGCAGAAGGTGGACGTGGAGTACGACCTCCACAACGACCGCTGCGTATGGATTTACGACACCAAGGGTCGCTTGGTAGTGGAGGCCAAGCTGGTCAACAAGATCGGCGTGCTGCCCACCAGCCGCCTGGAAGAAGGCCGGGACCGCCGACTGCAGGGCCAGCTCAAACGCCTGGAACGAAAGGTGGCAGAGGCCAAGGGCCGACGCGACGACCCCATCGAAGCCAGCGGCCAGTTTGCCGCCATCGAATCCCTGCGCCCTTCGCTGCCCGCGCCTGACAAGGCACCCGAAGTTATTGACATCGATTTACTCAACTGGAGGAATGACAAGTGAGCACCCCCGCAATCAATCAAACCGCGCTGCCAGGCATGCCTGCTGCAGGTGCCTACTCCGAGCAAGATCGGACCAAGGTGGAAGAAGTCCTGAAGTGGCTCAAGGACGCGGGTAAGAGCCGCTCCTGGTTGAGCAAGAAGGCCGATATCCCTGGCGGCACGCTGAGCCAAATTCTGAGCGGCAAGTATGTGAGCAGCCCCACCCGCCAGCTCAACCAGATGCTGGCCGTGCTGGAGGTGGAAGGCGACCGCATGCGTGATGGCACGCCTGGCTACATCAAGGGCAGCGTGCACGACCTGATGTGCCTGGTGATGGACCGGACTCGCAAGCACCAGAACTTTGGTGTGGTCACAGGCTACGTGGGTGTTGGCAAAAGCCGCTGCTGCCGTGAGTACCGCGAGACGCACCCCATGACGTTGCTGGTGGAGGTAAGCCCCAACATGACACCTGGTGTGTTGATGACCACGCTGCTGGAACAACTGAACAACGCGGTGCCTGCCGGACTGGATCGCAAGTTCCGCGAGCTGGTGCGCGTGCTCAAGGGAACCAACTACCTGGTGATCGCCGATGAGGCGGAGAAGATGAGCGGTTCCGCCCTGGAGCACCTGCGCCGCCTGCGTGATATGGCTCAGATCGGCGTGACTCTTGTAGGCACCGAGAAGCTCACCAACCTGATCAAGCCGCAGCACGGTCAGTTTGACCAGATTCGCAGCCGCGTGGGCATGTGGCCCAAGACGATTGAACGCATTAGCCGGGACGATGCCGACGACATGGCACGCATGGCCTTGGTGGACGCCGGTGACCTCTCCAATGAGGTACTGGAGACCTTGTGGGCCTATGCCGATGGAAGCGCCCGCGTGCTCAATGAAAACCTGATTCCCGCCATCAAGGACTACGGCATGGGCAAGCTGCCGCTTAGCCGCCCACTGATTGAGGCCATTGCTGCCAAGGTGCTGTTCATGAGCAAGCCCCGTTACGAGGGGGACAAGTAATGCTGGCCGCCGTTGAAACCAGCCAGGCTCCGATGATCACCCGGCCTCTGCTAGTGTCCTGCCGCGTTGTGATCAAGATGGCTGACGGCTCCAAGGGTGAGCACGAAGGCATGTACCCCAGCCTGGAAGATGCACTGGACCGTGCAATTGAGCTCTTTCCCGAGGGTGAAGTGGTGGCCTTTGCCCGTGCATTTGGCCGCAGGAAGGCGGTGGCGAAATGAATAAGACGCCAGTGCCACGTCCATGCTTGGAGCTTGGCGTGTGTCAAAGCCGCCGTCCCGCATGTGAAGGCTGTAAACCTCATCTGGCCCCTCTTGCGCCAGGCGTGATAGACGGTCCCTACCGCAGACCCCTTGCAGCCAAAGGACTGGTGCTAAAGGCAAAGGATGCACTTGGTGAGATGGTGGCCTACCTGATGAGGCCTTATCCATGAGCGCATCCATCCTGACCAATACCTGCCAGGTGTGCGGGGCAGAGGAAAGCCTGGACAGTCTGATCGCGCGCATGGTTGAAGACGACCAGGTGCGACGCCTTATCGGCTCACTGTTGATTGAGTCATTCAGCCTGGGTGGCCTGGTGGTGCGCTACCTGCGCCTGCACAAGCCGCCTAAACAGAAGCTGCGCATGGACAAGCTCAGCAAGTTGCTGGGTGAACTGGTTCCGGACATCCAGCGCACCGCGATTGAAAGAAACGGGCGCACCTGGGTGGTGGGACCAGATGCATGGCGCGCCGCGCTGCAGGCCGTGTTTGACGCCCAAGAGAAAGGCACGCTGAACCTGCCCCTGGAGGGCAATGGCTACCTCTACGCCACGCTGATGCGCATTGCAGACCGCCATGAAGCCGTCCAGGAACGCGACAACGAGGCCGCGCGCAAGCACGGCACCACGGCCGCCATGGTGACTGTGAAGGGGCGGCCCATGGCCATCGGCGATGCGCTGGACAAGGTGTTCCCTACCAAAGACCCGGAACTGACCAAGCTCGACCAGGACAACAAGCGGGCGGCACCTATTCCAGCCCACATCAGAGAACAGCTCGCCGCATTGCGCGGTGGCAAGCCGACCCATTCAACAACCGAGAAAGGAACTCAAAGTGAGTGAACAACAAACCATTCCACCAGGCTATTGGCAATCGGCCAATGGCTCCCTGGTGCCCGTGAGCAAGATCAACGATATCGACAAGGACCGTCACCGTTGCGTGACTGACCTGGTCAAGGCGGCAAAGAAGGCCAGCGCTGATCTGGTTGCCTTCAAGCTGATGTCCATGCAGGCCGTGCAGGAGTTTGTGGATCGCAGTTTGGCTGAATACGACGTGAAGCACGGCGGCAAGAAGGGGAACATTACCCTAGTGAGCTTTGACGGCAAATTCAAGGTCGTGAGGGCAATGCAAGAGTCCATCGTCTTTGATGAGCGTCTGCAGGCTGCAAAGCTGCTGATTGATGAGTGCGTGAAGGTCTGGAGTAAGGGTAGCAACGACAACATCAAGGTGTTGATCAATGACGCCTTCCAGGTGGACAAGAAAGGCAGCGTCAACACCGGCCGCATCTTGAACCTGCGCACGCTCAAGATTGACGACGAAAAGTGGCTGCGCGCGATGCAGGCCATCGGCGACAGCATGAAGGTTGCCAGTACCAAGCCCTACATCCGCTTCTATGAGCTGGATGAGCGGGCCGGTGACTATGTTCCCGTTCCATTGGACTTGGCGGCGCTATGAGCTTGCTTCTAGAAACCAAAGCAGCGATGGGCTACACCCCCGCGCCGAACCGGTGTAGCAAGTGCCGCTATTTCACTGAGCAAGACCACCCGGTTCTTGAACGCATGTGGCTCAAGCTCTGTACGTATTCCGTGTTGTGCAAGTTTGAGGTCGAAGAGAACGGACATTGCAACAAGTTCGAGGAAAAGGAGCCGCAGCCATGAAGTCCTTTGACCAACTCGCACAAGCCGCCTACGAGGCCGCGATCAAGAAAGCAGGGGAATTGAACCTGCGTAGCGATGAGAACTTTACCGATTGGCAGCGCCTTGACCCCAAAGAAAAGGAAGTCTGGCTTGCAGTCGCCAAGCAACTGTGGGCCGAATTCGCGGCCATGCACTGAAACCAATGTCTCCCTGATCAATTGAGCAGCGCTGGCTGCCATTGATTTTTAACCCTCGGCCCCGGCCGGGGGCTTTTTTCAAACCTCTGTTGATAGGGGTTTGAAAAAGGATGTAAGACGATGAACCGCGACAAAGCCCTATCCAAGATCAAGAAGTGCCTGGCGCTGGCAGCTTCCAGCAACCGGCATGAAGCCGCCGCTGCCATGCGCCAAGCTCAAAAGCTGATGGCCGAGTACGGCCTGACTGAATCGGACGTGAGCTTGGCCGATGTGGCCGAACGCGAGGCCCCCGCACGCATGGCGGCCATCACACGCTGGGAGAGCACGCTGGCGAGAATCATCGCGGTGGCCTTCGGTTGCGAGCACTTCTCGCGGACCAACTACACGCTGCCTGCATGGGGCGCTCGTGTGAAGCAACGCGGATATGTATTTGTGGGCGTCGGCGCGGCGCCTGAGATTGCAAGCTACGCCTACACAGTGCTGGCACGACAGTGTGCAAAGGACCGACTTACCCACATCCGCAAGCAGCCCAAGAACTGCAAGCCCATCACCAAGACGGCGCGCGGTGACCAGTTTGCCATGGGCTGGGTATATGGCGTGGCCGACCTGGTTGAAACCTTCGCTGGGGCAGAACGCAACCACGCGCTGATTGAGCAGTACATGGAACGGCACCATCCTGATCTGGCAGAAGCCAAGGTCAAGGACAGCACCAAGGGTCGCAACATCAGTCACAACGACCTGGCGCAGGGCCATCAAGCAGGCCGTAGCGCCCGTCTGTCCAAAGGGCTGGACAGCGTGGCGCAGAGGGAGCTGTTGGCATGAAACACATTGCCGCTATCCACGTCCTCAAGGGCCTGCTCAAGCTGCAGGACGATGACTACCGCGCGCTCCTCAACAACCTGGTCGGCAAGACCAGCTCCAAGGCCATGACCACGGCCGAGCTGTCCAAGGTGCGCACGCATATGGACGGCCTGGCAAAGCGCATGGGAGTACAAACACCGGCGCCCAAGGGCGCCGTAGCCGCCAAAGAACGCCCCCAGGTGCGCAAGCTCAAGGCTATGTGGTGGGCGCTGGCTGACGTTGGTGCCGTGGAGCGCCCTGCGGACGCTGCCGCCTGCACGCAGGCCGTGGAGGCATGGGCCAAGCGCCAGTCGACGGGTAGCAAGGTGGGCCGGATTGACGCGCTGCGCTTTGCCGATTCCCTCCAACTGAACAAGCTCATTGAAGAAATGAAGGCTTGTGGAGACCGGGTAGGAGCGCCCACGCTATGAGCCGCACCGCCCCTGTTCTGACCATCAAGCCTGAGGCTCTGCCCGAGAGCCTGCGTGAGCTGGTGCGTGTGATTGGTGAGGCTGACACCCTGCGCCTGATCGGCATGCATGGGGGCGCACGGGTTACGGTGCCCAAGACACCCAAGGCGGAACACCCACTGCGCATGGCACTCAGTGAAGAGGCCTTTAACCTCCTGGTGCAGGAATACGGTGGCGAAGCTTTTGACCTGCCCAAGGGCGACTCATACCTGCGCGAGCTGCGCCACGACCAGGTGCGCCAATGCAGGGAGCAAGGTCTGACAGTTGATGAGACGGCAGAGGCCACAGGCTACAGCCGCCGCCACGTGCTCAACATCTTGGGTGGGCATGGCGACAACACCGATCACTTCACTATGGACCTCTTCGCCAAAGAGGCTCCGGCCCCCCGCAGCACACCGGGCGCGGCCAATGATCCATTTGGCCTGGGCGGACGTCTGTGAGACTTGCCTTAAACTTTGTTCGGCTGTATTGGTATTGAGCGAAAGACCTTTTATGAACAGTGCAGAGCTTGGCGCTATCGCCAGAAGGAATGCCGGGTTGTTGGAGCAGATTCAGAAAGCCCAACAAGAGATAGAAGAAAGACAGCGATTGATTCGGCGCCTACAGGCGGAAATGAAAGAGTCGGTAAAGGCATCGGGTGCTAAAGTAACGCCAGGTGTGTGTGCGTGCGTCAAGGATAGTGTCCAGCGCGGCAACTCATATGCGGAGGTCGGACAAGCGTTCGGGATAAGTAAAGCAACCGTTTCCTTGATCGTGAATAACAAGTACCGGACCAAGTCACTCCTCAAAGGCACCTAGGGGCGTTTAATACCCCTTCAATAATCGTTTACAGAGTTTGCGGCACCATCCGGGCGCAAACACCCCTATCAGGCCCCGTAGTTCCCGCTTCGGGGCCTTTGCTTTGGTGAAGCGTTTCACCATGACGTAATTGACCCTGCTCGGCACAGTGCAGGGCATGACACAAGCAAACCAATCTGCCCACGAGTTCAAAGGCCTGTCCGACTGGATTGAGGTGTTCCGCGCTGGAACACATACCGACAGCAAAGGCCGCAGCTGCACCTTCACTGAAGCTGACCTGGATCAGATGGTCAGCAACCTGGCACTTGGCGCCGCGCCTGCTGTGCTGGGGCACCCCAAGCACAACGACCCTGCCTTTGCCTGGGTAAAGCCCGATGGTGCCAAGCGCGAGGGCAGTTCCCTGTTCGTGAAGTTTGAAGACATCAATCCGGCCTTTGAAGCTGGCGTGAACAGTGGTGCCTACCGCAACCGCTCTGTCTCAGTGTTCCAGGACAAAGACGCTGGCTGGCGTATGCGTCATGTGGGCTGGCTGGGTGCTGCTGCTCCGGCCATTGATGGCTTGACCCCGCTGGACTACAGCGCCGAGGTGGATGCCTACGAGTTTGACGCCGAAGACTGGGATATCGGCTACGCCCTGGGCGACACAGCGGAGCTGCTGCGTGGCCTGCGTGAGCAGCTCATTGCGGACAAGGGCATTGAAGCTGCTGACGCGGCCTTGCCCAACTGGCGCATCCAGTCTGTAGCGGATGCCGCAGAGCGAGTGAAGGCTGCGGCTCGCACTGAAGTGGCACTAGGCACAGCAGGTTCTTTTTCTCAACTCAACAACACCGGAGGTGATATGACGATTTCTCAAGAGCAGCTGAATGCTGCTGTTGCTAAGGCCCGCAAAGAAGCGGAAGACGCTGCTGCTGCAACTTTTGCAGCCAGCCAGGCTGAGCTGGTCCGTCTGCAGGGCGAACGCCAGGCGGAACGCATTGGTGCGCTGATTACCGGCTGGACAGCTGGCGGAAAGATCACGCCCGCACAAACCGAAGGTCTGGCCGAGTTCATGACCTCGATTGAAGGCGGCGCAGGTGAGTTCACCTTCAGTGCCGCCGATAAGTCGGAAGTCAAAAAGGCACCCGCTCAGTTCTTTGCTGAGTTCATGGACAAGCTCAAACCGGTGATCAAGCTGGGCAACCAGTCTGATCTCGGCGGCGATCAAAACGCGATCGACCGTACTGATGCGAACCAAATCGCCGACCGTGCACGCGAGTACATGAAAGAACAAGAGGGTAAGGGCTTGTCGGTGTCTTTACCTGAAGCAGTGGCCTACGTGTCCCGCGCTGCCTAAGCCCACCCACTTATTGATTAACTCTCGGAGAAACGCATGGCTAATCCTTTGCTGGCAGTGAACTACGTTGCAGACGCTGCCATTCCTAACAACCGCCTGGTCCGCTTCGGAACGGGTGATCGCAACGTGACTTTGGCTACAGCAGCCACTGACTCCATTATTGGCGTGGTGAACGAAATGCCTCCAGGTATCGCTACAGGCGAGCGTGTGGACGTTGTTCGTGTGGGCATTGCCTGGGTGGAAGCCGGGGCAGCCATCACTCGTGGGGCTTTGATTACATCCGACGCATCTGGACGTGCAGTTACAGCTGCCCCTGCAGCCGGTGTGAACAACCGAATCATCGGCATTGCGGATGAATCTGCAACTGCTGCCGGTGACGTCATTCGATTCACCATCGAACCGGGCTCTGTCCAGGGCTAATAGCTAGCGCCAGTCCTTTGGGACTGGCTTGAGACCACTCATTCACTTTCAGGAGAAAACATGGCTACTACTGCCTTTCCTATCAATCCGACGCTGACCGCGATCGCGATGGTGTATTCCAACCCAGCTACTGCACTGATTGCTGATGAGGTGATGCCACGCATCTCGACAGCGAAGAAGTTCGCCTGGTCCAACTATGACGTCGCTCAAGGCTTTACCGTGCCGCAAACCTTGGTGGGTCGCAAGAGCGTGCCAACCGAAGTGGATTTCACTGGAACGCTGGTCAATGATGAAGTGCTGGATTACGGCCTGGACGATATCGTGCCCAACGACGAAATTGAAGCCTTCAATTCCCAGGTGAAACCTACACGTGGTGGCCCGGTGAATCCTTTGGATGTGAGCACTATGCTGACCACCAAGCTGATTCAACTGGACCGCGAGGTCCGCGTGGCGAACCGCGTTTTCAACACGGCAAGCTATTCAGGAAGCAACCAGGTAACCCTCTCGGGCACTGGCCAGTGGTCTGACTTTGTTAACAGCAACCCGTTGGATGCCATTTTGTCTGCCCTGGACATTCCGGTGTACCGGCCAAACGTGGCGGTTTTTGGCCAAGCAGCTTTCACCAAGGTGCGCCAGCATCCGCGCGTTGTGCAAGCCGTGTTCGGCACCGCTCAGAACGGTGGCGTGGTTACTCGTGAACAACTGGCTCAAGTGTTGGAAATCCAAAAAGTTGTGGTGGGTGCAGGCTTTGTCAACACTGCCCGTAAGGGACAAGCCGTTAACAACCAGCGCGTCTGGGGCAAGCATGCCGCATTCCTTTATGTCGACAAGGAAGCAGCAATGGCGCAGCAGCCTTGCTGGGGCTTCACTGCCCAGTGGGGAGATCGGGTGGCTGGAGAAATGCCTGAGCCCAAGATGGGCATTCGTGGCTCGCAACGTGTACGCGTTGCGGAGTCTGTGAAAGAAGTAGTGAGTGCTCCGGCACTGGGGTACTACTTTCAGAACGCTGTGGCCTAAAAGCCCAAGGGAGCAGGGGCTTAGTCCCCTGCTTCAAGTTTTCAACTACCGGAGTTAACTATGAACAAAACACGCAATTCCTTGGCGGTGATGGTCGCGCTGACAGCCCTGGTCGTCGTAGAACACGACGGCATTAAATATGGCCCTGGCCAACCTGCCGGGACTGACTTTGAGGCATCAGAGACCGAGGCAGCAGCATTGCTGGAGGTCAAAGCCGTCAAGATTTATGAGGCCAGTGCCACTTCCGAGGAAAGCCGCAATACCGAGCAGGAAGCCGCTATTGCGGAGAACGTTGCAGCTGTGCTTGCGCAGACCCGCCTTGATTTGCAGGCAGCTGCAGATGCACAAGCCAAGGCAGACGCTGATGCCAAGGCAGCATCCGAGGCACAGGCCAAGGCTGATGCAGATGCAAAAACCGTAGCCGATGAACGCGCCAAACTGGACGCTGAAATCAAAGCTTTCGAAGAAGCCAAGGCCGCTGCTGCCAAGGCTGCTGCGAAGAAGGCCTAAACGCCAATGGCCTACGCGACCCCCCAGCGCTTCATCCAGGAATATGGCCTGGATGAGACCACCCAGCTCTTGGCCGATGAGCAGCAACTGCTCACCAGTCAGTTGCTGAGTGATGCGCTGGCCGGGTCATGGACTGGTACGCCCAGTGCTGCCGAGCAGGCTGCGGCCAATGCCGCCAAAGACCGCATCACCCGCAAGCTGGCGACCGTGAGTAACTTCATGGACGGTTACCTTCGTGGCGCTGTCACATTGCCGCTTTCAACGTCTGACGCTAATGCGGGCACCCTTGAGGAGTGCTGCATCGCCTTGGCTCGTGAGGGCGTGTCTGATGACTCTGACAACGCCACGGAGCGGATGGTGCAGATCGCTGATCGGTGGCGCGCCTGGTTGAAGGATGTTCAGTCTGGCAGGGTGTCTTTGATCACGGTTGCCGGGGAGGAAGTGGCTAGCCGTGGGCGTGTGCGCACTGGGCAGGCTGCATCCAATTTCAACTGGGGCAGCTTTACGCCCAGGAGCTATTGATGGCAGGCACATCCATTCGCTATGGCTTTGATGCAAGCCCTATCAGCTTGCATCTCGCGCGCCTGGCAGTGCTGGGTGCAAACCAGTTTGCAGAGGTCCGCCGGGATATCGGTGAGTACTTCAAAGGCGACATCCAGGACAACCTGGACGGGCAAAAGCTGTTTGATGGCAAGCCCATGGAGCAAAGCGAGGCTGCTATCGGCCGCGCCGGTAAGACGCTGATCCACAAGGGCCACCTGCGGGACAGCTACGACTACCAGCTGGAAGGCGCTGGCCTAGCTATCGGTAGCATCTCGGTCTATGCCGCCATTCACCACTTTGGAGGTGAAACAGGTCGCAAGGGGCACCGCTTCACCCTTCCCGCTCGCCCAGTGATGGGCTTCGGAGAGCGCCAAGAGCGCCGTATTGGTGACCTGTTGATTGCTGAGCTGAGGGCGCTGCAATGAGCACAGCCCTGCTTGACCAGGTGGAAGCCTATGTCCGCGCAACGTTTCCCAAGACTGAAGTAGCGACGGTGCAGACCTATGGTGGCGAATTCAATACAGGCGAGATGGACAAGGTGAGCTACTCCTGCCCGGCCATCTTCTTAACTGTACTGGGCTGGCAACCACTGCACGCCGGCCATCGCTTGAGCGGGAAGTATGCCCGCCAAGTGCGTGTGGCCGCCTTCGTGGTGGCGAAGAACGCGAAGCGTGAAGTGCGTATGCGTCAGGGTATGGCCTTGGCTGAAAAGCTGTGCCTGGTGATGCGCCAGTGGATGCCGGACAACTCTGCCTCCACATTAATTAATGTGGGACCGCTGGAGGATGACGCCTCCGCAGAAAACCTTTACAGCCGTGCGGTGGACAAGTTGGGCCAGTCCGTTTGGCTGGTGGACTGGCACCAGGCGGTGAAGCCGATTGCTGGTGCTGACGGCAAGCCTGCACTTTATGACTGGCTGAGCGTTGCCATTGAAGACACCGCACGCATTACTGAGCCTGCAGCATCGTCGCCCACTGGCGCACCGCTGACAGTGACCGAAAAGATTATTTTCCCTACCAACTGACGGAGCCACTATGCCCAAAGCAGAAACCAAGACCGCGCCTGAAGACACACAAGGCGTGGCAACCGCCCAAGAGACCCCTCGCCTGGGTGAACTGATTCACGTCCAGGTGGCCGATGGCCTGGAGCTGATCAACAACGAAACCGGCAAGGACTTTGAGCCTGGTGTGCCCACGTTGCAGACCGTGACGGTGACCACTCTGCGCCGCTTGCAAGACGGGGACCTGGTGCGCGTTTAAACGCCACCAAACCTGCATTCAAACGCTTTTTAAAACCAACTGAACGGAGGGCACCTAAATGTCTATTTCCAACTTGATGAGCTTGAACTTTCTGGTGCCCTACGTTGCCAGCAAGATTGATTTCAGCCGCGCGATTCGCGGCATGCGCGGTATGCCACGTCGCCTGCTCCTGGTGGGCCACAAGCTGGTGGGCGGTACGCTGGCCGTCAACACGCTGTCCACCATCACTACGGAGGCGGATGCCATCACCAAGCTGGGCGAAGGCTCCATGCTGCTGGCAATGTGGCGAGATGCCAAGGACAATGCTGACTTGGGCCTGCCCATTGATGTGATTGCCATTAATGAAGGCGGATCGGCAGTCAAGGCGACCAGTGCCCTTGTGGTTGGCGGCGCGCCTACCGTAGGTGGCGAGGTGATGCTGTACATCGGAGGTGAGCGGGTAAGCGTCGGTGTCACGACTGCCGACACCTCGGCCACGATTGCAACCAAGTTGAACGCCGCCATCAATGCGATGGCTAAGCTTCCTGTCACTGCGTCCGTGGCTGCCAGTACGGTAACCATTACAGCCCGATGGGGTGGTCCTTCAGGCAATGACATCAATGTACGGACCACTTACTACCCAGACGATGCGCTGGCGACCGGTGTGACGCTGACAACGCCAGCTATGGCAGGTGGTGCAGTGTTGCCAGATGTGACTCCTGTGATCACGGCGATGAACCTCTACCGTGCGACGGAAATCGTCAACCCATTCACAGATAGCCCCAACATGGTGTTGTTTGAAAACGAGCTGGCTGCACGCTGGTTGCAAAACAACATGCAGGATGCGATGGTAGTGACCTGCGTGCGTGGCACTGAGGCCGCCATCACCACCTGGCTGAATACCCGCAACAGCCCGCATGTGCACACCATTGCTGTGACCAATGACTGCACTTCCCCTTGGGAGACTGCAGCCATGGCAGGTGCGGCGATTGAAAGCAGCGCTGCCATTGACCCGGCTGTGGGGCCGACTGCCAAGTTGTTGGGCTACAGAGGGCCTGTGCAGGGTGCAGGTTTTGTAGTTGACAGCATGAATAACCTGCTGGCAAAAGGCGGCTCACCACTGAACATTGCTGTGGATTACACCGGCAGCCTGCTGCGCATGGTGACTAACTACAAGCTGAGCCCTGGTGGCGCGCCTGACCGCAGCATGGCCGAAATGTGCTGGCTCAAGACAATGAGCTTCTACCGTTGGTACCGGGTGACCGAGTTCCAGAACAAGTACAACAACGCCGGTTACAAGCTGGGGCAGTACGTGGATCAGCCTATTCCTGGTCAGAAGATCATGACGGTTGATTTGGCCGAAGAAATCATGATTGGGCTGTACAAGATCTTCTGCGATGCAGGCCTGTGCCAGAACATGCCGTATTACATCTCGACCTTGAAGGTGGAGATTGATGCCCCGAACGGCAAATTGAAGATCATGGATGAGCCTGTGATCCTGACCCAACACTACCAGACCGAGGTGACCAGCAACGTGGTTGCGGGTCAGGTGTAAGTCGGGCCTTATTTGAAACTACCAGGAGAAACACATGGCAGGTGAAAACCAACTCTTTCACGTAGACGTGATCATTGTGGATGGGGCACCCATCGCGTTTGAAGACAGCTCCGCATCTATCTCAGGAGCAGCCGGATTCACCAATTCGCCCAAGCTGTCTGCAAGCGGCGATGACTTTGTCTTGCGTGCCCGTGTGGCTCGCTTGCTCAAGGCCAAGCTGCAGTGGGCGTCCACGTCTGATCCGAAGACGTATGCAGGTATGAGCAATGTGCAGATTTCGATGCGCGACAGCTTTACCGGCCGCAAGGTCATGGCACCCAAAGCAACGTTTGGTGACATTGGTGACATCGGCGGGGGCACGGTGGATATCACCTTCATCCTGAATTCAGAGCTGCAATGGCTGTGAAATAAACAACTGTAGAGAGCGAAGGCTGGCCCATGTAGGGCACTGGGCGGGGCATCGAAAGGTGCTCCGCCCTTTCACTTGGTGCGGTGAAGTGTTTCACCATGACCAAAGTGGCGTGCAGTTGGACACTGCATGCCATGAACACACAAAGCACCCCCGCTGCAGTGTCGTCCAGCATTGACGACATATTCCAACTGACTTTAGCTGACGGCTTGCCCGCCGAGGTGGGTGGGAAAACCATCAAATACCGCACGGTCCGTCTTCGGGAGACCTCTGTGGCCGATGAGCGGATTGCTGCCCGGATGGCCGAGCGGGTCATGACAGTGGGCGGTGTGCCGAAGTTGCTGGTAAGCGAGTCTGACTTCCGCTACGCCATGACCATGCGCCATTGCGAGTACTTTGAGTGCGATGGGACCAAGCTCCCCCTGGCCGTGCTCGACCTGGACACGTTTGGCAAGCTGAGTCCCTATGACCTGCAACTGCTGGAGGAGCGAGTGGTACTGGTGACGCTGGCCGCCCAGTTGCGTTACGGCGTCATCACCCAAGCCGATTTTGATCAGTTCGCAGCAGGCCGCATCCCGGCCGGAAGCAACGCATCCCCACAGCCCGTGGGCCAGGCTGCAGATGTGGGATCGCATGCTGGTCTCCCTGAGTCTGGCCCTGCACTGCTCGCCGATTTCACTGGAAGTGGTGCCCACGCCACAGCTGCAGGCGATGGCGCTTGACATAACCCGGCGTGCAAACAAGTCCAAATAAGTCTTTGCCATGCGTGAATTCAAACTGAAGTACTTCATTGACCTGGTGTCGAACATTCGCGAGAAGGCGGGTGACGATGCCAAGGCGTTGACTCAGGCGCAGGACAAGATTCAAAAGGCCTTGGGCGAGACGGAAAAGAGGCTGGGCACCTATGAGCGCTTTCTGTTGCGCATTGGCGGTGTGCACAACTCCAGCCTGGATAAACAGGCGAAGTACTTTTCACAAATCGCCTTGAGTGCTGCCCGTGCCCAGCAGTCGGTTGAGAAGTATGAGCGCGCCTTGAGCGCTGCCAACAAGGGGTTGCAGGCGGTTACGGGCTTTGGCGCTGGGGCGGCCGGTGCATTCATGATCGGCAAGGCTGGTTTTGACAAGCCTATGGACTACGACATGCGCTTGCGATCTGCAACCGCGACGGCCTACGCCGGGGCCAAGGACATCAATGAGCTGCGCGCCGGGTATGCCCAGGTCAATGCCCTCATCAATGGCACCGTGCGAAACGTGCGCGGTGCTCGGCGTGACGATGCGCTGGGGGCCTATGAGAAGCTGGTAGGCACCGGGTCATTCTCCAAAGAAGAGAGTGAGAAGCTGTTGCCTTCCATCATGCGGACCTCTGTAGCCAGCCGGGCCAGCTCAGATGACCTTGTCCAGGCTGCGGAAAAAATGAAGGTGAACTTTGGTCTGGCGCCAGAGCAAATTGATCTTGCCCTTGCCAAAGTGATGCGTGCTGGACAGGAGGGTGGATTTGAGATCAAAGACTCGGCGAAGTGGATCGGCCCATTAGCACCCATGTTTAAGGGCTACAAAGGCATGGCTGGTGTGGAAGCAATGGTCACCATGTTGCAGCAGGTGCGCTCTACGGCGGGAACCAATGATGAAGCCGCCAACAACCTGCGGAACTTCATGCAGAAGATACCTGCCGACTCCACCCGCAAGGACTTTGCCAAGCAAGGCATCGACCTGACAGCTGAGATGGCAAAAGGAGCTGCTGCAGGGAAGACGCCCGTGGACACGTACATGGCGATGCTTGACCGCGTGATGGCGAAGCAAGACCCGCAGGGCAAGGCGCGAGCTGCGATGGCAGCTGCCGACAAAAGCCTTACGCCTGAAGAGCGAGCTCAACGCTACTCGGACGTTGCAGACATTTACAAGAGTGCTGGTATCTCCACCATCATCAATGACCTGCAAGAGTTTGGCGGCTATTCCGGTCTGGCGAAAACACGCGACTACGGCGCAAAGGTGATGGGAGCCGTCCAGGGTGAGACTGGAGGGTCGGTGGCCTTGGGGTATCAGTTCCTGAGTGAGGGAAGTGGTTCACGTGCAGTTGATCTGGCAAACCGCAAGGACATTGCTGCGAGCGATGCCCTGGAGGGCATTGCAGGACCGCTCAACACCTTGATGGATAAGACGGTGGCCCTAAGCGATGAATTCCCCAAGACAACAGCAGCGGCGTACGCAGCCACAGTTGCCTTGGGGGCCTTGGCCGCAGCATCTACTGCTGCGGCCCTCCTGGGGGGCGGTGGCGTTGCAGGCAAGGTTGGCGGATGGATTGGTGGCGCAGCAACCCGTGTGGGTACGGTGCTGGGCGCTGCGAGAGTTGCTGGCGGCGCGGGTGTTGGTATGGCGGCAGGGGGTGCAGCCATACCGATAGCCGCTGCCGCTGGCGCCCTAGGCGTTGGCTACGCAGGCGGGACGATTTTGAACAAGACCCTCTTGGAGGGGACCTCGTTTAGCAATGGGCTGGGGCGGGGTATGCACCGTGTGGCTTCGTTTTTTGGCAGTGAGGATTCAACTAGGGCGCTAGCTGCAGAGGATGCGCTGGACAAGATGCTGAATAGCCGCCCACTGGCACGTGTGAATCCGATCAATATCTCCGCGCCTGGTGGAGCTGCAGGTGGCTTAGACGTTAGTGGTGGCTTGGGAAGCGGCAGGCTGGATGTAGGCCAAGGGACACTTGGCATTGATGTGCGTGTGACAGATGAGCGAGTTTCCGCCGTGCCACGTGTGCTGCAGCAGCCATCGCTGATCCGCCTCAATCCGGGCGCAACGAATCCCGGAGGGCTGCGCTGATGCCCGCATGGCTTGACCAATTGCTGCCTGCCAAGTTCAGGGACGTCTCATTCCATGTGGACTCTATTGAACACAGCGCGGGTTACAACGTTGTGGTTCGGGAATACCCCTTCCAAGACCTGCCAACCGTCTTCCGCATGGGTCAAGCTGCGGAGGAGATCAAGTTCTCGGCCTATGTGATCGGCGACGATTACCTTGAGCAGCGTGACCTCTTGAGGGAGGCGCTGGACGCAGCGGGCGTTGGAGACTTGATTCACCCCACTGCTGGCACGATGAAAGTGTTCGTGTCTGGAAAGTACTCCATCAAAGAGAACCCCACCTCAGAGGGTGGGATGGCTCGCTTTGACCTGTCGTTCATCCGAGGTGAAGTGCGTCGATACCCGGTAGGGGTGACAAATACAAAAGCGCGAGCCAAAGAAAAGTCGCTCGCTGCACAGATTGCCTCAATGGACGCGTTTTTCGCGGCATACGACCTATCCAACAAACCCGGCTGGGCCGCGGATCGCGCTGTTGCGCGAGTAACTGACTCGGTGAGTGCCATTTGGGCCAATATGTCCACAGTCACCAGCGGGCTAGGTGACTTCACCAATACAGCCATCGGGAACTATCAGGCTGTGCGCGATGGCATGAGCACGCTGGTGCGCCAGCCGCGTCAACTTGCCCAAGGTATTGCGAGCCTGTTCTCTCTGCCTACAGACCTCAGCTCGGCAGGTGCACGGGACTTTGCAGCTAGCTTTCAAGGCCTTTTTGATATGGGTTCAAAGGTCGCGCGAAGGGACTTTGAAACCTCGGTAATGCCTCCGGTAGGTGGTGGGTTGGTGATGTATGGCACAGGCAGCTCAACCGGCTTGGGGCTCGACACTCCAGCTCGCAGACAGCTTGCGGCGTTGAATGACGCTAGCGACCAGTTGGTGGAGAGCATGGCGCTGGCGGGCTGGGTGCAAGCTATTGCAACGAGCGACATGACCAGCTATGACGATGCCTTGGCCTTGCGGGCGACGGTGAATGCACAGGCCACCAGGCTGATGCTGCGATCCAGCACTCAGGCGGCCAGTGATGGCTTGCCAGCATCTTCCTGGCATGACGCGATGATGGCGATGCTGAGTGCGTGTCTAGCAGATATCCGCGACCGCAGCCGTGATCTGGCACGCCTGACCACCTATACGCCGGACGGATGGGAGCCGGTCTGGCTGGTGAGCTACAAGCTGTTTGGCACCGTGGCTTATGCGGATGAGATTCTGGATATGAATCCGCACATTACCCACCCGCTTCTGGTGCCGCCAGGCAAGGCGCTGCGCTTGATGAGGCATGACTGATGGTCGCGCAATACACACGCGACCAGGCCAAGATCACGGTGATCGTGAACGGCAAGACCTATGACGGCTGGCTGCAGAGCGAGGTGGACAGAAATCTGGAGGCGTTGGCGGGGACGTTCTCCATTCCGGTGACCTTGATTCCCGGAAACCCTCCGGAAATCAAGCGTCAGGACAAGGTGGAAGTGCGTATTGGCGACCGTACGGTGATCACCGGGTTTGTCCTGGCAGCCGAGCCGTTTTATCGGCGTGGTGAGTGCGGTATGCGCATCATGGGCCGCGACAGGACTGGCGACCTGGTGAGCTGCTCCGCGATCTACAAAGGCGGCCAGTGGCGCAATGTGAAGGTGGACCGGATCATCAAGGACATCATCACGCCTTTTGGCCTGGACCTGGTGGTGGAGGCCGAGCTGGGCGACGTGGTGAAGGACTTCAAGCTAGGGCACGGAGAGACGGCGCTGGACGCGGTATCTCGGGCAGCCAGGTTGCGTGGCATTTTGATTACCCGCGACGACGCCGGGCGTGTGCTGCTCACCAAGGCTGGCAAGAAGTTGTTCAAAGGCGCCATCGTACGTGGGCAGAACGTGATTTCCATGGAATCGGTGGGCAGTGATGAGCAGCGGCACAGCCAGTACTTCGTTTATGGCCAATCAAGCACAGTGGCAGACTTTGACCAAGCTCGGGGTTTGAAGGCGACTGCCAAGGATGCAGAGATTGAGCGCTATCTACCCTTGGTGATCAACGCCGATGGCAACACTACGCAGGCTGAGCTGCAAACGCTGGCTGAACATACTGCGCGGGTGCGCCGTGGACACTCCATGGGGTTCCGCTACACGGTCGAGGGTTGGACGTTTCAGGGCGAGCCGTGGCCCCTAAATCAGCGTGTGCCCATCTACGACGACGTGGCTGGCTTGGACGGCACGGAGTGGCTGATTTGCGGTGTGAAGCAGACCTGTGACCTCAAGGAAGGCGATGTGACCGAGTTGCTGGTGCGGCCGGTGGAGGCCTATGACACTGCCCCGCTCAAAAGTAAGGTGAAGCGCCGCAATTGGGGCAACAAGGGCAATACGACCAACCACCCGCGCAGCAAGGTGGACGGCGCAGAGGGAGCGTACTGATGTTTGCAAACCTGATGCGCTGGGTGCGTGTGCGTGGACTTACCGAGGGCAAGTTTCAGAGTGGGCGGGAAGAAGGGTTGCCCAACGAGGGTCGAGACGGCGCCCAACGGCCGCAGGACTATGGCTTCGCTGCCAACCCGGTGAGCGGAGAGGGCTTGAAGCTGGAAATCGGTGGACATACCGTCATCATCCGGCTGGATCGGATTGCGGAGCGTCCCCAGCTGCCCGCCTACGAGGTGGCGGTGTGGCACAAGGAGGGCCACATGGTCCGTTTACGGGCTGGGCGAATCGTGCAGGTGGACTGCGATCAGTTCGTTGTGAATGCAAGCGCTGGCGTCTCGCTCAACACGCCGATGGTGACGGCCAGTCAGGGCATTACCTCGCAAACTGCCGCCGCCGCTACAAGCCTGAAGGTTGCTGGCAAGGAAGTGCTGGGCCACAGCCACGGCAGCGTTCAAACAGGCTCTGGAAGCACTGCCGCCTTCTGATGCTTTGGTGAAGTGTTTCACCATGACCAATTGACGCCGGTTTAAGACACTGGCCGCATGTTTGATGTGGCCACACGACCCCAGCCCAATACCGTAGACGCCGCGAGCGTCTTTGGAATGCCGTTTGACTGGCGTTTGGTGACGCCTGGCCCTGCGGTGAACTACCCTTGGAAAGACTTCGTGCAGCCCAATGGGGTGCCGGTGGTCTACGCCGATGTTCTGGCGACCTACTCGTTGGAGCTGGAGGACACGCTGCAGACGGCAGTGATCCTTTCCCTGTTTACAGATCGGCGCGCTGGCATCGATGACAAACTACCCCAAGGTGAAACGGATCGCCGTGGCTGGGTGGGCGATGAGTTCACGACAGACGACTTTGATTCTCGCCCCGACCCTTGGGGCTCCCTGCTCTGGACTTGCTACGGAGGCAAGAGCAGCCAGGAGCTTCTGGAGCGTGCCCGCTTTGCTGCGGCAGAGGCTCTGGACTGGATGGTGCGTGATGGCATTGCAAGCCGGGTGAGTGTGATCGCGCAGTGGGTAGGCGAGCGCCAAGACCGCTTAGCTGTGCGCCCCTCCATCTACAAGCCTGGTCAAGTAACCCCGGTCTATGACGTGCTTTGGGGCACCAGCGTCAAAAGGTTCATCCAATGAGCACCACGCCACTGGGTACGCCCATTCCTTCCATTGATGAGCTGCGGGCCAATTCTGAGCGGCTCATTCAGCAATCGCTTGCACAGGCGCAGCAAACCGGAGCGCCGAAGAACGACATGAGCCCGGCTGATCTGGACTTGGCACGGTCCAATTCCAAGGCTCTGTCAGTTGTTCTGGGTATGGCGCTTCACGCGGCTTACCGTTACCTGCGGGACTTCATTGCACGTCAAGCCATCCCAATCAAGTCAACTGGCGAATTCCTGGCTGGATGGCTGGCGACTTACGGAATGGCCTTCAAGCCCGCCGCTGCGGCAAGCGGCAATGTCACCGGCACAGGTGTGGCGGCAACTTTGTTGCAGGCAGGAACGCTCTTGCAGACGACCGATGGCCGCCAGTACTCGGTGGCTGCTGATGTTGCTGTGGGTGCGGGTGGCACAGTAACTGCAACCGTGACAGCCTTGGTGGCGGGTGCTGCAGGCAACTTGAGCGGTGGCTCTGCGTTGACCTTGGTATCCACGGTAGTGGGAATTGACGCTGGCTTTACCGCTGCAATGCCGAATGGCATCACTGGCGGTGCGGACGCGGAGACGGAAGCGCAGGCGATCTACCGGCTGCAGCAGCGTCTATCCAACGAGCCTATGGGTGGGAGCCCTGCCGACTATGCTCGCTGGGCTTTACAGGTGGCGGGTATTACACGCGCTTGGGGTGTTCGCAACCCCTCCGGTGCCACTACAGCGGGTGTGATCATCATGGCGGACGGCAATGCCTCCCCTGGCTTGCCTACTGTGGGGCAACAACAGTTGGTCATTGATTACATCCGCGATCCCAAGCGCGGCCCACCGGATGAGCTGTTTGTGATCATCCCCACCCCAGTGACCATCAATGTGACGGTGAATGTGTCACCGGACACCGCAGCGATCCGCGCGGCCGTTGTGCTGGCGCTCAAAGACCTTTTCTTTAGGGAAGCTGTGCCAGGTGGCTCAATTCCTCACAGTCATCTAAAGGAAGTGATCAGCGGCGTGACGGGTGAGTACAACCACACCATCTCGGCTCCTGCTTTGACAGAGGGCGGAGTGTTTACGGTTGGCACCTACAACAGCCTTTTAGTGCTGGGCACGGTGACCTTTGTCTGACGGCCATGGATAAGTTTTGGCAAGCCCTTGTAGCCCTTTTGCCCACTGGCTTCGCGTGGCCGCGCAACCCTGCATCTACCTTGATGCGTGTGATGCGCGGTATTGCTGCCAGTTTCTACGAGCACCACGAGTTCGCCCGACTGACAGCCAACCAGTGGCAGCCACATCAGGCGGTTACGCGTTTGGCCGAGTGGGAGGAAGCCACTGGTTTGCCGGATGCGTGCTTTGGGTTGAACCAGCAAGACGCAACCCGACGCAAGCTTTTGCTTGGCCGTCTGAGGGGTCCGGCGCTGGAGTACTCGGATTCCAGCCCAGCAAGTCCTGGTGCGCTGATCGCAATTTGTGCCTGGTTGGGATATCCGCTAGTGACTGTTGTCTACAACACGCCCTTTCGGACAGGTATGCGTTGCGGGCAGCGCCTGGGTCAACTGGACGGAAAGTTGTGGGTGACTGTGACGATCCAGTCTATGCCCTTCAGGGTGGGCGCTTCCCGAGTGAATGACCGATTGTTGACCGGCACGCTGAATGGCAGTGAGCTGGCCTGTTATCTGAATCGTGTTGTACCTGCAAGGTACAGCGTCAATGTGATTTTTGTTTGAGGTGAAAGATGGACTACACCAGCAGTAATGCGTTCGCAACAGACGTCGGTACCGGCCAGCGACTGCACCAGCAGTCGGCAGCCGTTACCACCGCCGTCACCGATCAGGACATGAACGGCCTGATCTGGGAGATTCTGGCAGTAATCAAGGCTGCAGGCTTGGCTCCGCAAGCTTTCGACAAGACGGTTGTGGCGAGCTATACCCAACTGCTTCAAGCGATCCGGTCGTTTCAAGGCAGTTTTTCAGACCTGGTATCCATCACAGGGTCTGTCACATTGACCGCATCCGCCACCGGGAAAACACACCTATTGGGTGGTTCTGGTTCATACACAGTCACTCTGCCACTCGCTGCGAGTGTGCCTGTGGGGTCCGTACTCTCGTTTGCTGCAAGCACAGGCAGCGTTTCCGTAACGCGCCAAGGCTCGAATCAGATCTTCCCGAATTCCAGTGGTACCAACACCGTTGTATTGAATAACGGTGACAACTTGACTTTGGTATCTAGTGGTTCGGCATGGATCGCGACGGGTGGCACGGCTGTTCTTGGTAATGCATTGCAGAGTTTCGGAAACTCGCTGGGAGCAAATGGTTACCAAAGGCTCCCTACAGGTTTGATTGTTCAGTGGGGTGGAGGAGTCACGGCCGGCTCAAGTGTGACAGTCACCTTCCCTGTCGCTTTCCCCAGCCAGATGCTGGCGGCGTATGCCACGTACAACGGTGCGTCGTCTGCCTTTTTCGGTACGAATTCAATCAATTCCGCGCAAATGACCGTAACAGGAAATAGCGTCAATCAAACGTTTTCTTGGTTCGCAATTGGTAAGTAAGGGAGGTTTATGTTTTTTGCAAAATCAACTGGCGGTTTCTATAGCCGCGAAGTGAGTGGCAACGAAATGCCTGCAGATGTCGTTGAAATCACTGACGAGGTTCATGCTGCGTTGCTGGACGGCCAGTCTGTAGGCAAGCGTATTGTCGTTGACGCTAATGGATTCCCATCATTGGCGGAGCCCGAGCCTATCCCGCTGCCGGTCATCATTGAAGCTACAAAAGCTCGCGTGCGTGCGGCGCGGGTCACCGTGTTTGGCACCCTGGCAGGCATCCAAAGCCAAGCCCTAGCGGATGGAGACACTGCCACTGCCAAAGCCATCAGCACCATTCAGACCGAACTCGCCGCGATTACTAGCATCGACTTGAGTGGCTGCAAGAATGGCGATGATGTCGAACGAGCCTTTGCTATGGCATGGGTCACCATCGCGGCTGGAGCCCCCGTAAAGGTTGCCAAGGCATTTAACGAGGTGCTTTCGTGATCGGGGCGTATCTCTACAGCAGCGCGCAGGTATTGGGCTTAGTTGCCGGTTACCTCTATGTGTTCTGGCTGCTGTACGTCCTGATCATGGGCTTCTACAGGGCCTATTTGAGCAAGCGTCTAACCAAACCGGCCTTGGTGCTGGCATCACCGGCGCTATTCGTTGGAGTACTCGTAGACCTGATTGCAAACTGGACTCTGGCCACTGTGTGGTTTTTGGAATTCCCGCAGCGGCCCTTGGAGCTTGTGACTGACCGCTTGTCCAGGTACATCGGCTTGCAGGATGACTGCTGGCACAAGACACATGCGGTCTGGGTTTGCCAGAACCTGCTGGACTACTTCGACCCCCACGACAAGCACTGCGTGAGCGAGTCTTAAACCTTTTTCAACCCTGGAGAAAACTATGTCTGATGCCCAAATTGAGCAAGAAATCCAAGCCAAAGGCCTGACGGCCGCCCGTGTCACGCCTTCGGCCATCGAAGCGAATATCGCCAGCGAGTTCTATTTCACAGCGACTGAGGGTGTTTTGGGCGCTTCTGAGATGGGTACTGCGCCTGCAGGCCGTGCCAAGTCGCTGGACCTTTTGACCTTCTGTGTTTTGGTACTGCAAAACGGCTTCATCGTGACTGGCGAATCTGCCTGCGCCAGTCCTGAAAACTTCGACGCAGAGATCGGTCGCAAGATTGCTCGCCAGAACGCAGTTCAGAAGATTTGGGCCTTGATGGGCTACGAGCTGCGCTCTAAGCTGGCCCGCCTGGCAGAACCACTTGTGACCGACGACATGGTGAACCGGTTCCTGCAGTGGCCTGTGCCTGCAAGCGTCCATCCAGACGGAACGCCAGGGCAGCCTGGTCGCATTGGCACCAACCTGTTGGATGCCCCCACAGCCCGTCAGATGTTGGAGCAAGTTCTCTCCGGCACATAAAAACAGGGCGAGGGCTTGCAGTGCGTCAACACTACAAGCCCCCGCCTCCGCCGTGAATAAGCACGGCATCGACCGAAGACCCTGCCACCTAGCTAGGCCGGGTCATTATCCAAGATGCCATCCCATGGAAATTGTTCGTTGTGGCCGGTGCCAAAGAAAGTTGGCCGAAGCCCAGTACCTGAGACTTGAAATCAAATGTCCCCGCTGCGGGACTATGAACATCCTGAGGGCCGAGCGCCCCACACCTGAGCGCCCTGGAGCGTCAAACGTTGAAAGCAACTATGACCAAGACCAAAAGCGCCAGGACGCCCCTTAACATATCGACGGCAACGCAGGCAGCACCATTGGTGCCCTGGGTGGGCGGCAAGCGCCGCTTGGCCCAGCACATCCTGCCCCTGTTTCCCCAGCATGACTGCTACGTGGAGGCATTCTGCGGTGCTGCTGCTCTGTTCTTCCTAAAGGAACCTGCCAAGGTGGAGGTGCTGAACGATGTCCATGGCGACCTGGTGAGGCTCTATCGGGTTGTGCAGAACCACCTCGAGGAGTTCGTCCGCCAATTCAAATGGTCGCTGGCAAGCCGGGAGATGTACGGCTGGCTCCAGGACACCCCACCCGAGACTTTGACCGACATACAACGGGCGGCCCGGTTCTTCTACCTGCAGAAGTTGGGCTTTGGTGGCAAGGTAGACGGACAGACCTTTGGCGTGGCCACTACGGCAAAGTCCCGGCTCAACCTCTTGCGCCTTGAGGAGGATTTGAGCCTGGCGCACCTTCGGCTCCACCAGGTGACCATAGAGCACATGGACTGGGCGGCCTGTGTCGAGCGCTATGACCGCCCCCACACGCTGTTCTACCTAGACCCGCCTTACTACGGCACTGAAGGCTATGGCGTGGGCTTTGAGCTGGAACAGTACGACCGCATGGCGGAGCTGCTGCGCACTATGAAAGGAAAGGCGCTGGTCAGCGTGAACGATATCCCGCAAATGCGCTTGGCCTTCAACGGCCTCGCCATGCAGCGGTTGTCCATCAACTACACCGTGGGTGCGTCTGGGCGCGGCCGGGAGCCCAAGGGAGAGCTGCTGATCGCCAACTTCGATATCTGACCCTATGATGGAGCCTTGGCAACTGCGTCATAAATAGATGGGTAGACGCCCCAAACGAAGAAACCGCCCTCGGGCGGTTTTCTTTTTAACTTCAAAGGTGCTTTGATGCCAATTTAATGCTGGTTCAAAGATGCGTCTGAAGAGGTTGAACATGCTGGATCAAATCAAACGTCTGCCCGGATCAAACCAAACGTCGCGCTACTGTTCATTGCAAAGGGCGCTATGCAGGCAGCCTTTGCGAGATTGGTATTGCAATGGGAAAACTAGCCTTTGGCACTGCAAAAGCTCATCTTGGATATGGTTTAGTGATCGGAAGCCTTGGCACCTTTATGCTTGCGGCAGCATGGTTGGCAATTACACAAGCAAAGTATTTATTGGTTGACTCGGAACACAAAGGATAAATTTGGGTGTAAGCCCAGTGTTCAAAAAAGTGCAGAGGTTCACTTGCCGCCAATTTGGCGTTGCTTCGCTCAAGGATGGCCACTGTAAAAAAGAGCGCAAGGTTCTTCCGACGCTCTTTTTTATAAGCAAGGTGAGACCTGTCTACAACACTTCAAACACACCTGCAGCGCCCATGCCGCCGCCGATGCACATGGTCACGCAGACCTTTTTGGCACTACGGCGTTTGCCTTCGATTAGAGCGTGGCCGGTCAGGCGTTGGCCGCTCATGCCGAAGGGGTGCCCCACGGCAATGGCGCCGCCGTTCACGTTGAGTTTGTCGGCCGGGATGCCCAGCTTGTCGCGGCAGTAGAGCACTTGCACGGCGAACGCTTCGTTCAGTTCCCACAAGTCGATGTCGTTCATGGTCAAGCCCAGGCGCTTCAAGACCTTGGGGATGGCAAACACAGGGCCGATGCCCATTTCGTCCGGCTCGCAACCGGCCACAGCAAAGCCCAGGAAGCGGCCCAGAGGCTTGAGGCCTTTCTGCTCGGCCAACTTTTCGTGCATGACCACGGTGGCGCCTGCGCCGTCGGAGAGCTGGCTGGCGTTACCGGCTGACACCAGGCCACCCGGCAATGCGGAGCGCAAGTCCTTGATGCCTTCGTAGGTGGTGCCGGCGCGTATGCCTTCGTCATCGCTTACGGTGACTTGCTTGGTCATCAGGCCCATGACCTTGTCGGCCACGCCCATGGTGACAGTGATGGGCGCGATTTCATCCTTGAACAGGCCCTTTTCCAGCGCAGCGCTGGCTTTCTGCTGGCTGGAAGCGCCGTATTCGTCCATGGCTTCGCGGCCGATGTTGTATCGCTTGGCGACCTGCTCGGCAGTTTGCAGCATGGCCCAGTAGACCTCCGGCTTGTTCTTGGCCAACCAAGGGTCTTGCAACATGTGCATGTTCATTTCCTGCCCGGTGCAGGAGATCGCCTCCACGCCACCGGCCACATACACATCGCCCTCGCCGGCGATCACGCGCTGGGCAGCGGTGGCAATGGTTTGCAGGCCGGAGGAGCAAAAGCGGTTGATGGTCATGCCTGACACAGTGACCGGACAGCCGGCACGCAGGGCGATCTGGCGGGCAATGTTGGCGCCGGTCGCGCCCTCAGGCGTGCCACAGCCCATGATGACGTCGTCCACCTCGCCGGCCTCAATGCCTGCGCGCTGGATGGCGTGCTCGACCACGTGGCCGCCCATGGTTGCGCCATGGGTCATGTTGAAAGCGCCCTTCCAGGCCTTGGTCAATGGCGTGCGTGCGGTCGAAACGATAACTGCTGATGTCATGGTGGGTCTCCTGAATGGGTTTAGTTGCGGGGCGCCTTGGCACCCTGCGTCAAAAAGCGGTGGTAAAAGCGGATCAGCTCGGCATAGTTGCTGACCGCAATGCGTTCGTTGGTGCCGTGAAAGCGCCCCAGATCTTCCGGGGATGCCCGCACCGGCGAAAACTTGAAAATGTGATCGCTGATGTCGCCGAAATGGATGGAATCGGTGCCACCCACCATGAGACCGGGCGTTACCAGTGTTCCCGGAAACACTTCGCGGATAGTGCGATTGATCAGGGCGTACTGCGCGGAATCGGTGGGCGCCACCTTGGATGCATCCACTGCACCGGGCAAAGCAAACAGCTCGAACTTGTCGGTTTTGGTGGCGTCGGCCACCAGCGCTCGGGTGCGCTCGATGATCTGTTCTTTGGTGTCGCCCGGCAGCAAGCGGAAGTTGACGGTAGCCTCGGCGTTACCGGGCAGCACGTTTTCCTTGTTGCCGGCATTCACGATGGTCAGCGCTGTGGTGGTGCGCAATACGGCGTTGGTGCTGGCGCTGGCCTCCAGTTGCTTTTGCACTACCGGACCGAACAGCCACAGATTGCTCAGTGCCACACGGGAAAAACCGCTCATCTCGGGTGCGATGGTGGCAAACATTTCACCTGCGACCCCACGGATCCCGCCGGGCAGCTGTTCATCATCGAGTCGTTTGAGGGCTGCGCTCATCATGGCGATGGCACTCGTGCCCTTGGGTGGCGGCATGGACGAGTGGCCGGGCTTGGCCCCCATCTTGAGCACTACGGACAAATAGCCCTTCTCCGCTACCCCTACCACTGCGACCGGGGTCTGGATGCCGGGCATGATGCCTTGGGTGATTAACAAGCCTTCGTCAATCACCATCTCCAGCCGGACTTTGCGCTCTTTGAGCAGTGCGGCAATTTTGGAAGCACCTCGCAGGCCGCCCACTTCTTCGTCTGCCCCGAAGGCGAAGTAGATGGTGCGCTCGGGCTGGAATCCATTGGTGACCAGCATCTCCAGCGCCTCCATCTGCGCCATGAGGTTGCCCTTGTCGTCCCAGGCGCCCCGGCCCCAGATAAAGCCGTCTTTCACCGCTCCGCTGAACGGCTCGGTAGCCCAGTCTTTCTCGGTCCCCGGAGCGATGGGCACCACGTCCTGGTGCGCCATCACCAGCATGGGTTTGGCGTCCGGATTGGTACCCTGCCAGGTGTAGAGCAGGCTGTAGTCCGCCACCACTTCGCGCTTGAGGACGGCGTGCGCCTTGGGGAAGCGGTTTTGCAGCAGGGTGTGCAGTTGCTTGAACTGGTCGGCGCTCATGTTAGCGTCGTCCCGCGAGGTGATAGTGCGCAGGCGCACCGCCTCGCCCAGGCGTTGGGCTGCGCCGGCTTCGTCCACCGGCAGCACAGGGATGGCTTCGACCGTCAGCTGCCGGGAGCCCTGGCGCCAAGTGTTGATGCACAACACCAGCGCCAGCACCACCAGCACACCGACCAGGCCCAGGGCAATTTTCTTGGCCATGGTGCAGCCGCCGTTCAGTTGAAGGTTTTGCCTTCAGCGGCCAGCTTGGCCAACAAAGGAGCGGGTTGCCAGAATTTGGCATCGTCCAGCGGGTTCTGGGCAAAGCGGTTCATGGCTTGCACCACATTGAACAGGCCGACTTCGTCGGCGTAGTTCATGGGGCCACCGCGGTGGGCAGGGAAGCCGTAGCCGAAGATGTAAACGATGTCGATATCGCTGGCCTTGGCGGCAATGCCCTCTTCCAGAATGTGGGCGGCCTCGTTGACCAGGCTGAACACCAGGCGCTGCACGATTTCTTCGTCCGAGATCTTGCGGGGTGTAATGCCTAGCGCCTTGCGGTGCTCTTCAATCATGGCCACCACTTCCGCGTTCGGGATGGCGTCGCGCTTGCCGGGCACATAGTCGTACCAGCCTGCGCCGGTTTTCTGGCCGAAACGGCCTTTTTCGCACAGCAAGTCCGCAGTCTTGCTGTATTTCATGTGCGGCTTCTCAAGATAGCGGCGCTTGCGGATGGCCCAGCCGATGTCGTTACCGGCCAGATCGCCCATGCGGAAGGGGCCCATGGCCATGCCGAATTTCTCCATGGCCTTGTCCACCTGCTCCGGGGTGCAGCCTTCATCCAGCAGGAAACCGCCCTGGCGGCCGTACTGCTCGATCATGCGGTTGCCGATGAAGCCGTCGCACACACCGGAAACCACCGCGGTCTTTTTGATCTTCTTGGCTACCGACATCACGGTAGCCATGACGTCTTTGGCGGTCTTTTCGCCACGCACCACTTCCAGCAGCTTCATCACGTTGGCAGGGCTGAAAAAATGCAGGCCCACTACGTCCTCAGGGCGTTGGGTGAAGTTGGCGATTTTGTTGACGTCCAAGGTCGAGGTGTTGGAGGCGAGGATGGCACCGGGCTTCATCACGCGGTCCAGTTCCTTGAACACGGCTTCCTTGACGCCCAGCTCTTCAAATACCGCCTCGATGACCATGTCGGTGCCGGTGAGGTCGTCGTAGCTCAAGGTGGTGCTCAGCAGGCTCATGCGCTGCTCGTACTTGTCTTGCTTGAGCTTTTTCTTGGCCACTTGAGCTTCGTAGTTCTTGCGGATGGTGGCAATGCCGCGGTCCAAAGCTTCTTGCTTCATTTCCAGCATCTTGACGGGGATGCCGGCGTTCAGGAAGTTCATGGCAATGCCGCCACCCATAGTGCCGGCACCGATCACTGCTACCGAGTTGATAGCGCGCTGCGGAGTGTCCGAGGGCACATCTGCGATTTTAGATGCTGCACGCTCCGCCAGGAACAGGTGGCGCAGGGACTTGCTCTCCGCAGTGAACATCAGGTTGATGAAGGCCTCGCGCTCGACCTGCATACCTTCGTCAAATTTCTTCTTGGTAGCGGCTTCCACCACGTCCACGCACTTGGCAGGGGCCGGGAAGTTTTTGCTCATGCCTATGACCATGTTGCGGGCAAACTGGAAGTACGCATCGCCTTGCGGGTGCTTGCACTTCAGGTCGCGCACCAGTGGCAAGGGGCGCACATCCGCCACCGAACGGGCGAATGACAGGGCTTCTTCAGCGAGGCTTTCGGGAGAAGCGGACAGCTTGTCGAAGAGCTTCTGGCCAGGCAGCATGGCGAGCATTTCGCTCTTGACGGGCTCGCCGCTGACGATCATGTTGAGTGCGGGTTCCACGCCCAGCACACGTGGCAGGCGCTGGGTACCGCCGGCACCGGGTACCAAGCCGAGTTTGACTTCGGGTAGCGCAATGCTAGTGCCGGGTGCTGCAATGCGGTAGTGGCAACCCAATGCCAATTCCAATCCACCGCCCATGGCCACCGTGTGGATGGCTGCCACCACAGGCTTAGACGAGTTCTCCAAGACCTTGATCACGCTGATCAAGTTAGGCTCTTGCAGGGCCTTGGGGCTGCCGAATTCAGTGATGTCTGCACCGCCGGAAAACGCCTTGCCGGCGCCTGTGATCACAATGGCTTTGACCGCGGTGTCAGCATTGGCCTGGGCCATGCCGTCTGCAATGCCCTGGCGGGTGGATAGCCCCAAACCGTTGACCGGCGGGTTGTTCAGGGTAATGACGGCGATATCGCCATGGACTTGGTACTGGGCGGTCATGCAGGCTCCGTGGGTGAGGTTTATCTCAAAATAGAACGGTCGTTCTTTTTTAAAGATTGTAGGGGCTTTGCCCGCTCCGCAAAGCCCCTTTGTCACAGCTGGGACAAGGGTTTTCCCTAGAGAAAATGCCTACTTTGCCCGCCCGGAAGCGACTCAGGTATTGGGCAACTTGTAGTCGCGCAATAGTTCACGCAACTTGGTCTTCTGCATCTTGCCCGTGCCCCCCAAAGGAATGGCTTCGACGAAAACCACGTCGTCCGGCACCTGCCATTTGGCGGTCTTGCCGTCGTAAAAAGCAATCAACTCATCACGGGTGACCTCACTGCCCGGCTTTTTAACCACCGCAATGATGGGACGCTCGTCCCACTTGGGGTGCTTCATGCCAATGCAGGCGGCCATGGCCACTGCAGGGTGAGCCATGGCAATGTTTTCGACATCAATGGAGCTGATCCACTCACCGCCGGACTTGATCACGTCCTTGCTCCGGTCAGTGATCTGCATGAACCCATCGGGGTCGATCGTGGCAACGTCACCGGTGGGGAACCAACCATCCACCAGCGGCGAGCCGCCCTCGCCTTTGAAGTACTCGCTGATGACCCAGGGCCCCTTGACCAGCAAGTCCCCATAGGCTTTGCCGTCCCAGGGCAACTCGGCGCCCTCGCCGTCCACAATCTTCATGTCCACGCCGTAAATGCCACGGCCTTGCTTGAGGCGGACCTTCATCTTGTCTGCGGGGTCGAGGGTCAGGTGCTTGTTCTTCAAGGTACATACCGTACCCAGCGGCGACATCTCGGTCATACCCCAGGCATGGAGCACCTCGACACCGTAGACATCATTGAAGGCGGTGATCATGGCCGGCGGGCAGGCAGAGCCACCAATCACCGTGCGCTTCAGGGTCGAGAAACGCAGGTTGCCCGCCTGCATGTGGCCCAACATCATCTGCCACACCGTGGGCACACCCGCGGCGAAGCTGACCTTCTCAGACTCAATCAACTCAAAAATGGATTTCCCGTCCATTGCCGGACCGGGGAACACCAGCTTGGCGCCAGTCATGGCAGCGGAATACGGTAGCCCCCAGGCGTTGACATGAAACATGGGTACCACAGGCAACACGGCGTCGCGTGCGCTCATGTTGAGTGCATCGGGCAACGCACCTGAGAAAGCGTGCAGGATGGTGGAGCGGTGGCTATACAGCGCAGCTTTGGGGTTGCCGGTAGTGCCGCTGGTGTAGCACATGCTGGAGGCGGAGTTCTCGTCAAACTCGGGCCAAGTGTAGGTAGAGGGCTGTTGGGCGATCCAAGCCTCGTAGCTTTGCAGACCGGGAATACCGGAGTCTGCAGGCAGCTTCTCCGCATCGCAGAGCGCAATGAAATGCTTGATGGTGGTGCAGCGGCTATGCACAGCCTGCACGATGGGCAGGAAGCTCAAGTCAAAGCACAGCACCTGGTCTTCGGCGTGGTTGGCAATCCAGACGATCTGGTCCGGGTGCAAGCGCGGGTTCAGAGTGTGCAGCACACGACCCGACCCGCTCACCCCGAAATAGAGCTCCAAGTGGCGGTATCCGTTCCAGGCCAGGGTGGCCACGCGGTCGCTGAAAGCGAGGTTCAGACCATCGAGGGCATTGGCGACCTTGCGAGAACGGGCGGCGACCTCGCGGTAATTCGTGCGGTGTATATCGCCTTCGACCCTTCGCGATACCACTTCGCCCTCGCCGTGGTGGCGCTCGGCAAAGTCAATCAAGGTGGAGATCAGCAACTGCTGGCTTTGCATCAGACCTAACATCAAGTCACCTCTATCTAAGTTTTATGGGGATCACACCAACGCTGGAAACATGCGCTTGCAACTCCGGCGACACACATAGTACTGCGCGCAAGTCCCCTTGGAGACGCTGAATTAGTCATATGCGGGACAATTCACTTATGCCCCATTTGCCACCCGCGCCAGAGCCGCTAGACCTCCCCCTTTCATGGAATAACCGCTTCGCGGGCCTCGGTGAAACGTTCTGCGCGTCCCTGCAACCCACGCCCCTGCCTGCCCCTTACTGGGTGGGCACCAGCACATCAGCTGCTCGCTGGGCAGGGCTGGATGTAAGCCTTCTGGACAACCCCGACGTGTTGCAAGCCCTTACGGGCAACCGGCTTCTCAAGGGCAGTGAGCCACTGGCCAGCGTGTACAGCGGTCATCAGTTTGGACAATGGGCCGGGCAACTGGGTGATGGCCGTGCCATCCTGTTGGGGGAACTGAATGGCTTGGAGGTGCAGCTCAAGGGCGCCGGGCTGACACCGTTTTCCCGCATGGGCGATGGCCGGGCGGTATTGCGCAGCAGCATCCGCGAGTTTTTGGCCAGCGAAGCCATGCACGGTCTGGGCATTCCTACATCCCGCGCGCTGTGCGTGACCGGGTCGGATGCTCCGGTGCGGCGCGAGACGATTGAGACTGCGGCGGTAGTCACGCGCCTGGCCCCCAGCTTCATCCGCTTCGGGCATTTTGAGCACTTCTGTCACCACGGGATGCCAGGCGAGTTGAAAATCCTGGCCGACTTTGTGATCGACCACTATTACCCTGACTGCCGCACAGACGCACGCTGGAACGGCAACCCCTACGTCTCGCTTTTGGCCGCCGTGACGGAGCGCACCGCCCACATGGTGGCGCACTGGCAAGCGGTGGGCTTTTGCCATGGGGTGATGAACACCGACAACATGAGCATTCTGGGCCTGACCATCGATTACGGCCCCTTCCAGTTCATGGATGCCTACGACCCCGGTCATATCTGCAACCACTCTGACTCGGGCGGCCGCTACGCCTTCTACAAGCAGCCGAATGTGGCCTACTGGAATCTGTTTTGCCTGGGCCAGGCCATGATGCCCTTGATTGACGAGCAGGAGCATGCGATTGCCGCACTGGAGACGTTCAAGGACATCTATCCCCGTGCATTTGCCGGGCGTATGGCCGCCAAACTGGGGTTCAGCGAAGTGCAAGAGGCGCACAAGCCGGTCATCGAGGGCATCCTGAAGCTGCTGGCCGCTGACAAAGTGGACTTCACCATCTTCTGGCGCCGCCTGAGCCACTGGGTGCGGGATGAAGCCTCGGCAGGCAATTCAGTGCGCGACCTCTTCCTGGACAGGGCCGGTTTTGATGCCTGGTTGCTATGATATTCAGAGCTGCTCGCGCATATCTCACGAGCGCCAGCAGCAGATTTGATGCTCAAATCGAACCCGAAGTATGTGCTGCGCAACCACTTGGGCGAGCAAGCTATTCAAGCGGCGCGGCAAAAAGATTTCAGCATGGTGGCTGATTTGCTGAAAGTTCTGGAGGCGCCCTACGACGAACACATGGAGTTCGATGCGTGGGCAGGCTTTCCCCCGGACTGGGCCGCGCAAATCTCCATCAGCTGCAGTTCCTGAACTTTCAGGGCTGCTGTGCAATCACCTATTGAAGGAGTTCCCATGACATTCCCCATCCAGAAAACCGACGCCGAATGGAAAGCCTTGTTGGCCGAAAAAGGTGCCGAACCGGTCGCTTACCAAGTGACGCGCCACGCTGCCACCGAGCGCCCTTTCACCGGCAAGTTTGAGGCCCACTGGGCCGATGGCAGCTACCACTGCATGTGCTGTAGTGCCAAGCTGTTTGACTCGAACACCAAGTTTGACGCCCATTGCGGCTGGCCCAGCTTTTCGCTGGCCATCCCGGGCGCCATTACCGAGATCACCGACCGCAGCCACGGCATGGTGCGGGTAGAAACGGTGTGCAGACAATGCGGCGCGCATCTGGGCCATGTGTTTCCCGACGGCCCCACCGAGACCGGTTTGCGCTATTGCATGAACTCGGCCTCGCTACACTTCACGCCAGAATGAAAACCTTACTCGACTTCATACCCATCCTCCTGTTTTTCGCAGCCTACAAGCTGCACGACTGGTTTGGCATCAGCAAAGACGAAGCCATCTACTTTGCCACCCCGGTACTGATGGCCGCCACGGTGGCCCAGATGGCGATCATTTACTGGATCGACAAAAAGCTCACCACCATGCACAAGATCACCTTGGGCATGATTCTGGTGTTCGGCACTATCACTTTGGTATTGCACGACAAGCGCTTCATCATGTGGAAGCCCACGGTGTTGTACGCGGGCATGGCCATCGCACTGGCCGTGGCCGTGTGGGGCATGAAGCACAACTTCTTGAAGTCCATGTTGGGCAGCCAGCTGGAACTGCCCGACGCCGTGTGGCACAAGCTCAACATCGCCTGGATTGCTTACACCGCTTTCATGGCGATCAGCAACGGCTATGTCGCCGCGTATTTCAGCGAAGACGCATGGGCCAATTTCAAGCTTTGGGGCTATGTGTTCCCGCTGGCCTTTCTGATCGGACAGGGGCTCTACATTTCGCCTTACTTGAAAGGCGATGACTCCAAGCAGGACCCGCCCACCCCATGAGCGCCAACGTACCCACCGCCGCCAACCTCGAGCAACGGCTGCGCGAACGTTTGCAACCTGTAACACTTCAGGTGATCGACGAAAGCTACCAGCACGCAGGCCACGTCGGGGCCAATGACAGCGGGGTTGGAACCCATTTCCGGGTGAAGATTGCTTCACCTTTATTTACCGGTGTGAGCCGCGTAGCAAGGCATCGCCTTGTGTATGATTCGTTGCAAGATTTCATTGATCAGGGCCTGCACGCCTTGGCCATTGAGGCCGAAGCCTCGCCCTCTGGCAACACTCAGATTTAAAGCATTCCTGAAGGAAACGGTATGAAGAAGTACATTTTGTCCGCCATGGCTGCAGCCAGCCTGATGGTGGTCGCCTCCTCCGCCATGGCGCAAAACGTCGCCATCGTGAACGGCAAGGCAGTTCCCAAGACACGCATCGATGCCTTGGCCCAGCAAGTGGCCCGTTCCGGCCGCCCTGTGACCCCTGAAATGCAGGGCCAGTTGCGGGAAGAAGTGATTGCCCGCGAAATCTTTGTTCAGGAAGCCCAGGCCCGCGGCTTGGACGCCAGCGACGAATACAAGAACCAGCTGGAGCTGACCAAGCAGTCCATCCTGATCCGTGAATTGTTCGGCGACTTCCAGAAGAAGAACCCCGTCACTGACGAAGAGACCAAGGCAGAGTACGACAAATTCGCGTCTGCCAACGCCGGCAAGGAATACCGCGCACGCCACATTCTGGTAGAAAAAGAAGACCAGGCCAAAGCCCTGATTGCCCAGCTCAAAAAAGGCGCCAAGTTTGAAGATCTGGCCAAAAAGAACTCCAAGGACCCGGGCTCCGGCGCCAATGGTGGTGACCTGGATTGGGCCAATGCCAGCAGCTACGTGAAAGAGTTCTCTGACGCGCTGACCGGCTTGTCCAAGGGCAAGATGACAGACGCCCCTGTCAAAACCCAGTTCGGTTACCACATCATCCGTTTGGAAGACGTGCGTGAAGCCCAGCTGCCCAAGTACGAAGACGTGAAGCCCCAGATCGCCCAACAGCTGCAGCAGCAAAAGCTGGCCAAGTTCCAGGAAGACCTGCGCGCCAAAGCCAAGGTCGAATAAGTCCGGAACTCCGGTTCACCCAATAAAGCGGCTCAGGCCGCTTTTTTGTTGCCTAAAACCCAAAGCCGGCCAGCCACAAGAGGCCCAGCATCACCGGCTGGTGAAGCAAGTAGTAGCTCAGGCTGTAGCGGCCCAAGCGGGCCAATGCCCTATGGGCTCTGGTGCAGGGCGTTTTGGGGGACAGATTGGGGGATCGGTTCAGCAGCAACTGCATGCCCGCAAATCCCAGCAACATCACGCCCAGCCAAGGGAACAAGGGCACATAGTCTTCAGTGATGGGCAAGCGAGTAATCAAACCCAGCCAATTCAGCCCGCGCGCATCAAAATCCAAGCCGAACAAGCTGCTGGCGCCCGTGGATAATGCGCGACCAGCTATCAAATGCGTAGCAATAACCAGCCCCCCGGCGCCTGCACACCACACACCCAACGGTGCCATCAGGCGCACGAGCAGCAGCATGACGGCCATGCCGTGCAGCACCCCGAAATAGATGTAGCTGCTGGGAAACATGAACCATGAGCCCAGCGATACCAGTCCGGCCGCACCCGCAATCTGCAGCCATCGCCGACCGAACTGGCGCCAGCTTTGGCCTTGGCGTTGTGCAATAGCCTGCCCTGCCCCGGCGCATAACAGGAAAAGGCTCAAGATGCAGGTGCGCTGCCAGGTCCAAAGCGGGTCGCGGTAAAAATCCTGCTGGATGACTCGGGCGTTGTTCAGGTCGAAGCAGAAATGAAAAAACGTCATCCACACCATGGCGAAACCACGGATCGCGTCCAGATTCTCAAAGCGGCGAACTGTCATGCCGACAGTCTAAACGGCAGCTCAGTGCACAACCCGGATGTCTTGCTGGCGCCTGCCCCAACGCAAGATGGTGCTTCCGAGCACAGCCAGAACCACTACCGGAAGAGCGAGTCCCCATGTGGGCTGCTGAGTCAGAACAAACGCAAAAGTGGGCGGGCCCAAGGTCGCCCCCAGATTACCCATCTGGGCGACAGCCCCGTTGGCACGCGCTTGTTGTGCCGCATCCTTGTTCAAAAACGGAATCAACGCGAAGGCCGTGCCACCCGCCAAGCCGGAGACACCCATCAGCAACAAAGCAGCTGCCGTGTAACCCCATTGGGCCGACGCTGCCAAAGCGCAAGCAAAACCCGCCAAGGCCAGCAATGGATACACCCAGCGAAGCAGGCGCATGGGGCTTTGGCGCCGCGTAAGCCAGCCCGCACCAAAGGTGCCTGCCATACCGGTAAACGGCAACGCTGCAGCGGCCCACTGTTGGCCGGGCGGCAAGGCTTGGGGCAGAAAGGTCAGCAATGCGACGGCCATGCCGGTGTAGCAAAAGAAGCACAGGCCCGGCAAGGCCGTGGACCACTGGGTGTAGATGCGCACATGGCGCGCCAAGAGACTGGTGCGCACGGGATCCGGCAACCGCGCTGCGTCTTCAGGAATTAAGCGCCAGACCCCTGCGCATGCAAGCAAGAAGAGGGCTGCATGCAAGGCAAACAGGCCTTGAACGCCATACAGCCCCAGAAAAGAGGGGCCGAAGGCGGCGCACAAGGCAAACGCGGTACCTACAAAGGTGCTCCACAAGCCCATCGCCACCGAGCGGTGTTGAGGCCCGGCTGCAGCCGCCATCAGCGTGGGGGCAGCGACCACTACGGACAGATGGGAGGCGCCCTCGAGCACACGGGTTGCAAAGAAAGCAAAAAAGGGCAAATCCAGCGCTTGAAGCGCAGCCAGAACGGCCCCCAGCGACAAACCACCCGCCAGCAGCCGCCGGTACCCGACCTTGGTAGCCAGCAAGCCCATACTGACACCCAGAGTCAGCCCCACCACCCCGACCATCGACAGTACCCACCCCATCTGTGCGGCGCTCACTCCATAGTGGGTTTGGAGGAGCTGGAAAGCGAGGGAGATTTTGGCGAACTGCAGGGCCGCCAGAATGCCACAGCCCCACAACAGGAATACGCGCGGCCAATGGGTAGTGGGTAATGTGCTCATGGGAGCGGGTGAGTGTAGCCAGCTCTCATCCATAAGCCAGGCACCTGCGGGATAATTCTGCCCCATGTCTTTGCAAGATTTCCAACTCGAATTGCTGGCGCCTGCCCGCACGGCTGACATCGGTATCGAAGCCGTGAACCACGGTGCCGATGCGGTCTACATCGGCGGCCCCGGCTTCGGGGCCCGCTCCAGCGCCGACAACAGCGTGGCCGACATCGCGCGGCTGGTGCAGCACGCGCACCGCTACAACAGCCGCATCTTCGTCACCATGAACACCATCCTGCGGGACGACGAGCTGGAGCCCGCACGCAAACAGGCCTGGCAACTGTTTGAGGCCGGTGTCGATGCCCTTATCGTGCAAGACATGGGGTTGTTGGCTATCGATATGCCGCCGTTGCAGCTTCATGCCAGTACCCAGACGGATATCCGCACGCCCGAGAAAGCACGCTTCTTGCAAGACGTGGGCCTCTCGCAAATCGTGCTGGCACGCGAACTCACGACCAAGCAGATTGCGGCCATCCGCGCCGCCACCGATCCGGAGAAGTGCACGCTGGAGTTCTTTATCCACGGCGCTCTGTGCGTGGCCTACAGCGGCCAGTGCTACATCAGCGCAGCCCACACGGGGCGCAGCGCCAACCGGGGCGAATGCAGCCAGGCCTGCCGCCTTCCCTACCAGGTCGTGGACGACAAGGGCCGCTTTGTGGCGCACGACAAGCATGTGCTGTCCATGAAAGACAACAACCAAAGCGAGAACCTGGCCGCCTTGGTGGATGCAGGCATCCGCAGCTTCAAGATCGAAGGGCGCTACAAGGACATGGGCTATGTGAAAAACATCACCGCCCACTACCGCAAGCTGCTGGACCGGCTGATCGAGGACCGTCAGTACTCTGACCAACCCTTGGCCCGAAGCAGCAGTGGCACCACCACCTTCACCTTCGATCCCGACCCTAACCAGAACTTCAACCGCGAATTCACCGACTACTTTGTGCAGGGCCGCCAGATCGACATCGGGGCCTTCGACACCCCCAAAAACCCGGGCCAAGCTATCGGTTACGTCACCAAGGTCAATGCCGACAGCGTGGAACTGGAGCTGATGGACCGCAGCAAACACTTAAGCAATGGCGATGGCCTGTGCTATTACGACCTGCAAAAAGAACTGGTGGGCTTGGCCATCAACCGCGCAGAAGCCATCAACGCGGCCAAGGGCTTGTGGCGCGTGTTCCCCAAAGACCCCATGCCGGGTTTCAAAGACCTGCGCAAAGGCGTGGAGGTGAACCGCAACCGCGATGTGAACTGGACCCGCACCCTCGACAAAAAGAGCAGCGACCGGCGCATCGGCGTCTGGGCCGTGTTGACAGAAGTCCCAGAGGGCATTGCCCTCACCCTGACCGATGAAGACGGCTTCACCGCCACTGCCCGCACCACCCTGCCCCGCGAGCTGGCCAAGGATACTGGCACGGCGATGGACACCCTCAAGGACAACGTCAGCAAAATGGGCGCCACCATTTTTGCGGCGCTCGATGTGCAAGTGCAGTTCAGCCAGCCCTGGTTTGTACCCGCCTCGGTGCTCAACCCCCTGCGGCGTGAGGCGGTGGATGCGCTGGAGCGTGCCCGTGCTGCCGGATTTGTGCGCTTGGCGCCCGGTGTGGCGGTGGAGCCACCGGTGGCCTATCCCGAAGACACCTTGAGCTACCTCGCCAACGTGTTCAACCAGGCGGCCCACGGCTTTTACGCCAAGCATGGTGTCAAAGTGATTGCCCCGGCCTATGAGGCGGTGGAAGAACTGGGTGAGGTGAGCCTGATGATCACCAAGCACTGTGTGCGCTTCTCTTTAAGCCTCTGCCCCAAGCAGGCCAAAGGCGTGACTGGTGTGCAAGGCCAAGTGAAGGCGGAGCCTTTACAACTCATCAACGGCAAAGAAAAGCTCACTCTGCGCTTTGACTGCAAACCCTGCGAAATGCATGTGGTGGGCAAGATGAAAACCAGTGTGGCCAACCAGAGCCGCAAAGAGCTGCTGGAAGCGGCACAGGGCGTGCCCATGACTTTCCACAAGACCCGACCCAAGCAGGAGTTCGGGCACTAAGGGCTAGCGAGGGCCCGGCGTCGGGCCTTCGTTTTCTGCAGGTGAATTCAGCAGATGCCACGCAAACCGCAGGCCCAGCACCGCATTGCCAATGGCAAAAACCGCAACGATCACCGAAGCGATCGGTGACAGGTTGCGGTTCTGAACAATCCAGACCAGCGCCGTCGACAATCCATTGAGCGCGAGCATCAGCCAAAAGGCGGCTTTGCTCGGCTGGATCAGACGGCGCAGGCGTATCACTTCACTTCGGTCACAAAGTTGTCGCGGCTGCGGCGCACCTTCTTCAGGTTCACCAACCAATCACCTTCATCGGCGCGGTAGCCCAAAGGCATGATCACCACGCTGCGCAGGCCACGCTTGTCCAAGCCCAGGATCTCGTCCACGGCCTTGGGGTCAAAACCTTCCATCGGGGTGGCATCGACTTGTTCTTCCGCCGCAGCAATCAGGGCGGTACCCACGCCAATGTAGGCTTGGCGGGCAGCGTGCTGGTAATTCACCTCGGCATCACGTGGCACGTAGGTGCCCAGAATCATCTTGCGGTAGCTTTCCCAACCTTCGTTGATGAAGCCGCGCTCGGTGTTCACCAGGTCGAACATCATGTTGATGCGATCCGCGGTGTAGTTGTCCCATGCTGCAAACACCAGAAGGTGTGAGCCATCGGTGATTTGCGCCTGGTTCCATGCAACCGGTACGATCTTTTCACGCACTTCCTTGCTGCTCACCACAATCACTTCATAGGGCTGCAAGCCGCTGGAGGTGGCGGTCAGACGGATGGCTTCCAGGATACGGTCCAGCTTTTCCTGCGGGACTGCCTTGGCGGGATTGAATTTCTTGGCAGCGTAGCGCCACTGCAGTTTGCTGATCAGATCGGACATCAGGTACTTTCTAAAGTTGATTGACGGCAACCACCTTGGCTGCAGCCGGAAGTCGACAGCTGGGGACTGTAAATCCAAAAACAAGGGGCCCGCAGGCCCCTTGAATCAAACTGATGTCCCGCTCAGGGGATTAACCCACCCACTTGCGCGCATTGCGCCACAGCTGCATCCAGGGGCTGAATTCGCTCTTGTCCAGGCTGGTCCAGCTCATCTGCACGTTGCGGAACACCCGCTCGGGGTGCGGCATCATGGCGGTGAAGCGACCTTCAGCGGTCGTCACAGCCGTCAAGCCACCGGCGCTGCCGTTCGGGTTGAACGGATAGGCCTCGGTCGCGGCGCCTGTGTTGTCCACATAACGCATGGCGGCAATGGATTTGTCGGCGTTTCCACGGTACTTGAAGTTGGCGTAACCCTCGCCGTGCGCTACCGCAATCGGCAGGCGCATGCCGGCCAGATCAGTGAAGAACAAGGACGGTGACTCCAGCACTTCCACTAGCGAGAGGCGGGCTTCAAAGCGCTCGCTCTGGTTGGTAGTGAAGCGTGGCCAGTCCTGCGCGCCGGGGATGATGTCTGCCAGCTCGGCAAACATCTGGCAGCCGTTGCACACGCCCAAGCCAAAGGTGTCCTGGCGGGCAAAGAAGGCTTTGAACTGCTCGGACAGCACGTCGTTGAACGTGATGCTGCGCGCCCAGCCGATACCGGCACCCAGCGTGTCGCCATAGCTGAAACCGCCGCAAGCGACCACGCCCTTGAAGTCTGCGAGCTTCGCACGACCGGTCTGCAAGTCGGTCATGTGCACGTCATAAGCTTCAAAGCCGGCTTCTGTGAAAGCATAGGCCATTTCCACATGGGAGTTGACGCCCTGCTCGCGCAGCACGGCCACCTTGGGGCGGCTCGTCAGGATGGCAGGCGCTCCTGATTTGATAGCTGCTTGCGCAGACTCCACGAGCGCCAGAGCCTTGTTGGGCATGTAAATATGCATGCCAGGATCGCTTTCAGCGCCGGCTGCGGCGTGTTCGGCATCGGCACAAACAGGGTTGTCGCGCTGCTGAGCGATCTTCCAGCTTACGGCATCCCAGACCTGGTGCAGGTCGGCCAGCTTGGCGCTGAAGATGCTCTTGGCATCGCGCCAAATTTGGAGCTCGCCCTTGCCCGCATCGATGGCATCAGTCGCCGGACGCGTCTTGCCGATGAAGTGGCTGAACTTGGACAGGCCATGCTCGCGCAAAGTAGCCATCACTTCCGAGCGCTCAGCGGTGCGCACCTGCAGCACCACGCCCAGCTCTTCGCTGAACAGGGCCTTGAGTGTGGCTTCTTCACGGCGGGCACCCACCTGCCCTGACCAGTTTTTGCTGTCGCCCACATCCATGCGGCTGTCGGAGATGCCGTCGCCCTCGGTGACCAGCATGTCCACGTTCAGGGCCACACCTACGCGACCGGCAAAGGCCATTTCGGCTACGGTCGCCAGCAGACCACCATCGCCACGGTCGTGATAGGCCAATACCTGGCCCTTGGCGCGCAAGGCATTCACCGCGTTGACCAGGTTCACCAAGTCTTTAGCGTCGTCCAGATCGGGCACCTTTTCGCCCACCTGGTCCAGGGTCTGCGCGAGAATGCTCGCAGCCATGCGGTGCTGGCCCTTGCCGAGATCCACCAACACCAGGGTGGTGTCCTCGGACGCGTTGAGCTGGGGCGTCAAGGTTCCACGGACGTCTTGCAAGGTGGCGAAACCACTCACGATCAGGGACACGGGAGAGGTCACCTTCTTGTCGGTGCCAGCGTCTTTCCATTGGGTGCGCATGGACAGGCTGTCCTTGCCCACGGGGATGGAGATACCCAAAGCCGGACACAGCTCCATGCCCACAGCCTTGACGGTGGCGTACAGCGCGGCATCTTCACCGGGTTCGCCGCAGGCGGCCATCCAGTTGGCGGACAGCTTCACCCGCGGCAGCTCAATGGGGGCAGCCAAGAGGTTGGTGATGGCTTCGGCCACGGCCATGCGGCCGGAGGCTGGTGCATCCAGCGCAGCCAGCGGCGTGCGCTCGCCCATGGACATGGCTTCGCCCGCAAAGCCCTTGAAGTCAGCCAAAGTGACCGCGCAGTCTGCCACCGGCACCTGCCAGGGGCCGACCATCTGGTCGCGGTGGGTCAGGCCACCCACGGTACGGTCGCCGATGGTGATCAGGAAGCGCTTGGAGGCCACAGTGGGGTGCGCCAGCACATCGATGACGGCCTTCTGCAAGTCCACGCCAGTCAGGTCCAGCGGTTTGAATTGGCGGGCTACGGTCTTTACATCGCGGTGCATCTTGGGCGGCTTGCCCAACAAGACATTCATCGGCATGTCCACCGGAGACTCCGCACCCTCGTCCACCAACTGCAACTGGCGCTCTTCAGTCGCCACGCCAATCACCGCAAACGGGCAACGCTCGCGCTCGCACAGCGCTTCAAACTGCGCCAGCGACTCGGGAGCGATGGCCAAGACGAAGCGTTCCTGGCTCTCGTTGCACCAAATTTCTTTGGGTGCCATGCCGGACTCTTCGAGCTTGACGGCACGCAAATCAAAGCGGGCGCCACGGCCTGCGTCGTTGGTCAGCTCGGGGAAGGCGTTGGACAAGCCGCCCGCACCCACATCATGGATGGCCAGGATGGGGTTGCGCTCACCTTGCATCCAGCACTGATTAATCACCTCTTGCGCACGACGCTCGATCTCGGGGTTGCCGCGCTGCACCGAGTCAAAGTCCAGTTCTGCCGCGTTGGCGCCGGTGGCCATGGAGCTGGCAGCGCTGCCACCCATGCCAATGCGCATGCCGGGGCCGCCGAGCTGGATCAGCAGGCTGCCAGCGGGGAATTCAATCTTGTCGGTCTGGTCGGCATCGATGATGCCGAGGCCACCTGCGATCATGATGGGCTTGTGGTAGCCGCGTGCCACGGTGTCCACATCGCTGGCGACTGTCTGCTCGTACTCGCGGAAATAGCCCAGCAGGTTGGGCCGGCCAAATTCGTTGTTGAACGCCGCACCGCCCAAGGGGCCTTCGACCATGATCTGCAGCGGGCTGGCAATGTGCTCAGGCTTGCCCAAGGTGCTGCCCCAGAGCTTGGACACGGTAAAGCCGGTCAGGCCCGCCTTGGGCTTGGAGCCGCGGCCGGTCGCACCTTCGTCACGGATTTCGCCACCCGCACCCGTAGAGGCGCCGGGGAATGGGGAGATGGCTGTGGGGTGGTTATGGGTTTCCACCTTCATCAGGATATGGTTGGTCTTGCTATGCTTTTCGTAGCTTGGCGCGCTCACTGCACCTGCGCCATTGGCCGATTTAGCTGTAAAGCGCTCGACCTGCACGCCTTCCATCACCGAGGCGTTGTCCGAGTAGGCCACCAGCATGTACTGGGGGTGCAGCTGGTGCGTGTTGCGGATCATGCCGAACATGCTCTTGTCCTGGGCCACGCCGTCGATGGTGAACTGGGCGTTGAAAATTTTGTGGCGGCAGTGCTCGCTATTGGCCTGCGCAAACATCATCAATTCCACGTCGGTCGGGTTGCGGCCCAGCGTGGTGAAGGCGTTCACCAGGTAGTCAATCTCATCAGCGGCCAGGGCCAAACCAAATTGCGTGTTGGCTTTCACCAAGGCGTCTTTGCCACCGGCCAACACGTCCACATGGTCCATGGGCGCGGGTTGAAGGGCGTTGAAAAGCTCTTGTGCTTGAGCGCGATCCAACATGGCGCTCTCGGTCATGCGGTCGTGCAGCAGGGCGGCCAAGGCCTGGAGCTGCTCCGGAGTCAGAGCACTTTTGCTCAATAGGCCGTTCTTCAAGGTCAAGCGGTACTCCACCAGACGCTCTACACGCTTCACGGCCAGGCCGCAGTTGTGGGCGATATCGGTAGCCTTGGAGGCCCAGGGGCTCACGGTGCCGAAACGGGGGCTCACCACGATCGCGGGGCCTTCAGACGGACCGGTGTACGGGTCACCATAGGTCAGCAAAGCGGCCAGCTTGTCGGCCAGGGGCTTGTCCAGAGCCGCTTCGGTAGCGGCCAGGTGCACAAAACGGGCAGCAATGCCGGAAATCTTGTCGCTCACACCTTGCAAGGCGGGCAGGAGTTGTTGGACGCGGAAATTGCTCAGGGCGTTACCGCCCTCGAAAGAGGTGATGTGCAGGGTCACTGTGGTGGCCTTGTAATGGGCTGGAGCGTTGGGGAGTGGTGATCCACACACGGCCGCTGACTGGGGACGCGCATGGAAGCTCCGGATTTTACCCGCCAGTGGACGCCGCTTTTCCCCACCGGCTCGCGCGGCTCCGCCGGATGGGATAATCCTGCCCCATGACTATCACTTACAAAGACGCCCAAGGCATTGCCGGCATGCGTATCGCGGGCAAACTGGCCTCTGAAGTACTGGACTACCTCACGCCGTTCGTCCAACCCGGCGTGACGACCAACGAGCTCGACAAGCTGGCTCACGACTACATCACGCAGGTGCAAGGCGCCATTCCCGCACCCTTGAACTACACCGGTGGCGGCAACACGCCCTACCCCAAGTCCATCTGCACCTCGGTGAACCAGCAGGTGTGCCACGGCATTCCCAATGACAAGCAGCTGAAAAAAGGCGACATCGTCAACATCGACGTCACCGTCATCAAAGACACCTGGCACGGCGACACTAGCCGCATGTTCCTGGTGGGTGATTGCTCCATTGCGGCCAAGCGCTTGTGTTCCATCACCTACGAAGCCATGTGGGTGGGCATCCAGATGGTCAAGCCCGGAGTCCACCTCGGTGACATTGGCCATGCCATCCAGAAATTTGCTGAAGGCAAGGGCTTCAGCGTGGTGCGCGAGTTTTGCGGGCATGGCATCGGCCAGGTCTTCCATGAAGAGCCTCAAGTGCTGCACTACGGCCGCCCCGGGACCTTGGAAAAGCTCAAAGAAGGCATGACCTTCACCATCGAGCCCATGATCAACGCCGGTGGCAAAGAAATCAAGGACGGTCCTGAAAAAGACGGCTGGAGCATCGTCACCAAGGACCGTTCCCTTTCCGCCCAGTGGGAGCACACCGTGCTGGTCACACCGACCGGTTACGAAGTGCTAACCCTTTCCGCCGGCAGTCCTGCGACGCCAGATTTTGTGACTGCCTGACGCCTTCTGCGAATGACCGAGCTGCAAGCCCTGCGCACCGACTACCGGGCGCGCAAAGCGCAACTGCTGGACCTGGTTGCATCCCCCATAGCGACAGTGCGCCAGGTGCGCAAGGTCTTGCAGCGCATGGCGGACCTGACGGATGAGGTGTTGCGTCAGCTCTGGTCGGGTGCTGGTCTGGCAGAACCCTATGCGTTGCTGGCTGTGGGTGGTTACGGCCGGGCGGAGTTGTTTCCTCACTCCGACGTGGATGTGCTGGTCTTGCTGCCCGATGGTCACTCGGCCGACACCGACTCTGATCTCAAAAAGCGCATTGAGACCTTCATTGGCAATTGCTGGGATGTGGGTCTGGAAATCGGCTCCAGCGTGCGCACCTTGTCAGACTGCCTGCAAGAAGCCGAAAAAGATGTCACAGTCCAGACCGCCTTGCTGGAGTGCCGCCTTATCACCGGCAATGCGGACTTGGTGCAGGCTTTCCGAAAAGCCTTCACCGAGGCCATGGACCCCAAGGCCTTTTTCGTGGCCAAGACGCTGGAAATGCGCCAGCGTCACACCAAGTTTGAAGACACACCCTATTCGCTGGAACCGAACTGCAAGGAATCCCCAGGTGGCCTGCGTGACTTGCAGGTCATTTTGTGGGTGGCCAAGGCGGCCGGGTACGGCGACAACTGGGCGGATCTGGCCCGGGGAGGCTTGGCCACCGAATTCGAGGTCAAGCAGATTGAGCGCAATGAGGCTTTGCTCCTGCTGATCCGTGCCAAGCTGCATTTCATCGCCAAACGGCGTGAAGACCGCCTGATTTTTGACCTGCAGAATGCCGTGGCCGAGTCTTTCGGCTACACCGCCGGCTCGCCGGAGGGGGACCGCAAGCAGTTGGTGCGCGCCAGTGAGGCGCTGATGAAGCGCTACTACTGGGCAGCCAAGGCCGTTACCCAGCTCAACCAGATTCTGTTGATGAACATTGAGGAGCGGTTGAACCCCTCCACCCATGCGCCCCGCCGCATCAATGATCACTTCAACGACAAAGCCGGCATGATCGATGTGGCCAGCGACGACCTCTATCGCCGCAACCCGCACGCCATTCTGGAAACCTTTTTGGTCTACCAGACCACCGTGGGCATCAAAGGCCTTTCAGCTCGCACCTTGCGGGCTCTGTACAACGCCCGTGACCTGATGGATGCCAAATACCGGCGCGACCCGATCAATCGGGCGACTTTCCTGCAAATCATGCAGGCGCCGGACGGCATCACTCACGCGATGCGCCTCATGAACCAGACCTCAGTGCTAGGTCGCTACTTGTGGGTGTTCCGCAAAATCGTGGGGCAGATGCAGCATGACTTGTTCCACGTCTACACCGTGGACCAGCACATCCTGATGGTGCTGCGCAATGCGCGGCGCTTCTTCATGGTGGAACACGCGCACGAGTATCCGTTTTGTTCCCAATTGGCCTCCGGTTGGGACAAGCCTTGGATTTTGTATATCGCCTCCCTGTTCCACGACATCGCCAAAGGCCGTGGAGGCGACCACTCCGAGCTCGGAATTATGGAAGCGCGCCGTTTCTGCAAGGAACACGGCGTGCCTGCCGATGACGCCAAATTGATTGAGTTTTTGGTCGGCGAGCACCTGACCATGAGCCGGATTGCCCAGAAGTCCGATCTGTCGGACCCGGACGTTATCCAGGAATTTGCCAAGCGGGTAGGCAATGAGCGTTACCTCACCGCCTTGTACCTGCTGACGGTGGCCGATATCCGCGGCACGAGCCCCAAGGTCTGGAATGCCTGGAAGGGCAAGCTGCTGGAGGACTTGTACAAATACACCGCGCGTGCCTTGGGTGGCCGCGCACCGGATGCAGACGCGGAAGTAGAACAACGCAAGCGCGAAGCCCTGGTGATGGTGGCGCTGTACGCCCTGCCCTTTGAGGCCCACAAACCTTTGTGGGACACCCTGGATGTGGGTTACTTCATGCGCCATGATGCGGCGGACATTGCCTGGCACACCAAGCAGCTGTCGCGGCTGGTGGCAACTGACCAGCCGATAGTTCGCGCTCGTCGCTCGCCGGTCGGCGAAGGCTTGCAGGTCGTGGTCTACACCCAAGATCAACCGGATTTGTTCGCGCGTATCTGCGGTTACTTCGATCAAGGTGGCTTCAGCATTCTGGATGCCCGTATCCACACCACCAAAAAAGGCTACGCGTTGGATACGTTTCAGGTAGTAACCTCGGCCGACATGGACGAGCACTACCGTGAAATGACCAGCATGCTGGAAAACGGGTTGGCGCAAGCCATTGCCGAGGCCGGGCCGCTGCCGGCTCCCAGCCGGGGCAGAGTGTCGCGCCGGGTCAAGAGCTTTCCGATTGCGCCGCGCGTGTCGCTGAAGCCGGACGAGAAGGCGCAGCGCTGGCTGCTGAACATCTCTGCCAGTGACCGGCTGGGCCTGCTTTATTGCATCGCCCGGGTACTGGCCAAGCACCAGATCGTGGTGCAACTGGCCAAGGTGGCCACGCTTGGCGAGCGGGTGGAGGATACCTTTTTGATTCACGGCGCACAGCTGCAGCACAATCGCGCGCAGATCGATATAGAAACCGAAATCCTGGACGCTTTGGCGGTTTAGCCTGAGGCCGCTTCAGCCGTTGTAGAAGCTTGCGCGCATGCGTCCGTCGCGCTTGGCCACGTACAAGGCTTTGTCCGCTTGCGAAATAAGTGCTCCTGCGCCTCCCGGCTGAACCTCCGTCCACGTCGTACCGCCCACACTCACCGATAAGCGCGGACTGGTCGGAGATTGCCCATGGGGAATCTCCAGCTTGGACATTTCCAGCATGATTTTTTCCGCCACAGCCAAAGCGCCTGCCTCATCCGAATTCGGCAAAAGGATGGCGAACTCCTCTCCACCGAATCGTGCAGCCAGGTCCTGTTGACGCGAACACGCAGCCAATACGGATGCCACCTTTTTCAAAGCGACGTCCCCTTCGGGATGGCCATAGAGGTCGTTGTATTTTTTGAAATGGTCTACATCAATGAGCAAGAGGGATAAAGGATCTGCATGTCGAGCCAGACGACTCATCTCCAGAGGTAGCCGCTCATCCAATTTCCGGCGATTGGCGATACCCGTCAACGAATCGGTGCGGGACATGCTTTCAAGCTTTCGCACCTGCTCGTGAAGCACTAACAACAAAGAGTTGATTCCCTTGGTGAGTTCTCCGATTTCATCCGGGCGGTCGTACTTCAAGACGCTGTCCCAGCTCTTGCTCTCTCCAAGTGAGGCCAAATCTGTACGCAACCGGGCCACAGGGCGCACCAGCCATCGCTGAATGACGCTGATCAACACCACCCCTGAAACAAAAGCCACCATCGCCCATTGCAGCATCATGTCTGAGAGAAGTTTCTCTGCTTTGACCATCCATTGGCGCTCAATCTGCATGTCCACTTGCGCTACAGAACGACCATCGAAGCCTGACGACAGGCTTTGCATGTCGATCACAGTGTCATGGCTGCTCAGCTGCAGGTCATGGGCCGGCAGATATTGGAAGCCCGGAATCTGAAGTGGGGTTTCTGTCCCAAAGAAGGCAGGCTTTGGTTCCTTGGGGGCGCTCATGCGGAAATCGATTCCGGCGTTCGCCGCTATGTTTTTCAAATCCTCCGGATCCAACTCCCTCATCATGGCCACTGTCCCAGACGGGGTATGGGTTCCGTCACTGTGGACGACACCTGTCCAGCAAATGCTGACAGGACGTTCCAACATCCAGGACAAACCGCACTTTGTGGTCGGGACATGGGGGTCAGCCCCCTGCCAACTCCCCAGTAACGAGCTCAAAAGGTCCCGCATTTGCGGAATACGTCCATTGCTCAGCGCCCTGCCACCGAAACCAACCACAGCCCCACTGGCATTCACCAGCAAGACCGCGTTCAAGTTGGAGGCTGCTATCGCTGCCGGCCCGATATTGCTGACCTGAAACTTTTGGTTGGGCTTAAGCAGATGCTCATACATCTCGTCCCAGAATGCCCAGTCATGGTTCAACACGCTGAGGGAGACCAGCTGTTCGTCAAAGCCGCTCAGTACCCGCTTCGCAGCGTCATAGGCGGCCTTGCGCTCTATGGTCTCGAAGGTCGGCAAGAGACTCCGCTTCATCAGATACAGACCGACACTCCCCATGAGTCCGAACACCAAGATGAACGAAGCCACAATCCGCGAGGCAAGCCCGAGACCGGCCAAATTCATTCGCAGGTGAGTTTTGAATCGTCGATACATCCGCATTCCTGCAAGGTTGCGGTAGAGCTTATTCCCAAAACTGCATTTGGTACAGCACAGCGCCTCCAAGCGAGGACATCGAGAGTGCCCTCAATCGTCTTCTGCGGCTGCGATGCCCGGAAACAATACCTCGGTGTAGCCGAACTGACTGAAGTCCCGCACACGCATGGGGTACAGCTTGCCCCACACATGGTCGCACTCATGCTGCACCACCCGTGCATGAAAACCATCCACGGTGCGGTCAATCGCGTCACCATACTGGTCAAAGCCGGTGTAGCGGATACACGACCACCTTGGCACTACGCCCCGCAAACCGGGCACGGAGAGGCAACCTTCCCAGTCGTTTTCCTCTTCATCTCCCAGTGGGGTAATCACAGGGTTGCAGAGCACGGTGGGCAGCACGATGGGCCGGTCCGGGTAGCGGGGATTACGATCGTTGCTACCGAAGATCACCAGTTGCAAATCCACGCCGATCTGCGGCGCAGCCAAGCCCGCACCGTTCGCAGCCCGCATGGTGTCCAGCATGTCGGTGACCAGCAGGTGCAGCGCATCGGTATCGAACTCAGTGACCGGTTGCGCCACGCGCAAAAGGCGTGGATCGCCCATCTTGAGAATGTCACGCACGGTCATTTCAGCAACTCCAAGAGGCCTGCTTCATCCAACACGGGAACACCCAGCTCGTTGGCTTTGTCCAGTTTGCTGCCGGCTTCTGCTCCTGCGACCACATAATGCGTTTTCTTGCTCACAGAGCCACTGACCTTGCCACCGGCGGCTTCAATAAGATCTTTGGCCGCATCTCGGCCCAAGGTGGGCAATGTGCCGGTGAGCACCAGCGTTTTGCCCGCCAAAGGTTTGGGGCCGGCATCGGCGGGTGCACCTTCAGGCCAGGTGACGCCGCAAGCCCGTAACTGCTCCACCACTTCCCGGTTGTGGGCTTGGTCGAAAAAGGTGCGAATGCTTTGGGCCACGATGGGGCCCACGTCAGACACGGCCAACAGCGCTTCTCCGTTGGCGTCCATGATGGCGTCCAGCGTGCCGAAATGGCGGGCCAATTCCTTCGCCGTGGCTTCACCCACATGACGGATACCCAACCCGAACAGGAAGCGCGGCAAGGTCGTTTGCTTGGACTTTTCCAGCGCATCCACGATGTTTTGTGCTGACTTGTCGGCCATGCGGTCCAGGCTTGCCAAAGCATTCAATCCAAGCCGGTAAAGGTCGGGCAAATTGCGGATCACATTGGCATCCACCAACTGCTCCACGAGTTTGTCGCCCAGGCCTTCCACCTCGACCGCACGGCGTTGCGCGAAATGGAGAATGGCTTGCTTGCGCTGGGCACTGCAGAACAGACCGCCGATGCAGCGATAGTCGGCCTCACCCTCCTCCCGCACCGCAGCGGATTGGCACACCGGGCAGATACGGGGCATGGTGAACTGGGGCGCATCACCCACGCGCTTTTCAGCCAGCACAGACACCACTTCCGGAATCACATCCCCTGCGCGACGCACGATCACGGTGTCGCCCACCCGCACATCTTTGCGGCGGGCCTCGTCCTCGTTGTGCAAGGTGGCATTGGTAACGGTGACGCCACCCACGAAGACGGGCGCCAACTTGGCGACAGGCGTCAATTTGCCTGTGCGCCCCACTTGCACGTCAATGGCCAACACCGTGGTCAGCTGTTCCTGCGCCGGGTACTTGTGAGCCACAGCCCAGCGCGGCTCACGGGTGACAAAGCCCAGCCTCTGCTGCAGAGCCAGGCTATTGACCTTGTAGACCACGCCATCAATGTCGAAAGGCAAGCTATCGCGGCCAGCGCCGATGCGCTGGTGATATGCTATTAATTCAGGAGCGCCTCGCGCAGTATCCACCTGCGCTGCAACCGGAAAACCCCATGATTTCAGGGTTTGGAGCATGGCGTAGTGGGTGCCGAACATGGGCCCACCCTCGCTGGCTGGGGTAACTTCACCGAGCCCGTAGGCAAAGAAGCTCAAGGGCCGCTGGGCGGCAATGCCCGGGTCCAATTGGCGTACGGCACCGGCCGCAGCATTGCGGGGGTTCACAAAGGTCTTTTCGCCCTTTTCGCCGGCCGCAATGCGTGCGCGTTGGCGTTCGTTCAATGCCTCGAAATCATCGCGGCGCATGTACACCTCGCCGCGCACTTCCAGAACGGGAGGCACACCGTCCGGCAACTTCAAAGGAATCTGTCCGATGGTCCGGATGTTCTGGGTAACGTCTTCGCCATATTCACCGTCGCCCCGTGTTGCTGCTTGCACCAGTACGCCTTGCTCGTAACGCAAGTTCATGGCCAAGCCGTCAAACTTGAGCTCAGCGACGTACTCCACCGGGGCATCACCCTCGTGCAGCTCCAGCTCTTTGCGGACACGGGTATCAAAGGCAACAGCACCTGAAGACTCGGTATCCGTCTCGGTGCGAATGCTGAGCATGGGCACCGCGTGGCGTACGCTGGTGAACGCATCCAGCACTTGCCCGCCCACCCGTTGCGTCGGGGAATCAGGCGTCACCCACTCAGGACGCTCCGCCTCCAATGCCTGAAGCTCACGGAACAGCAGGTCATATTCGGCATCTGGCACCAAAGGCGCATCGAGCACATAGTAGGCGTGGCCCAGCCTATGCAGCTCCTCGCGAAGGGCCCGCAGGCGTTCGTGAGGGAGGGAGTCCGGCACTGCCGGCTCGGATGAAAACAAGTCCAGCGTTGCCATAAAACGGAAAGAAACTTAGCTGAAAAGGCGACGTGCGATAGGTGAGCCGGCGGCAATGTCCCGCTGCTCCAGCGTGTCGTAAAGCACCTGGAGGTCAGCAGCGATCACGTCCATGGTCTGTGCGGCCAGTGGCTGGCCGTTGTCGTCGGTGACCACGCCTTCCATGGCAAGCGCCAGGGCGTCTGCCGTTTCTCGCATGCGCTCGAAAGGCCGCTCTGCCCTGTCCACTTGGGCCACGTCAAGGTGCAGGGACAATTCGCGGATGGCGCTCTGGGCCGGGTCATCTGCCAAAGCAGCTTGAGAGTCAAAGCCCAGCACCAGCACAGGGGGCAGGCCCTCGACGGACGCCGGCAGCACCATACGACCGGGAATCACACCGGCCACAAATCCCAAACGGGCTGCGTTCTGGTGGATGTAGCCGGGGCTCCAGGACGCATTGCGGGCGCGGATGGTGAAGCCGAGCTGGGCGTCGTGGGCGCTGGCAAAGTGGTCCAGCTCGCGGGCGCGGGCGACTTCATCCAACATTTCTGGGAATTCAGGCGTGGCATTGATTGCGTCTGCAAACGCCTGCGTCTTCACGACGAACTCCGAATACTCAATTTCGTTGAGCGCACCGGAACGGTTGGCCAACTGCACACCGGCTTGGAAGCCACCGTAACGCTGACCGGGAGCAGGAACCTCCCACACCAAAGACTGCAGGTTGTAGCCCTCCACAGAGAAGGGCTTGGTGCCCGCACGGCGCGTCGCTGGCATGGCAGCCATGGCCGCTTCGCCGGACACTGCAGGCGTCGCAGGATCAAGCGCTACCGTGGCAATCACGTCGATCAGCGAATCCATGGCCGGACGCACTGGAGGTCGGGGCAGATTGAAGGCTGGCGTTTCGGCATCGACCTCGGTGAGCACAGGCTCTTGTGTGAGGTCGCCATCCACAGGATCTTGGAGCGGCAAGGCCTGACGGGGGGCATTGCGACGCGACGACCAGGCACCATGGGCGACCACGGCTGCCAGCACGACACCGCCTGCGATCGCCAATCCGATTTGTAAATTGCTCATGTAGGTTTAGCTTTTGCGGTGTTCAAGTGAGCTCAGCGAGGTTGACAGCGGACTCCATGTCCACCGCGACAATCCGCGATACGCCCTGCTCCTGCATCGTGACACCGATGAGTTGTTCTGCCATTTCCATGGCGATTTTGTTGTGACTGATAAACAGGAACTGAGTTCCCTTGCTCATGCTGGCAACCAGCTTGGCGTAACGCTCGGTGTTGGCGTCATCCAGTGGTGCATCCACCTCGTCCAGCAGACAGAAAGGCGCAGGATTGAGCTGGAATATCGCAAACACCAGCGCAATCGCGGTCAGTGCCTTTTCGCCACCCGATAGCAAATGGATGGTCTGATTCTTCTTGCCGGGTGGTTGCGCAATTACCTGCACCCCGGAATCCAGAATTTCGTCGCCGGTAATAACCAGTCGCGCGTTGCCCCCGCCGAAAAGCTCGGGGAACATGCGACCGAAATGGGCGTTCACCTGGTCGAAGGTGCCGGACAGCAATTCGCGGGTCTCCGCGTCAATCTTGCGAATTGCGTCTTCCAGGGTGTTCATGGCCTGCGTCAAATCGACGTTTTGCATGTCCAGGAACTGCTTGCGCTCACGGGCAGCGGCCAGCTCTTCCAATGCCGCCAAGTTGACGGCGCCCAACGCTGCGATCTCGCGGTTCAGGCGGTCAATGTCCCCCTGCATGCCGAACAAACGCACATTGCCGTCTTTAATGCTCTGCTCAATCGCATCGAGGTCTGCCTGCGCATCTGCCAACTGGGCCTCAAACTGTTCAAAGCCAAGGCGCGCGGCCTGCTCTTTGAGCTGGAATTCGGTAATGCGCTGGCGCAATGGGTCGAGCTCGCGCTCCAGCTGCAAGCGGCGCTCATCGCTGGCGCGCAGTTTGGCAGTCAAGTCGTCGTATTCGCTGCGCTTGGCGGCCAAGGCCTGTTCACGCTCCATCTTCAAGGCCAGGGCGTTTTGCAGGCCTGCTTGGGCCGCTGCGTCGGTCAGGCGGTGCAACTCGTCCTGCGCGCGCTGTTCTTCGGCTTGAATGCTCTGGTTCTGTTGAATGGCTGTTTCGATGGCGCGGGAGAGTTCTGCATTGCGCGCCTGCAGGCTGCGCTGGGCAAACACGGCTTCCTGCGCTTGGCGCTCGAGGCTGCGCTGCTGTTCGCGGCACTGGCTCAGCTTGTTTTGAACCTCAATAACACGTTCATCCAGTTGCGCGTGGCGCTCCTGACTATCGGCAAGCTGCATGTCCAGAGATTCGAAGCGCGCCTCGGCTTCTACACGTCGCTCTTGCAAATCGTCCAGCTGAGCTTCGACTTCCGCCATGTCGGCATCGATCTGGGCACTGCGCGCACGGGTTTGCTCCAGCATCTGGGACAGGCGCAGAGTCTCGACCTGCAACTCATGAACGCGCCCTTGGCTTTCGGCGGCTTCGCGGCGCGCACTGACCAATCGCTGGGCACTCTCGGTGTATGCACTTTCGGCTCGGCTCAGAGCGACCCGGGACTCGTCGGCAATTAGCACCTGAGCACGGAGCTGTTTCTCCAGGTTCTCAATTTCCTGGGCTCGAGCCAACAAACCGGCCTGCTCCGAATCCTGGGCGTAAAAGCTGACGCTGTGGGCCGTGACCACATGCCCGCTTTTCACATAGATGCTTTCACCAGGCTGCAACTTCTCGCGTTGCGCCAACGCTTCTTCAAAGCTGGCAGCAGTAAAGCAGCCTTGCAACCAGTCGGTCAGAACCGCTTTTTGGCCCGCGTCATTTACGCGCAGCAAGTCTGACAAACGGGGCAAGGCACCCGCGCGCTCGGGCAAAGCGGCTTGCGGTGGGCTGTAGAACGACAGTTTGGCAGGTGGCGCGTCCACCGCAAAGGCCTTGAGCATCTCCAGGCGTGACACTTCCAATGCCCCCAAACGCTCGCGCAGTGCGCCTTCCAGCGCATTCTCCCAACCTTGCTCAATGTGGATGCGGCTCCACAGGCCCTGCAAGTGGTCCAGCCCATGCTTGGCCAGCCAAGGCTGCAACTTGCCGTCGGTCTTCACCTTTTCCTGCAGCGCTTTGAGGGCCTCCAGGCGGGCTGACAAGTCCGCTTGACGGGACGACTCGGTGTTGACGGTGAGTTGCTGTTCCTTGCGAGCCTCGTCCAGCTGCGGCACCGCATCCTGCAGGTCTTGCAGCCGTGCGTCCGCCACCTGATGCGCTTCTTGCACCGCTTCCAGTTGCTCTTGCAGACCTGTCAACCGGGATTCATCCGGCGCAGACAGTGCATTGCGATCGGTCATCAACCGGTCGCGGCGGGTTTCCAACTGACGGCTTTGTTCTTCAATGCCACGTTGTTCAGCGGCCAACACCTGAATCTGTTGCTGCACCTGCGACACCGAGCCGCGCTGGTCGTTGGCGGCACCTTGCGCCTTGGCCAACGCCTCCTCGAGGTCCGGCAGTTGCTGAGCTTGCTCTTCAACCTGGGCGGCCAGCAGTTCAGTTTGCTCTTCCCCCAAGGCAGCCAATTCGGCCAAGCGCTCCATTTCAGCCTGCGCGTCGTCTTTGCGGGTGGCCCACTGGGCAATCTGTTCTTTGAGCGTGATCAGGCGTTGCTCCACGCGCTGGCGCCCCTCCACCACGAAGCGGATTTCCGCTTCCAGGCGCCCCACGTCGGTACTGGCTTCGTACAACAAGCCTTGCGCTTGATTGACCTGGTCACCGGCTCCGTAATGCGCTTGGCGCACTGTTTCCAGATCTGCTTCGATGTGACGCAAATCGGCCATGCGCGCTTCGAGCGCATTGACGGCGGCCAGTCCTTCAGACTGCACTTTGGCTTTGTCGGCCAGCGCTTCCGCCCGCTTCAGGAACCACTGCTGGTGCTGCTTGAGCGTGACCTCGGATTGCAGTGCGTTGTACTTTTGTGCAACTTCCGCCTGCTTTTCCAGGCGCTCCAGGTTGGTACCCAGCTCGCGCAGAATGTCCTCGACCCGGGTAAGGTTTTCACGTGTGTCGGAAAGGCGGTTTTCTGTCTCGCGGCGGCGCTCTTTGTATTTGGAGACGCCTGCAGCCTCTTCCAGGAACAAGCGCAGCTCTTCCGGCTTGGACTCGATGATGCGGGAAATGGTGCCCTGCCCGATGATCGCGTAAGCACGGGGCCCTAAACCGGTGCCCAGGAACACGTCCTGGACGTCACGGCGGCGCACGGGTTGGTTATTGATGAAGTAGCTGCTTGTCCCATCCCGGGTCAGCACCCGTTTGACTGCAATTTCACCGAACTGACCCCATTGGCCGCCGGCCCGGTGGTCGGCATTGTCAAACACCAGTTCCACGCTGCTGCGGCTCGCAGGCTTGCGGGAAGTGGTGCCGTTGAAAATCACGTCCTGCATGGACTCACCACGCAACTCGCTGGCTTTGCTCTCGCCCAACACCCAGCGCACCGCATCCATGATGTTGGATTTACCGCAGCCGTTGGGGCCGACCACGCCAACCAGCTGGCCGGGCAGCAGGAAGTTGGTGGGTTCAGCGAAAGACTTGAAGCCCGAGAGCTTGATGGAGTTGAGACGCACAGGAAGATGTAGACAGCGCTAAGCAGTTGATTTTATTGGGAATAATGGAGCCTTCCCAGTGGCTCGCGACCGCTGGATCATACCCTGCAGCAACCCGCACTTCGGCACACCTCCAGCCGCGATGGCACTCAGGCCGGGCTACCCAGATACGCGGCCACCTCTGCTTCCAACACACGCAACTCAGGCGCCAGCGTGGCATATGCGGCAGCTACCATGGGCGCATCCCCCTTTTTACTCATGAATTCCACTTCGGATACCTTCGCGACCAATTCAGCGGTGCAAAAGATGGGAATAAAGCCCTTAAGCGGGTGCAACAGGTGGTTGGCGCCCTGCACATCCCCCTTCGTCAGCAGTTCCGTGATCGCGGGAACGTCACGCTGCAAGGAGTCCAGAACCATGGGAAGCATCTCGCGCAAAGCGCCTTCGTCACCGATTTGCTCCAATGCACCGGCAATATTGAGATAACGGTTGCCGGCATCATTGGTCGGAACTGCAGACATGGCTTACTCCTCAAAATCGATCTAAACGGACCCCAAGGGCCGAAGACCCAAGTTTAACGACGACTCAGGGATAATGCCGCCCCATGAATCCGAATTTGTCCAGCCTGCAGGCGTACCCGTTTGAGCGCCTGCGCCAGTTGTTTGCAGGCGTTGTGCTCAACCCCGCGTTCAGCCCCATCAGTCTGGGCATCGGCGAGCCCCGTCACCCTACCCCCCAACTCATCAAAGACGCCTATTGCCATGCCATCCAATCGGGTGAAAGCGGTTTGGCTGCTTACCCCGCTACCGCGGGTGATCCCAAACTGCGGTTGTCCATGGCGAATTGGATTGAACGACGCTATGGCCTGAAGTTGGATGCCGCAACGCAAATATTGCCCATCAACGGCTCACGCGAAGCATTATTTGCCTTTGCGCAGACGGTCATCAATCCGGCAGCTAGCAATGGCACTGTGCAGGTGGTGTGCCCGAATCCGTTCTATCAGATCTACGAAGGCGCTGCCCTGCTTGCAGGTGCGCAGCCATACTTTGTGCCCTCTGTGCCCTCCCGCAATTTCGCCCAGGATTGGGACAGCGTCCCGGAAAGCGTATGGGCGTCTACGCAGCTCATGTATGTGTGCTCCCCCGGGAACCCTGCCGGTGCGGTCATGCCTATGTCCGAGTGGGAAAAGCTTTTTGCGTTGAGCGACAAGTACGGCTTTGTCATTGCCTCGGATGAGTGCTACAGCGAAATTTACTTCCGCGATGAGGCGCCATTGGGTGGATTGGAAGCTGCAGCCAAGTTGGGGCGTGCCGATTTCAAGAATCTGGTGTCCTTCACCAGCCTGTCCAAGCGAAGCAACGTTCCCGGCATGCGCAGCGGCTTCTGCGCGGGCGATGCACACTGGATCAAACAGTTTTTGCTTTACCGCACCTACCATGGCAGTGCCATGAGCCCTGTCGTACAGGCGGCCAGCATTGCTGCTTGGGACGATGAGGTCCATGTAGTTGACAACCGCGCCAAGTACCGCGCCAAGTTTGCCCAGGTCACGCCCTTACTCTCCCAAGTGATGGACGTCACCTTGCCGGACGCTGGCTTCTACCTGTGGGCGGATGTCAATGGCAGTGACACCGAGTTCGCCCGTGAACTGCTCGCTCTTTACAATGTGACCGTCTTGCCCGGCAGCTACTTGGCGCGTGAGGCGAACGGGCACAACCCCGGCGCCGGACGCATCCGCATGGCCCTAGTGGCTGAGACCGCAGAATGCGTGGAAGCGGCGCAGCGCATCGTCCAATTCGTTCGGGGTCGCAGCGCTTGAAGTGCCGGACCTCGAAGCCTTTTCTCCGATTACAACCCTGAAAAAACCATGAGCCAACAATTGCAATCCGTTATCGAAGCCGCGTGGGAAGACCGCGCCAACATTTCTGTGGCATCCGCACCCGCTGAAGTGCGTGAAGCCGTAGAACATGTGCTGAACGAACTCGACGCCGGCCGCTTGCGCGTCGCCACCCGCGAAGGCGTGGGCCAGTGGACCACCCACCAATGGATCAAGAAGGCAGTGCTGCTGAGCTTCCGCCTCAAGGACAACGAAGTCATCCAGTCCGGTGATCTGGGCTTTTATGACAAGGTTCCCACCAAATTTGCCGGCATGAGCGCTGAGGCCCTCAAAGCTACCGGTGTTCGCGTGGTTCCGCCTGCCGTGGCTCGCCGCGGCAGTTTCCAGGGCAAGGGCGTGATCCTGATGCCTTCTTACTGCAACATCGGATCTTATGTGGACGAAGGCACCATGGTCGACACATGGGCGACTGTGGGTTCTTGCGCCCAGATCGGCAAGCACGTGCACTTGTCCGGTGGCGTGGGCATAGGGGGTGTGCTGGAGCCTATGCAGGCCGGCCCCACCATCATTGAAGACAACTGCTTTGTGGGCGCGCGTTCCGAGGTGGTAGAGGGCGTGATCGTCGAAGAAAACTCGGTGATTTCCATGGGCGTGTACATCGGCCAGAGCACCCCAATTTATGACCGCGCGACCGACACTGTCAGCTATGGCCGCATCCCGGCAGGCTCTGTGGTGGTCAGCGGCAGCCTGCCCAAGGGTGACGGCAAGTACAGCATGTACGCTGCCATCATCGTCAAGAAGGTGGACGCCAAGACACGCTCCACCACCAGCCTGAACGACTTGCTGCGCGACTAAGTTCTCCCAAGCGGAAGGCAACTATGGCCACGACCACCACACCCCAGCCTTCAGGCACCATGGAGCGCATCCTGCGCCTCATGAGCGAGAAGAAGGCGTCTGACGTTTATTTGTCGGCGCACGCCCCTGCGTTGATCAAAATCAACGGCCAGTGTGTACCGATCAACAGCCAGACCCTGCCTTCCGACGCTCCCAAAAATCTGTTGGCGGAAGTGTTATCGCCCCAACAAATTGAGATTTTGGAGCGTGATGGTGAGCTGAATGTCGGTTTCCCGCTGGCTGGCGTAGGTCGTTTCCGTGTGAGTGCCATGCGCCAGCGCGGCACCATTGCAGCAGTGATCCGCTACATCAGCGTGGACGTGCCCCCCCTCCACAGCCTGCAGCTGCCCCCGGTGCTGGCCGACCTCATCATGGAAAAGCGCGGCCTGCTGCTGATGGTGGGTGCCACGGGTGCGGGCAAGAGCACGACGCTGGCGTCCATGCTGGACTACCGCAATGAGAGTGTGTCCGGCCACATCCTGACCATTGAAGACCCCGTGGAGTTTTTGTTCAAGAACAAGAAGTCCGTGGTGAATCAGCGCGAAGTCGGCACCGACACGGCTTCTCTCCATGTAGCCCTGAAAAACGCCCTGCGCCAGGCTCCGGATGTGATTCTGATCGGTGAAATCCGGGATCAGGAGACCATGTCAGCAGCGATTGCCTATGCGCAATCCGGCCACTTGTGCCTGGCCACCATGCACGCCAACAACAGCTATCAAGCGCTGAACCGCATCTTGAGCTTTTACCCGGTCGAAGTACGCCCCACCATGTTGGGGGACCTGGCTACAGCTCTGCGAGCCATCGTCTCTCAACGCCTTTTGCGCACCACATCCGGACTGCGCACACCGGCCGCCGAGGTGTTGCTCAACACCAAGCTGGTGGCCGAAATGATTGAAAAAGGCGACTTTTCAGCGGTGCGTGAAGCCATGGAGCAATCCATGGCAGAGGGTTCGCAGACCTTCGAAGCCGACATCGCCCGCCTGATTCAGGACGGCCTCGTAGACCGCAAAGAAGGCTTGGCCCACGCAGACTCACCCACCAACCTCATGTGGCGTTTGCAAAACGATTTCACCAAGGTGGCCAAGGCTGCTGCGGTGCCGGAAGAGGATGATGAAGCCTCCTTCACGGAAATTACCCTGGATGTGAAACACTGATGACGCAAACGCTGCAGCTCACCGAGCAACTGTTGTCCATGGCCTCGGTGACGCCTTCAGACGGTGGATGCCAAGCCCTGATTGCCGATCGCTTGCGCCCGCTGGGCTTTTTGTGTGAAACCATTGAAAGTGGGCCGGACGATTTTCGAGTTACCAATTTGTGGGCAAAACGGCCTGCAGGGCTTGCGGGATCTGCGCCAGTAGCTTCCAAAAGCATAGCAAAAACCTTGGTGTTCGCCGGACATACCGACGTGGTTCCCACCGGCCCTGCGCAGCAATGGGACAGTGCGCCATTCGTCCCCAGCCACCGTGACGGAAAGCTGTTCGGCCGCGGTGCGAGCGACATGAAGACTTCCTTGGCGGCGTTTGTGGTGTCTATCGAAGAGTTTCTGGCTTTGCATCCGGCCCCCGAACTCAACATCGCCCTGCTCTTGACCAGTGACGAAGAAGGCCCGGCCCTCGACGGCACGGTGGTGGTCTGCAAACAGTTGCAAGAGCGCGGCGAGGTACTGGACTACTGCATCGTGGGGGAACCTACCTCGGTCGAGAAAACCGGTGACATGATCAAAAACGGACGGCGCGGCACCATGAGCGGCAAGCTCACGGTCAAGGGCGTGCAAGGCCACATTGCCTACCCGCACCTCGCCAAAAATCCGATCCATCTGTTTGCCCCCGCGTTGGCCGAGTTGGTGGGCATCGAATGGGACAAGGGCAATGCGTTTTTCCCGCCGACCACCTGGCAGGTCAGCAACATCCATGGCGGCACCGGTGCGAGTAACGTCATTCCCGGGCATGTGGTGATTGATTTCAACTTCCGCTTCTCCACCGAGTCCACCCCCGAGAGCCTTCAAAAGCGGCTTGCCAGCGTTCTGGCCAAACATCAGCTGGACTATGACTTGGCTTGGACCATAGGCGGCCTGCCCTTCCTGACCACACCAGGCCCCTTGGTGGATGCGGTACGCGATGCCATCCGCTCAGAGACCGGGCTGGAGACACAGCTTTCGACCACCGGTGGCACCAGCGATGGACGTTTTATCGCGCAGGTCTGCACGCAAGTGATTGAACTCGGACCTCCCAACGCCACCATCCACAAGATCAACGAATACGTGAAGCTCGCCGACATCGAGCCTCTGAAAAACATTTACCGCCGGGTACTTGAGAACCTGAACCAGGCGGAAACCGCATGAATTTGAAAGATTTGGTCGCACAGGCCACCGCGCAGCTGACCGAAGCGGGCGTGTCCTTCGGCCATGGCACCACCAACGCGGCGGACGAGGCTGCATGGCTGGTACTGCACGCTCTCGGCTTGCCGCTCGATACGGGCCTGACCGACGAGGATAAAGAGTCAAATCGGACGATAGCGCCCGAGGAATATGCGCGGGTAGCTACACTTTTAGGAGCGCGCATCAGCACCCGCAAGCCGGCTGCTTACTTGACCCAAGAGGCGTGGCTGCAAGGTGTGCCCTTTTACGTGGATGAACGCGTCATCGTTCCGCGGTCTTTGATCGCCGAACTCTTGGTGGACGGCAGCATCGACTATTGGCTCAAAGAAAGTACCCACCACGTACTGGACCTGTGCACCGGCAACGGCAGCCTGGGCATTCTGGCCGCCATGGTCTATCCGGACGTGGAGGTGACGGGAGCCGACATTTCGACGGACGCATTGGCGGTCGCGCGCATCAACGTGGACAAGCATCAGTTGCAGGAGCGGGTGAAATTGCTGGAGTCTGATGGCTTGAAGGCAGTCCCCGGTGTGTTTGACCTGGTGTTGTGCAACCCGCCGTATGTGAACGCCAAGAGCATGGCAGCACTGCCCGCTGAATACTTGGCCGAACCCTTTATTGCCCTAGACGGCAATCAGGCAGGCGGCAGCGGCGATGGCATGGACTTCATCCGGACCTTGCTGGCAGATATTCCCTCCAAGCTGTCGGAAGATGGCGTGCTGGTGCTGGAAATCGGAAACGAGCGCGAGTATTTCGAAGCGGCCTTTCCCGAGTTGGAAGTGGTGTGGCTGGAGACCAGTGCCGGTGAAGACCAAGTGCTGCTGCTGACGCGCGACGCACTGGCCCGCTTCCAGCAGCCTTAAGTTTTTTACCCGGGCGGTATCCGGTAAGCACGCGCGCCGGACACGCCGAACTGCCTGATGTCATGCATCCGGTAGCCATTTATTGACGGCCTCACGGCCCTTCCCAGAACATGATTACATTAAAAAACGTCACCCTGCGCCGTAGCGCCAAGGTGTTGCTCGAAGGCGCTTCGGTTACCTTGAATCCAGGCGAAAAGGTAGGCCTTGTGGGTCGCAACGGTGCGGGCAAATCCTCGCTGTTTGCCTTGCTGAACGGCAATCTCCACGAAGACGCGGGCGAGTACTACATCCCCGCCCAATGGCGCATGGGCCAGGTGGCACAGGATATGCCCGAAACCGAACAAGGCGCCACCGACTTTGTGGTCGAAGGCGATACGCAACTCGGGGCAGCACGGGCGGAAGTGACAGCCGCGGAATCGACCGAAGACTACGAACGCATGGCGAACGCTTACACAGCCCTGCACGACGCCGGTGAGTACGACGCAGCTGCGCGCGCTCAAGCGCTGATTCTGGGTCTGGGTTTCAAAACCACCGAACTGGACAAACCAGTGAACAGTTTCTCTGGCGGTTGGCGCATGCGCCTGCAGCTCGCCCGGGCCCTCATGTGCCCCAGTGACCTGCTGCTGTTGGACGAGCCCACCAACCACTTGGACTTGGACGCGCTGGTGTGGCTGGAAGCCTGGCTGAAGAAGTATGAGGGCACTATGGTCGTCATCAGCCACGACCGCGAGTTTCTGGATGCGGTAACCAACGTGACCCTGCACATCGACATGGGCAAGCTGGTGCGCTACGGCGGGAACTACAGCAAGTTTGAAGACATGCGCGCCGAGCAGATGGAGCTTCAACAAAATGCCTTCGCGAAGCAGCAAGACAAGATCGCCCACCTGCAAAAGTTCATCGCACGCTTTAAGGCCAAAGCCAGCAAAGCCAAGCAGGCCCAAAGTCGGGTCAAGGCCTTGGACCGGATGGAGAAGATTGCGCCGCTGTTGTCCGAAGCCGATTTCAGCTTTGAGTTCAAGGAGCCGGCCAACCTGCCCAACCCCATGCTCTCCATGCAAGGCGTGAGTTTCGGCTACCCGGCGCCTGAGGAAGCGCCCAAGGGCACTCCACCTACAACTATCGTCCATAACGTCAGCAAATCGGTGCTCGCAGGACAGCGTATCGGCATATTGGGTGCCAACGGACAAGGTAAGTCCACGCTGGTCAAAACCGTGGCCCGGGATCTCGCGCCTCTGGGTGGCGAAATGACCGAAGGCAAGGGCCTGAACATCGGCTATTTCGCCCAGCAGGAACTGGACGTGCTCCGGCCTGACGAAACCCCGCTGGAGCACATGATCCGGTTGGTGAAGGACATGACCGCTGCCGGCAAAATTGCCGGACAGCAGACCCGTGAACAGGACCTCCGCAGCTTTTTGGGAACATTCAACTTTAGCGGCGACATGGTAAAGCAGGCCGTGGGCAGCATGAGCGGTGGTGAAAAGGCTCGACTTGTGCTGTGCATGATCGTGTGGCAACGCCCCAACCTGCTGCTACTTGACGAGCCGACCAACCACCTGGATCTGGCAACACGCGAAGCGCTGGCCATGGCGCTGAACGAATTCGAAGGCACCGTGATGCTGGTGAGTCATGACCGGGCCTTGTTGCGCTCGGTCTGCGATGAGTTCTGGATGGTTTCCCGAGGTGGGGTCGAGCCCTTCGATGGCGATCTGGATGATTACCAGAAATACCTGTTGGATGAAGCCAAGCGTCAGCGAGAGCTTGCCAAAGAAGAGGCCAAGGCCGGAGTTCCTGCAGTTTCTGTGACCGCCCCTGTCGCTGTGAAAGTTGGCCCAACTGCAGACGAACTGAAGAAGTGGAAAAAAGACCTCGCCGCAACCGAGGTGCGCATGGAAACGCTCAATGCCGAGGGCGCAGAGTTGGAAGCAAAACTCTCCACCAACCCGCACCCTTCAGAGATTGCAGAAGCGGGAAAAAGATTGAAGGCAGTGAATGTGGAGCTCCAGAATCTGGAGGAGCTTTGGCTCGACCTCACTGCCAAGTTGGAGGTCTGATCCGGCCGTCGGGGCGTAAGCCACAAATAAAAAAACCCACCTTCGAATGAAGGCGGGCTTTAAGGTCCACTTTGTAGGTGGTGGGAACTGAGAGATTCGAACTCTCGACCTACGGATTAAGAGTCCGCTGCTCTACCAGCTGAGCTAAATTCCCTTAAATCGTCAAAATCTTGGTGGGACCAGCGGGGGTCGAACCCACGACAAACGGATTAAAAGTCCGCTGCTCTACCAACTGAGCTATGGTCCCGACAGTGCTCTTTAATTGCTTATTGAACCCTGCGAAGCCTCAAATTATAGCGTCTTTTTTGAGGCCAAATGGGTTGGTGCCGATAATTTATCGATCACCCAGCCTGCCGCACACATTCCAAAGGTGGCCGTCACACTTACCAAGGAACCGTAGCCGTGGCAATTCAACGTTCCATCCCCTTCCACCGCGCAAGAGGCATCGGGCCCACGAACCGCCTCCTTGCTGTAGACGCAAGCGACCTTCATTTTTTTCCCGTCTTTGGGCGCCCCATGTGATTTCCGAAGGCGGTAGCGTAGCTGGGCTAAAAGGGGGTCATGCGTGGTTTGACTCAAATCAGAAATATCCACGAGATGCGCCAAACGCTTACCACCTGCGGCACCGACAGACACAAATGGGACCTTGGTCTCACGCGACCATGCGGCCATTGCAACTTTCGCCTTGACGTTGTCACATGCATCAATGACTGCATCTACTTGTCCACCCAAAATTGCGGGCCAGTTGTCCTCGTCAACGAAGTCGTCGACCACCACCACCCGGCACGCAGGATTGATATCTGCAATGCGTTCCCGCATCGCTTCGATCTTGGACATACCGATTGTGCTGGTCAAAGCGTGCAACTGCCGATTAATGTTGGATTCGGACACATGATCCATATCGATCAATGTAAGCGCAGCAATTCCGCTCCTGGCAAGAGCTTCCACAGCCCAGGAGCCCACACCGCCGATCCCTACAACAGCGACATGCGAATTGCGAAAGTACCCGGCCGGCTCAACTCCAAAGAGCCGGTCTATGCCGGAAAACCGGCGGTTGAGGTCAGCCGCCTCAACCGCCCCTGAAGCAATGCCGGTCACTTCAAACGAGCCAAACGGTCCTTGGCAGCACTCGCAGCTTCTGACGATGGATAACTCGCAATCAGTTCTTCCAAAGTCTTTCTGGCCGCCTTGGTGTCTTTCAATTCAGACTGACAGTTAGCCAGTGCGAGTAACGCCTCAGGCGCGCGCAAATGATCGCCTGATTGCTGCACCAAGCTACGGAAATTAGCCTGTGCGTCCTTGTAGTCCTTGGTCGCGTACTGCGCACTACCCAGCCAGAACAATGAAGAAGGACGGTATCCAGAGGTCGGATAACGATTCAGGAAGTCGAGAAACACTGACTGCGCCGTAGCAAAGTCGCCTTTGCGAAATACAGCAAGCGCTGCTTCAAAATCGCGCTTCTCAGAGGGTTCTGCAAAGAACTCGCGACCGTCCACGGACACTTTCGAAGGCTCCAGTTTTCGCAGACGATCTTCAAGAAGTTGCGAAGAGTCTTTTTGTTTGCGCTGTGCCTCCGCCAGATCCCGCGCGAGCTGTTCTACCTGGCCACGAAGCTTGGCCGTGTCTGCACGACTAGCCTCAAGCTGATTCTGAAGCTCCAGAAGTGAACGGCGAAGTTGAGCCGCATCATCCGCATTTCGCTTGGATTCATCAGCAATTTTTTGATCGCTGTCAGCGCGCAAAACCTCAATTCGCTGGCGTAAATCAAGAATCGCGCGACGTGCCTCTTCATCGTCAAACAGGCCTGCAAATGACTGCCCTGCCCCTAAGCACAACAAAAGTGCTACTGATGCAGCGTGAGCAAAACGCTTCGTCAAAGGAGACATCATGACTTATCGGTAGCTGAACTCGGCGCGACGGTTCTTTTCCAGTGCGGCTTCGGAGTTACCCAGAACGGCCGGCTTTTCCTTGCCATAGCTGATAGCTTCCATTTGCGCATCAGACACGCCTTGGAGTTGCAAAGCCTTGCGCACTGCCTCTGCCCGCTTCTGGCCCAGAGCCAAGTTGTATTCGCGGCCACCACGTTCATCGGTATGGCCTTCGATGCTTACTTTGCGGGATTTGTCCGCTTTCAAGTACTTGGCGTGTGCTTCCAACGTGGCCTGGAACTCGGAGCGAATGACAAAACTATCGTAGTCAAAGTAAACCGTCTTCAATGCAGCACTCAACGCTGGATCCTGTGCATTTTTGTCCAAGGTAACAGTGGCGACATTGCTCTTTGCTACGCCGGCACCGTCATTGGTTCCAGTGGCTGCCGAACCTGCATTCACCGTTTGACCAGACTTGTCTTCGACTGGCACCTTGTCCAGCTTAACCGCAGAACCACAAGCACTCAAAAGAGCCACAACCGACATGAGCAAAACCAATTTTTTCATTCTCAAACTCCAAGTTAAATTTCAAAATTATTTCTGAGCGGGGCCCCAATCGGGCTCACGAATATCACCACCCTGGCCCGCCAGTCGGGCCTTGATGCGGCCGTCCAAAGTGGTTGTCATTAGCGCCTCTTTTCCTTGCAACAAAGTTGCGTAAATAATGAGGCGACTATTGGGAGAAAAGCTCGGGTTTTCGTCAGCCGCAGTATCAGTAATGGCCGAAACACTTCCGCTGACAATGTCCATCACGTGCAACTTGAATGCACCGTTGACCCTCGACACATACGCCAACCACTTTCCATCCGGACTCAGGGCTGGAGAGATGTTGTAGCTGCCAGAAAAGGTGACTCGTTCTGCACTCCCACCGCCAGCTGGAACCCTGTAAATCTGCGGGGAGCCGCCCCGGTCACTCACAAAGTAAATTGTCTTTCCATCAGACGTATAAACGGGTTCTGTATCGATCGCAGGCGATTGCATCAGGCGCTTGGGTTCCCCACCATTGGCATCCATCACATACAACTGCGACCCTCCATCACGACTGAGAGTGAGCGCAATGGATCGACCGTCCGGTGACCACGTGGGCGCACTGTTGGACCCCTTAAAGCTCGCGACGAGACGACGACGGCCGGTCGCAACGTCGTGAACATAAACCACCGGCTTTCGAGCTTCAAAGGACACATAGGCGAGTTGATTGCCATTGGGGGCCCAGGATGGGGAAATGATCGGCTCCGGGCTACTTAATGCGCTTTGAGCATTTTCGCCATCCGCGTCTGCGACCCACAGGTTATAGGTCGGCCCCGCCTTCGTAACGTAAGAGATCCTCGTGGAAAAAACCCCTTTATCCCCAGTCAAACGCTCGTAAACGAAGTCAGCGATCCGGTGAGCCGCCAAGCGAAGATCACCCGGCAGCACAGCGTGGCTCTGTCCCCCCAAATCCTGATTTCTTACGACATCCCATAAGCGGAATCGAACATCGAAGCGCCCGTCAGCCAATCGCGTGACGCTACCTGCAACCAGGGCATCAGCCCCACGTTGTCGCATAACGTTCAAATCCGGACGGGCACTCTCATCCAAACCAGAGCCGGACTCCACCCCTTTGAATTGACCGCTTCGTTCCAGATCCGCCTGCACGATGGCTGCAATTTTCTGAGGGGATTGATCCTCACCACGGAAAGCAGCAATTGCAACTGGAATTTGGGTCATTCCCACTCCGGAAACTTCAACCCGAAATTGCGCTTGAGCCTGTAATGCGGCCAAACCAAAGAAGCAAATTAACCAGAATTTTTTCATCGTGTTTCGATTATCACCGTGTGTAGACCCGAAGCTGTTCAAAACCCAAGCTTTGCTGGTAACCAACGGGGGCTTGGATCAACTTGTTTCCGATTCGTTCCCGGACTCGTTGCGCATTTGCATTTTCCCGGTCACGGCTGCTCTCCGGATGCCAAAGGTGGTAGACCTCCGTCGAGTAAAAGCCGTTCTTACGACAAAGCCCTGCATTGTGCAAACGCAGAACAAAGTCCGCGTCTTCATGCCCCCAGCCGACAAAGGTTTCATCGAATCCGTTGATCTCGATGTAATCCGCTTTATGTAACGCCATATTGCAACTTCGAATGCCCTTCCACCTGAAAGCGGTCTGACGACGAATGGACAAATCAGGCAATCGGAACTTAGCGGTCCACTTGCTGGATTCCCCGTGAAATCCTCTCGCTATCCACTGCCACGTGGATTGATTGGACAAGTTAACATCTCGGGCAATTGCACTTTGGGTTAGTCCTTCGCTGAGAAGGACACGACTACCATTCACAAAGTGCCCGTTCTGTGCCAGCATTCGGTGGCGCTTTACGAAGTCGATCTCAGGAACACAATCCCCATCGAGCAAGATCAAATAACCACCAGCGGCTTGGGCCACTCCCAAATTGCGCACCTTAGCGGCAGTGAAACCAACGTCCGGATGCCATACGTGTTTGACTGGGAAGTTCGCCAGACTTTCAATAGCGAGAGCTTCTGAAAGGTGCTGTTGATTGGAGCCATCATCTGCAACGATCACTTCGAAATGACGATCCGATTGGTGATCGAGTGCTGCAAGTACGCAACCAAGCGCATCACTGCGGTTGTAGGTTGTAATGACGATGGAGATTAGCTCTTTGGAAGGCATTTTCGACTAGACTTAGCCGCCCTTGATGCCGGAAATCACTCTCGGCGCTGGCTTGAAAGCTCAGGGGCTCAGGTCACTTTGGATGTTACCACCCCATGCCCACCATATCTGTCTACATCATCGCCTTCAACGAAGTTGAAAAAGTTAGCGCCGCCATCCAGAGCGTCAAATGGGCAGACGAAATCATCCTCGTAGATTCATACAGCACTGACGGTACCGCAGATATTGCCACTGCCTTAGGAGCACGGGTAGTACAAGTTGACTTCAAGGGATTTGGTGACCTCCGAAATCAAGCAATAAATGCCTGCACCAAAGACTGGATTTTTAGCCTTGACGCGGATGAACGCTGCACACCGGAAGCTGCAGCAGAAATAAAGCAGTTGATATCGCGCGATGAGACCCATGAGGTCTATCACACACCTCGACGTAACTTCTTTATGGGGCGCTGGATCAAGCACTCTGGTTGGTACCCCAATTATCGCCAACCCCAACTATTTCGCCGTGGGGCAATGACATATGACATGAAGCCCGTGCACGAGGGTTATGTATTGCACTCTAAGTTACCTATCGGGCACATGAAGTCTGCCATTTGGCAATTCCCCTTCAAGAACATGGCCGAGGTTATGCACAAGGCAAATCGTTACTCCAGCTTAGGGGCTGAAAAGATACAACACAAGAAACTATCTATGTGGACCGCATTGCTTCATGCGAAATGGGCCTTTTGGAAGCATTACCTGTTTAAGCTTGGATTTTTGGACGGTTGGGCAGGCTTGGTGATCGCAATCGGCAACTTTGAGGGTACTTTCTATCGTTACGTCAAAGCTATTGAGATTCAGCGTGGAGATGTATGGAAAAGGGCTCCCACGGAGTTGAAGTCCTTCCATGAGTGAAGCAGACCGCGCCCACTACGTCCGCCTTTTAGGTTTCCTCAAACCGTACTGGCGGGCTTTTCTGTTCGCAGTACTCTGCATGATCTGCACAGCAGCGACAGAGCCAGTGTTTCCCGCCATCATGCGACATTTGTTGGATAGCGGCTTCAAGACCAATGACGCTCAAATGGTGTGGCTGATCCCGTTGAGCATCGTGCTGCTATTCGTCGTGCGGGGAGCCCTCTCTTTCTTGACCAATTATTTGATGACCTGGGTATCAACCCGATTGGTGGTGGACCTCCGGCGGGCAATGTTTAACAAATTGGTGGAAGCACCCACACATATCTTTCAAACTCAACCGGCCTCGCAATGGATTGCCCGTCTACTATACGACGTAGACAACATTAACCAAGCAGCCACAAACGTGCTGGTTACCGCCATCCGCGAGACGCTGACCGCAATTGCATTGTTGAGCTATCTTCTTTACTTGGATTGGAAGCTGACGCTCGTGACACTCACCGTGGGTCCAGTAATTGCTGTTCTGATTCAAAGCTTCGGAAAACGGATTCGTAAAGCCAGCAAGGCCAGTTTGGAATCCTTACGTGCCGTTGCCCATACTGTTGAAGAGACCACCGCAGCAAATAAAGTCATCAAGATATACGGGGGGCAGGAACAACAGAAAGACCGGTTTTTTGAGGTTACAGAAAGCTTTCGTCGCAGCATGATGAAGGAGGCCGTGCCAGCTTCGGCTTTAACTCCGATCACGCACATGACAGCTTCGTTTGCAATCGCATTCATTATTTTTATGGCGCTAAGTCGCTCTATGGGGCAAGCAGGTGATTCTGCCGGAAGCTTCGTATCTTTCATTACGGCCATGTTGTTACTGATTTCACCGATCAAACAACTAACAACAATTAGTCCCATACTTCAACGTGGTCTAGCCGCGTGCGAAAGTGTATTCGGCGTATTAGATGGACCTGTAGAGTCTGATGCCGGCACAGCGGAGTTGAAGAACTGTAAGGGAAACATCAAATTCGACAACGTAACGTTTCGCTATCCGGGCAGCGACAAGCTAGCCTTAGACAGTATCACCATCGAGGTCCACCCTGGGCAAACCGTCGCCTTGGTGGGTGCCTCGGGGGGGGGGAAGAGTTCACTTGCAGCTCTCATTCCGCGTTTTTACTCGCCCGACACCGGATCAATATCAATTGATGGCGTTGACATTTCAACGTTGGATTTGGCCAACCTGCGCGAACATATAGCTCTGGTAAGTCAGGATATTGTTCTCCTCAATGACACCATCCGAGCGAATATCGCATTCGGTCAGTCCCGCAACACCGATGACTCACGGATAAAGGATGCTGCAATTGCCGCCCACGCTTGGGAGTTCATTGACCGATTGCCTTTAGGGCTCGACACTCTCGTGGGGGAAAATGGAGCGTCCCTTTCCGGTGGACAACGTCAGCGCATTGCAATTGCAAGGGCGATACTCAAAAACGCACCCATTTTGATTCTTGACGAGGCCACATCAGCGCTGGATACGGAATCAGAGAGAGTCGTGCAAGAGGCATTGGCTGGCCTGATGAACAACCGCACCACGTTAGTAATTGCACATCGACTCAGTACGATTGAACGAGCAAACCTGATCGTGGTGATGGATCATGGGCACATTGTGGAGTCTGGAGACCACGCAACTTTAGTCCAACACAATGGGTATTACGCAAATCTCCAACGTATACAGACATGAAGATCCCAATCCTTATGTATCACCAAATTGATGTACCGCCCCCCAGCGGTACGCCGTTGCGTGGTTTGGTGGTATCCCCTGCTTCTTTTTCCTGGCAAATGCGCATGCTTCGCGTTCTCGGATACAAAGGACTATCAATGCGGGACCTAGAGCCCTACATCCTTGGCACCAAGCAAGGAAAAGTAGTGGGTCTCACATTTGATGATGGATATCAAAACAACCTAGTGCACGCCGTGCCAACCCTAAAGGCAAGCGGCTTCACAGCGACTTGCTATGGTGTTAGCGGCATGGTGGGTGGAACCAACGCTTGGGACGCAGGAAAAGTAGCGCAAAAGCCATTAATGACCCAACAGGACTGGTTGAATTGGCACCAAGCAGGTATGGAGGTGGGCTCTCATACGCGGACGCATGCAAATCTCAAGGAACTATCTGATGATTTGGCGAGAGAACAGATCGTACGTTCCAAGGAAGAGCTACAGCAATTGCTCGGTATCGAGGTTCGACATTTTTGCTATCCCTATGGCTGGTTTAAGCCGGAGCACGAAGACATGGTTCGCGCCGCCGGTTACGTGACGGCAACGTCCACACGCAGAGGCCGTGTCCAAGCTGGCGACAACCCTTTTGCGCTTCAACGAATTATGGTTGCGCGAGCTACAAATCCTCTGCAGTTCTTTTTGAAAGTGGCAACAGCTTACGAGGATAAGCGGGCATGAACCAGCTGGCGCTCTATTGCAAAAGCTATAGCACGGACTTGCGGCGCGTTGCACGCCTGATGCAATCTATCGAGCGCTTCAACGAGACACGGATACCCGTTTATTTATCAGTGCCCGAGTCTGAACTAGCCCTGTTCCGTGAGCACCTCGGCACCACCTCTGCCCAATTGATCTCTGATGAGAGCATTTTGAATGCATCTCCGCGTCTGAACCTTGACTTGGTCGCACGCATGCACGGTGCGGTGGCGCAGCAGGTTGTGAAGTCGGAGTTTTGGCGTTTGGGACTTGCCGAATCTTATGTTTGCTTGGATTCAGATGCGGTCTTCATCCGCCCGTTTTCCAACAGTGATTTTTTGGCCTCTGACGGCTATCCCTACACGGTTCTGGACGAAGCACATGAGCTTCTGGAGGGGGCCATGCAACATCGCCGTCCACGCATCGTGGATGACTTTGTGCGGGAAGCCACATCGATACAGCAAATATTCGGACGCCATGGCCGTCGTTACAGTTTTGGCCCTTTCCCACTCGTATGGCACCGCAAGGTCTGGGAAACGCTAGAAAGCAATTACCTGCAACCTAACGGCATAAGTTTTGCGGATGCGATTGCGCACATTCCGATTGAGTCGCGCTGGTATGGGGAGTCGTTGCTAGCCTACCAGGCCATCCCATTGCATCCTTGCCAGGCGCTTTTCAAGGTTTATCACTATGCTTGGCAGTTGGACCAGGAAAAACGCCGCGGCATCACCCATCAGCAACTTTCCACACTGTACTGCGGAGTGATCTACCAGTCGGCCTGGGAGCGCGAGATGGACTGGCCCAGGGAAGGTGGCAGCGTACTATCCCGCATCGGCAGGCAGCTGCGTCGCAAGCTGGGGAGAATATGAGCACCTCCAACATTAACAACATTCCTATATTGCTGACCTCCAGCGTAGTGGCTCATGACAAAGAGGTTCGATTGCAGGACCCCACCGAGAGGGCCCGGCTAGCAATGGAGTCAGTGCAACAGTGGAGAGCCATTGCTCCCCACAATCCACTGGTGCTCTGTGACGGGTCGGGTTTCGATTTTCAGCCTATGGTCGCTAAGTTGGTTAGCAATGGTCCAGTGGAGTGCCTGCATTTCCAGAATAATGTGGAGCTGGTCCAAAAACATGGCCGGGGATTCGGGGAAGGTGAGATCGTGCGCCATGCCGTAGAGCACTCCACACTGATCAAGTCAGCTGGCTGCTTTGCCAAATGCACCTCTAAACTTTGGGTGGAAAACTTCAGCACCTGCATGCAATCATGGAATGGTCTACTGCTCATGAAGGGGGTGTTTGACCATGTTTTCACACCGCGTAAGACCACAACACTGGCCTACATCGACACGCGGTTTTACGCTATGGATGTCCGGACATACCAGCAACACTTTCAGCAAGCCCACGAGTTGATTCGTGTCCAGGAAGGTTATGGACTGGAAGAAAGCTTTAGGGATATCTTTCTGAGCAAACAACTGAAACACTGCCTGATGAGCCCTCCTCCCGTCATCAGCGGCGTAGGCGGCGGAACCGGTGCGTACTACAAAAATACGAAATTGCGCCAACTCAAGGAAAAGTGGCGCTACCAGCTCGTCAAGTGCAACCCATTATTTCGAAACTGGTTTGCCTGAGTTCAGATTGAGGAATAGCGTGAGCAGAAAAAAGGCCTGCATCTCCAGATAGTGCTCCTGGTAGACAGCATCCACCATGCCGCGCAACAGCCAGAAAATGGACAGCAACAGAAGCGCTAAACCTGCTGCCCATGTTTGCTCTTGCTTCAGCGCAGTCCAGCCCGACTTTGTGAATCGCAAGAGCACCCAAGCATAGAGGATCGCTCCGACCCAACCCACGGCCAAGATTAGATTGATCCATGCATTGTGCGCGTGAGAGTAGTTCATGGCCGGCACATGGCCACACATCTGCGCTATGCGGTACTCGTAAGCATCACGCCCGCCGCTCCAGCCCCAGGGGTTGGTGGCACTGAGATCAGCCCCGACACGAGCCAACAAGACGCGACCGCCATCACCGCGAAGGCCATCAATTAATGACTCGACGTAGGCTTGATCCTTGTCGGGATGACTCTGGCGTACAAAATCGGAGGTAGCGGACGTAAAGCCGTCACAGATTAGGTCTTTCGGTCTCTCTATCTGAAACCCAAGCGCTACTTTGTCCCCCATGGAGTACCAGACAGGGTTATGCGATACCACATGATAGAAGAATACCAAGCAAAGTCCACCGACTCCAGCCATCACTAGACCCACACCCCGTCCCAGACGCAACGGTTTACGCTGGACACGCACCGAGACCACATAGACCACGCAGGCCATTGCCAGAATCAACAATCCGAAATAGGCAGCGGCGCGTGACTGTGCAATCACCACGCTCACGAAGCACAGTGCAACTAAAGCTCCCGCCTCGATTACCCGGCGGTGCTTGCCCTGCTGCCGGGCCGCAAACATCACAGCCAAGCCCAAGCACATGGCCTGAGAAGCTGGATAACCCAGATTGCCATGCATGGGCTCTATGCCCCTAAAGCCAAGGGGAAAGGCTGGCAAAGGTGTCTGCAACAGGGTCACATCCTGCAGTACTGCCCACAACGACTGACCTGCCGCTTGCAGGGACGGATCTTCATAAAACGTAGGCTGAAGTACGCCAGCCCAGGCCAGTACAGTAAGGCCCAGGTGAATAAATACCGGCACCGCGCTGACTAACGCAAGTACCCAGAGCGTCAGGCGCTTCGCGCCAAGGATTAGAAACGCTCCCCATGCAAGCAACCAAGTCAGGATGGACTCGCCCCACATACCTTTGCCAATCATATTGCTCCATGCCCCGGCCGGATTTGGGGCAATGAAGGGGAAGATCAAAAGATATACGCACCAGAGCCAGACCGGCAACGGCACTGCAGCAGCCAGCCTAACTATGCGCCCACGCTCTGTGCGCCATGCAAAGCCCAAATAGCCCAGCAGGAGCAGCAATAAGGCCAGATGCAAGACATTACGCAGAGCAATCGTGCCCGACACTGACAGCACTCCAGCAAAGGCCAGGATCAACGCAAGATAAAGCCTCTGAAATCGGTTCAACGTCATATGGTTCTTAATGATTGGCCGCGTTCAAACTCTCACTCAGCAGCATGGAGCCCGCCCGCGACAAGTGGTTTTCATCCTTGAAAATGCTGTGCCCATCCCGCAGGATGGGACATTTCCCATCGAGGCACAGCATTGTGTTCGGATCCACAACACGAACCTGTGGCCAACGCGTAAGTACTCGCGCCGCACTTGTACGCACCATCTCGGATTTGACATCGTCCACAGTCTTGTCAATGACACAGGAATAGGGTGGCTTGCGCCCCAGTGGCAGTGCGCCCAAGCACAGGCGCGGGTCAAAGCCAGGCTCCACCACGGGTAAAAAATAGTAAACCTGCTTACCGGTGGATTGCAGCAACGACAGCGTGGCGTCCAGCTTGCCTTCAAAGTCTTGACGCTCCTGAAGAAGGGATTGCTCTGTCAGGTATCGCCCACGAAACACAAGCGCTACCGCACGCACGTTGGCATCTCGGGCAATATCACGCAGCGCAGTTTCCATATGACGCTCGCACTCGGAGGCTCCAGTGCCGGATTTGGCCGCCATCACCGGAACGCATGCTCCCTTGCCGCGCACAGCCAAGTTCAACCCGAGGGCATCGAAAGCCTTGGCGAGTCCCCAAAAGGCGTGCACTGCGTGACTGTCCCCAAGCACCACGGCACTGACCGGTTTATCCGCGTGGGCCAGCAGGCACACTTCCCGTTCCGGGAACTTGAAGGGTTTTTCACACTTCGCATCCGTAATCAGCCCTTGTTTCTCGAAATCCAGAAAATCTTGGCTTGAAGCCTGATCTAGCTGTATGAGATTTTTATGCCGTATACGCTCCAGTCCATAACGGTCATGAATATTCTTACCCAACAAGCCGAGGACAACCATCCCAAGAAGCAACAGACTGATCACAATTCTTCGGGGGAATCTGCGCATAGGTAGTTCCCATAGCTTATAGGTCAACACTGCCAAAAGCAGGCTCGCCAACACTAGGCCAATTCGCAAGGCCACGGATGCATTGCCACTCTCAATGATGTAGGCAAAACTCAATAGCGGCCAATGCCACAAGTACCATGGGTAACTTACTTTACCTATCGCCACCATCCACGGGTGGGCTAGAAGTCTTACAGTCCAATCTTGCTTGGTGGAATAGCCAACCAGAATCATTGCCGCGACAACCGGCAAAAGTGCGACAAGCCCAGGGAAAGGCACCTTGGAATTCAGAAGCAAAGTCGCCAACAAAAGTCCAATTACTGAAAGACTCCGAACAGCGGGACGCACAGACCTAAAAATTCCGGGATTCAAGGCCAAATAAGCACCTGCCAGCAATTGCCAAGCACGGCTAAGGGGAGAGTAGAACGCTTGAGTGGGATCAATCCACACCCACCATGCTGAGAGCAGAAGTGAGAAGACCCCTAAAGTGGAAACAATATGGGCCGCACTGAGTCGAAATCGCAATACCACCCAAAGCACTATGGGCCAGACAATATAAAACTGTTCCTCAATTGCTAACGACCAAAGATGTAGGAGCGGTTTTGCTTCAGATACCTTGTCAAAGTATCCAGCTTCCCACCACAAACCGATATTTGAAAGAAAAAGGGTACCCAAACCCAAATGCTTGCCAAGCTGCATGTATTCTGGCGCGAGCAAGGTATGCCAACCCACAACCAAGCATGCAAACAATACCAAAATCAACGCCGGAAATATTCGCAGAATTCGTCGCGCATAAAACGAGACAAGGCTCCACTGGCTGGTTTGCATCTCGTGTCGAAGGATGCTCGTGATCAAATAGCCGGAAATCACAAAAAAAACGTCGACCCCGATAAACCCACCGGGAAACATATCGGGGAATGCGTGGAAAGCCACCACGATCAGGATGGCAACAGCCCGAAGGCCGTCAACGTCTGCGCGATAGGTAAGACTCATGCTCTGATATCCGCTTCAGTTCTGTACATCAACTGGATAACAGCGGATCGTGTCGTATATGGACTCATCAACGCATTGTCTGCGAGACCCGTCGTCTCCCATTTTTGTACCAATTTCATGATGGCCAGAAAAAGGGCGTCTCCAGTATCGGCACTTAGGGTTTCGACTGCAATATGGCCTTGCTCGTGGAGCAAGCCCGCCATCTGTGAGTTGTTGTTAACAGTTGCCACAATCGGCCGCTGCATCCAAAGATACTCATACAGTTTCGACGGAATGTATTCAGCGCAAATCGGCTCCGTACCATGTAGCAATAGCAAGACATCAGCACTCCGCATACGCCGCAATATCTGCTCACGCCCGGATAAACCAGTGGCTGGATCTGCCTCTATCCTGCCCAAGTGCCTTACAAGGTCACTCACCTTTGAATTTGTGAGCGCAGCTTCAGACACCGCATCCAATGGCCCACCGGTCAATTGCAGTTCAATTTTGTCGCGGAGCTCCGGGCGTTGAGCTACCAAGGATTGCAATGCGTCAATGATGGGAGTTAGGTTGCGTGTGGGAGACAGTGAACCGAAATGTCCAATCACCATCTTGGGGCCCGGCACATAAGGTGGCATTTCCTTGAATGGCGCGTCGATTCCCGGCAGCATCATCTTGCCGCGATCACCTAGTTGGGGGTGTCGCCGCTTTGCACTAGCCAAAGCCTGGTCAGTGAACCAAATAGCGACATCCGCCTGTAAACAAATAAGGCGCTCCACCTCGGCCTGCATCAACTCCTGCTTGCTGACCGGTTCGCTGCCCGGCATGACCAATGGGTCGTGCACTTCAGCCAACCACCGCACGCCCGTGGCCTTCTTCAATGCGCTGCCAGCAAGATGCGCCGCAAACGCACCGCCGGTTGAATAGATCAAGTCGAACTTGCGCCCCCGGGCTAATTGCCGGCCTTTCAGATAGGCGGAGAGCCACCAAGACCAGGAGCTCTCAACAGGGCGAAGCGTCTTCTCTACCAACATGAATGGCAGCAGCGGCAACGAAAGCAAAACCATCACCAATCTGTACGCAAAAGGAGAAGCAAACTGCTTGCGCAGTACATGGCGCATTTCAAATCGGATCCCTGCAGGACCTGCGGGCCACAGTTGATAGTGCTCATAGTGCCGATCCTGACTCCCTGAAACACCACTAAGTACGACCAACTCAATGCCAGCTGCCTCCAGGTGCGGTAACTTGTCAGTAATGGTCTGGCTCGCTGCGCGGCCGTCCATATTGAAAGCATGGGAAAGCACCAGCCATCGTTGTTTGTATTTACGAGTGACCTCGCAAAACACCTTGTCATATCGCAGGCCAGCTTGATCCCATGAGTTAGCTTTCGCAAATTCCACGGCGCAAGTGCTCAGCGAGCCGGCAGTAGACTGGTCAAGTAACAAAGCATCTATCTTTCTCGCAAGCCCGACAGTGTCTGCCGGCTCAGAGAGCAATAACGCATTGCTACCCGCTGTTAAATCCCGCGCAATCCCGCTGAACGGTGCATCGCTCACTAGCACCGGTAGTCCATGCGCCATGCCCTCCAGCACTACCATGCCGTACGAATCTTCCAGGGTGGGATGCACCAGCATGTCAGCGGCCCTGTAGGCCAGCGACATGTCTTTCAGGCTACCCAAGAAATGAACGCGCGAACGTAGTCCAAGATTCGCCGCCTGTTGCTCATACTCCTTCGTTTCTTCCGAGCGGCCGACCACGAGCAATTCCACCTTGCCTTCGATATGGGTCATCGCTTCCAGCAAGGTTTTGAGGCCTTTCTTTACGAAGTCATTGCCGACAAATAGAAGCATGGGCACGTCTGTCGACACGCCGAGCGCTCGCCGCGCTTCGGCCTTGGCATCTGGTGTGGCCGGGCCCGGCACTGAATCCACGCCTGGCGTGATGACCTCCAGCATCGGGCGCGAATTTGGAAATGCGCGCTCCACGACCTCTTTGAGCGTGGCTGACGCGCACACCAGCTTCTTCTTGTAGGCAAAAGCGAATCGCCGCTCTTCCAGCCACAGGTAAGCCAGAAGTCGCGGGCTGGTCAGCACTTTCAACCACCGCAGAGCCAACGCAAAGCCCTGCTTGCCGGCAAACAGTGTGTGCTTCACCGGCAACACATGCACCGTGTGCACTTTGCCGTGCCAGGTGTTTTCATGGGAATGCACGATGTCAAAACCCGTGCGCGTGGCGCGCCAGGTCTTCCAGGCAAAGTAGAGTTGGTTGATCCAGCGCGGGCGCTCCAGGGGCTTGGGCACCTGGTGGTAGGTCACTCTGGGAAAATCATGCGAAATGGTCTGCGCGAACACATGCACTTCATGCTGTTGCGCGAGCTGCTCCACCACCGAGATGGAATAGCGCTCAGCCCCCCCCCCGGTCACTGAAAAATTGCGGCTCAAGACCGCGATACGCAAACGCTCAGTCACAAGCCACCATCACAGCAACACAATGTCGTATTGCTCCTGGGCCATGGCTGCCTCGCTTTGCAGCGACACAGGTTTGCCGATGAACTCGGAGAGGCCTGCCAAGTGCTGGCTTTCTTCGTCCAACAGCAACTCAATTACCTTGGGTGACGCGACTACCCTGAACTCGCGCGGCGTGAACTGTCGGGCTTCACGCAAAATTTCGCGCAAGATGTCATAAGCCACGCTGCGGGGCGTCTTGACGATGCCCTTGCCTTCGCAGGTCGGGCACGGCTCGCACAGCATGTGAGCCAGCGATTCACGCGTGCGCTTGCGCGTCATTTCCACCAGACCCAGCTGCGAGAAGCCACCCGCCATAGTCTTCACCCGATCGCGTCCCAACTGTTTGCGGAACTCCGCCAACACGGCCTCGCGGTGGTCTTCGCGGGCCATGTCGATAAAGTCAACAATGATGATGCCGCCCAGATTGCGCAATCGCAATTGACGTGCGATTGCCTGTGCCGCTTCGAGATTGGTTTTGAAAATGGTGTCGTCAAAGTTGCGCGCACCGACAAAACCACCCGTGTTCACATCCACCGTAGTCAGGGCTTCGGTCTGGTCCACGATCAGGTAGCCGCCCGACTTGAGCTCCACCCGGCGCGCCAGCGCTTTGGCAATTTCTTCGTCAATGGAATACAGGTCGAAGATGGGGCGCTCACCCTTGTAGTGCTGCAACTTCTCAGCCGCTGCGGGCATGAACTCCGCTCCAAAGGTCTTTAGCGCATCAAACTGCTCGCGCGAATCCACGCGAATCGTCTGCGTCGTTTCGCCCACCAAGTCACGCAACACGCGCTGCAACAGGTTCAAATCCTGGTGCAACAAACTTTGCGGCGGCAGACGAAGCGATGCATCCTTGATCCGGGCCCACGCCTTGCGCAGGTAAGCAATATCGTCGCCCAGCTCCTTGTCCGACGCATCCTCGCCATTGGTGCGCAAGATGAATCCACCGCCTTCTTTGCCCGCAAGCGCCTGCATGCGGCTGCGCAGCTCATCACGCTGAGCGGTAGGAATCTTTTGGGACACGCCGATATGGTCGTCCTGCGGCAGGAACACCAGCAGGCGGCCGGCAATGCTGATTTGCGTGGACAGGCGCGCGCCCTTAGTGCCAATCGGGTCCTTGATCACCTGCACCATGAGGGACTGACCCTCAAACACCTGCTTCTCAATCGGAATCTGGAGCTGAGATGCGCGGGAGGAACTCAGCGACTCACCTTCTGCCGGAGGATGCCACACATCAGCAACATGCAAAAAGGCCGCGCGCTCCAGGCCAATGTCGATAAACGCTGACTGCATGCCGGGCAGCACCCGCGCCACTTTGCCAAGGTACACATTGCCCACCAGACCACGCTCCAGCGTGCGTTCCACGTGCAGTTCTTGCACTGCACCGTGTTCCACGATGGCGACCCGCGTCTCTTGCGGGGACCAGTTGATCAGGATGTCTTGTTGCATGCAAAGCCCACTTCGCGCAAGGCCTGCGCTGTTTCAAACAAAGGGAGGCCCATGATGCCGGAGTCTAAGCCCCAATGAAAACGTGTGTTCATTTTGAAAAGTTACGCCAGAAATTACGCTGACGCCTAGTGCACCACCTTGGGCCGTGGTTGATTGTCGCACGAGCATTCTGGGGTTTTTGTTTGTCTTGGTGGCTGTATATTTAAACAGCAATGAAAACAGAGACAACTTACCTTTGGCGGATCAAGTGGGCGGGCCGATGGACCAACACCAAGTACCACTGCACCGATGAACAGATTCGCAAAGAACACCCGGAGGCCGTCTGCCTGGTGGAGTCAAAGCGCGTGCAACAGGTGCCGGAAACAGACGACGAGCTGCGCGAGGCGCAGCAAATGAACTTCACCAGCGGCTTCATGCGCAACAAATGAATCGACTTAGCGATTCAAAACACTGTACATCCCTGCAGTGCACCGATGGAGCCCGCATGGAATGGACTATCCGGTGAAGTTAGGCGACAGATACACTGCCGGTAGTGGCTTGTGAGCAACACCCTAAAGGCCTTAAAATAATCGATGCAAACAAAAAGGCGACCTACTTTCACAAGTAAATCGCCTCAAGTTAGCAGCAACGCAACGAACCGATCCGCCAAGACTAGTCGTTGCATTTCATTGTTAGTGCGTCGGTGATTATAGCAAGCTGCTGCACTGCAGCAAGTAAGCAATAACCCTGACGCAGCGGTACCTACAAGGAGAACCCTTACCGTGTCCCTGCAACATCAACACACCTTAGTCACCCGTGACTATCAAGGCCATGCGATTACCTACCAAGATGATGGCTGGTTTAACGCGACTCAAGCCGCATCCAGATGGGGGAAAAACCCAGCAGAATGGTTGCGACTACCAAGCACCATTGAATATCTGTCTGCTTTGAAGCGCCATCACAGTGATATGGGGAAATCCCACATCACTCGAAAAGGCAACTCAAAACAATTCCAGCAAGGAACATGGCTGCATCCAAAGCTAGCGGTTCCATTTGCGCGCTGGCTTGATGCAGATTTTGCAGTCTGGTGCGACTCACAGATCGACGGAATCATTCGTGGTTCAGACGACTGGAAGAAGCTTCGGCACATGTCCGTGGCTTCAGCAAAACTCATGGCTGAAGTGATCAAAGATCAAAAAGTGGCCGAAGGCAAAGAACTCAAGCCTCATCACTTCTCAAATGAACACTGCTTGGTCAACTCGCTCATAACAGGCAAGTTCAAGGGGATTCAACGCAACTCGCTGACCCTTGCCGAGTTGGATTTCATTGGGAAGTTTGATGTGCGGAACAGTCTGCTTATTGCCAAGGGCATGAGCTATGAGGAGCGCAAGGCGACTCTTACTGCTGAGGCTGCCGCCTGGCTTGCTGCGAATGCCTCAAGACTTCCCTCTGCAAACGATCCGGGAAAGTTAGCAGCCTAAACTCAGCAAACCAAAACCCGCTTCGGCGGGTTTTTTGTTGCCTACGGGCAGCCCTTGCTGGCGCCCTGCCCTCCGTAGATCTTGCGCTCAAAGTGGTCTTTGCTGTCTGGGCCTTTGGCGCTCTTGATGGCATTGGGCAGCCACTGGAGGTTGTAGACCGCATCGGCACCACCGCAAGCCAGAGGGATCACGTGATCGATGGCCCAGCCTGGGCACGATCCAAAGGACTTGCCAGTGGCCGGGCATGGGTACTTTTCACGAAAAGCTGCCAGCACCGCGGCGCTGCGTTCTGTCTTGCCGGCGTCGGTGCGAACCACTTGGCCGGTCTGGCGGTAGTCCACCAGGGGATTCAATGACGTGTTTGCGGGCTCTGGCGGGTTTTGAGCACAGCCGACAAGCACAGCAACTACACCAATGATGGATACGCCCTTCAACATGAGGGCATTGTCTATCAATGCAGTGTCAGCAGCTCTTGGCAGGCGCTCAGCCTTCCTTCGGTTTCAATGATGTTTTGTCGTAGGGCCGTATAAGCTTGTCGAGCAGCGGCAGTGAGCTCGGCTGCGGCTCCAGAATCCACGCCGGCGTCTTGGGCGGTTTGGGTTGGTCCGGTGCCGGGGCAAGTCGCGTCGATGTGCAGGCCTGTAGTGCCAGCAGCAAGGCGATCAGTAAGAGCTTTGTTTTCATTGCGGGCTTTCGTGAGTTGGGCGGTGCGGGTTTTGTCGACCTGGTCGACTTTGTCGGCCAAGTCGTCACGCTGACGGATAGCAGCCAGCAGCTGGTCGTTGCGCTGCTTGGCCAGCTCGATGCGCTCTCGGCCGTGCTCGGCATCGAGGCGCCAGCCATTTACAGCCCAGCCGCCAAAGAATCCAACAGCCACCAAGGCAATGGCGATGAGTAGTTCTTTCATGGCATGAAGATCCGGTTGCCCGAGGCTGGACTTTTAATAGTCCAATGTGACCAGCCGGGTGTTTTGCTGCTGTGCTCGATGAAGATGCCGTGGAATGCCAAGCGATCTGGATGCGCCATGCACCAGGCATCGATCTCGCCGCGGGGGTCGTAGCGATCTACGGCCAGACCCTCTTTGTGGCTACTCTTTGGCGCGCCCTGCGGACAGTCCTGCGGGCGGAAACCGCCGAAGGTTTGCCCGCTGACGCCATTCTTAGTAGCCGGGTTATCCGGGAACAAGACGCCCGCCCGGGACATTTCGGCTTCCAGTGCGGCGCAGGCCTTGAGCAGGTTGCTGGCGTTTTGCTGGCGCGCAATCGTCCAGTCGGGTGACTCGCGGTGCACGCCCACATATTGATTGAGGGTGATCATGTCTATCCTTCCTTGACTCGAGTGCGAACAATCAGGACCGCAAAGCCCAGCAGCACTGCGGTTTCGGCAAAGGTGGGCTGCGCATGGGTGATGTGGTCGAACGGCGTGGCGTGAATGCCCATGGCCAGCAGCAAGGGGGTGGCTACAGCACCGCCCGCCCCTATCGCCAGCAGCAGCCAGGCGAGCGCCTTGAGGAAGTCCACCACCCGTTTGCGGGGTGACAGACCGGACGCGAAGGGAGCTGTGCGCTCCAATTTGTTCAGAGCTTCGGCCAGCACTACGATGCCCGCCAGCCAGTGGGCCAGTTGAATGGGGTCGGTCATGCGCCTGCTCCCCCTTCCATGGCGGGTGGACTGCCCGGCGGCGCGCCGGAAAACCTGCGGATCATGAACATGAGCACTTGCTGGGCACCACCACCGACCGCAAAAGCACTGCCGAGAATCAGCGGCTCAGGCATGGCAGCCACCAACATGGCCAAGGGTGTGAGGTAGCCTGCCGTGAGCGAGCTGGCCACGGCCACCATCATGCGGCGCAAGGTGGTGCGCACCAGCTCCTGCCAGGTATCGCCAGAGCTGGGCACCGAGTTCAAAAGGACAATGGCCACCAGCGATCCAGCGAAGCCGGCAATGAGCAGGTCCGCACGCAGACCGAGGGAGATCCCCCAGGCGGTGATGACCGGCACGGTGACGCCAGCAGAGGCCAGCGTGGCAACGGCTGCAGTGGATGCGGTGGTTGGTTCTGGCATGGCTACCTTCGGAGAATCTTGATGTGGCCCGGGCTGATGCGGTCCAGCTCTTGGGCGATAGACGCTGCAAGCGCCCAGCTTTTGTGCTCGTGCTCGCCGATAAGGCGCTCCAGCGTGTGGGATATCGTTACTTCGTTGCACTTGGGCCAGCCAAACAGCAAAACCCACCAGGTGCGGGCCACAATTACGTCAGCCAGCCACGCGGCCAGCATCACCGGCCAGAAAGCCAGCCACAGCACACGCCACAAGCCCTTCAAATCGAACAACTTGAGCGCCGGCCAGACCAACAGCAGCAGCGTCGGCAGGGACAGGAAGACGACGGCCGCAACGTAGAGGTGCCAGGTCATAGCTGGTCCCTCAAGGCCTTGATCTGGTTGTCCAGGTCTTTGAGTCGGCGGTAGTTGAGCGCAGCCGTGGGAGGGTTAGGCCCAGCACCCATGGCGTACAAATCCTCCGGCTCGATGCCGAATTCCGCCAGCGCAAGTGCCTCAGCAGATGCAAGGGCCTGCTCGCGGTCGAAGCGGGCCATGTCTCGCACCTGCTGGGCTTCCAGCTCAAGGATTTGCTGAAGAGGACTTGGGGAGCGGGACTGCTCCCACGCTGCCACCTCTTCAGGGGTCGCTGCGCGGTCGCCCGCACGGCAGTCGCCTTCGTAGAGATTACCGAATGTGTCGACCCACATGCTCACCACCCCCGGAGGATGTAGGGTTTGGCCTTCCAGCTCCCCAGCGTGATACTGGCAGCGCCACCTGCCTTGGCTGGCCATGAGATACCGGCGCCGGTGCTGAAACCTGTGGATTTGGGTGTTGCCCAGGCACTGCCAACGTTCAGGGAGAACGGCAGCTCATCGCCTACGGAAAAACCAATGTCTGCGGTTTTACACACCCAGACCCAATTGGTAATGAGAGGCTGCACGCCGAGGTTATGGTTTTGCGAATATGCGCCACCGTAGGCCGTGCCCTGCTCTGTGCCCGAATACCGCCCCATCAGTGCATACCAGGTGATGGCAGTCACCACGGAGCCCGACACGGTGACTTCTCCCACAAACACACGGTAGGCCGGCGCTGCTGTCGTACCGTTACCGACCTTCATTTGCATTTCTTGAATGTTGAAGGTGCTTTGCCCGTTGGTCACCACATCTGCACCGGCCCAGCGATAGTTGGGGGCCAATGCAGTGCTGCCCGGCGTGCAAACACCGTTGGCAGCAATGTCGAGATACAGATACATCGTGCCGTTGACGCTGAGTCCGGACCAAGACGGATTGGTGATACTTCCGGTGCGGTTGAGCGCGCCATTCGCAGCCGTAGCCGTAAGGGTGCCGGCTGCCGTCACGGTTGTGGCGCCTGTGCTTCCGCCGAAATTGGGCAGGCCAGCAGAATCCACCGGACCGGCCAAGACAGTCTGTCGGACTGCAGGGGATGCATTGACGTTAATGCCCGAGGTGATGGCAGAAGACACCACGGCAGGAACGCTCACCAAGGCATTGAGGTCGGTAATGTCAGCGTTTGCACCGGCCTTGGCCAGCAGCAAGCCCTCAAACGTCAGACCAATCGTCCAGCTTGTGTAGGTACCGCTGCCAACCGTGCTGGTGACGTTTACCGTGAGGTTGCCGCCCGTATAGCTGACCACGGGGCCGCGCAAGATGTTGGAACCATTGTTGACCACCACGATCTGGCCGGGCACCCACAGTTTGCCGGTTTGGGTGGCAAACACCTTGGGGCCTGTTCCCACAGTGACCGAACTGGCGCTGGTTCCTGTGTATTCAGGAAATGCCATTGCCAGAAGCACAGCAGCAAGAATGTCCGCGTTGATCTGGATGGTGTCGGCCGTGGCGTTGGTCTCATCCACAAAGCCGGGGAGCTGCGCAAGAAGGCCAAAGGCTTTGGTATTGAAGTCAGCCGCGCTATCCAGCGGCGTTGGTGAGGGTCCAATAGGGTTGATCATGGTTATGCCAGGCTTTCTAAATTGAGGGTGCAGTCGCTGAGGTCTCGGTACTGGATCAGTACCTTGAAGCTGGTGTAGTAGCCGTAGACGGTGGTGGACTCAAACTCGTCGCTCACGATCCACAAAGCCGGTGTGGCGCGCATTCCAGCCACAAAGTTGAAAAATGCATCGGTTTGCGCGGTCTCCAACGCAAGGGGGACCTCCACTTGCGTGGAGTAACGGCGCTTGACCAGTACGGTGTCGCCGTAGGTGTTTACGTCCTTGCGGGAATAGTCTTTGATGCCGAGCGACACACCAACCGTGACGCATTTGCCCCATTGGCTGGACGTTCCCAAGATGAGAGTGCCCACCGCCATGGCCGCACCGCCGGTGAAGGTCACGATGATTTGTGCATCCAGAAAACTTGGCAGGTTGGTGTAGTAGCTGGCCAATGGCTCCGTGCGCTTACCGTAGAACCAACTCCACCAGTTGGCCTCTGGCTGGATGCGCGGGCGGCTTAGGGTTTCGTCGTAAACCAAGCCAAAGGCGTCGCTGATCATTTGAACCCGCACGCTGGTCACGTCGGTGAGGTTGACAGCAGCCACAGAGGTCACAAACTGCCCAGGGCGCAGGGTGTAGCTCATGCTGGTGGATTGCGCGGTTTGGCTGCTGCTGGACAGGTCGAAGAGCTTCCAGCGGTTGGTGGCGCTCACGGCGACCCATTTGGTAGTGCCTGCCAGCTCGGGGTCGTTGTCCACGTTGGACGCGGCCAAGCTCTCGTAAATGACGTGGTTTTTGATGACCCGTGCTGCAAGGGCGTAAGTCGTGCCAGCGGCCCACACTGCGTAGTCGGCCTCGGGGACGGTAGAGCTGACCAACATGGCGTCCGTGAGGGCCATGGGTTTGATGATGGTGATGCCCTTCATGGTCATTTATTCCGGTTGGACCGCGGGCATGCCGATGGCATCCCAGGTTTCAATGATTTGGGCAAAGCGCTCCATGATGCGGGCGAGCGCGAGGGACTGAGCGCGGTTTTCTTCGCGCAGGGCCTGCACTTCGGCAGCGGTAGCTGCGTCCACCTGTGCGGCTGCAGGCGTCGAGCTGCTTGCAGTGGCAGTCATCAAGGCGGGCGACAGGGCCAGCAGGGAACCGCCGGACAGGTCGCCACCGTCAAAGCGCGCGGCAGCGGTGCCGCCGGCAGCCGCCATGGCTGCGGCGTAATCGGCATAAGTTGCGTAGTTGGCGGTTTTGATTAGGCTCTTGGCGCTGTCTTCTGCTGCCTTAGTCACTGCAGCAAAGGCTTCCTGCAGACCCATGAGGGCGGTGTAGGTAGTGCGGCCGCTTGCGGTCGTAATATCCTGCGCGTCAACCAACGCCCGGAAGGTAGCTGTGCTGTCAGGCATAGCCACACCCAGACTGGCAAAAGACTTGACCAGGTTCTCGGTGGTCTTGGCGTTGCGCTCGGCTTCGGTGTAGTAGTTCTGGTAGTAGCTCAGGGTGGCTGTGTTGAAGGCATCCGCACCCCCAAACATATCCAGCAACTGGCTGGCGGCATCGGCAGTGGACAGGCCTGCAGTCAGTGCTGCTTTGTTCAGGGTGTTGAATGCACCGTTCACGGTCGCCAGACTGGTGGACAGCCGGGACAGGGCTACCGATGCGCGCTCACCTTCCTTGATGTAGCCCGAAGTGACAACCGTGCGGGCCAGCTCGTCGGCGATGCCCTCAAACACGGCCTGCAGGCCGGATTCAGTGAGCTGCGAAGAATCGATGCGAATGGACTTGACGTAGCCGAGAATCTGGGAAGTCGGCTGGCCTAGGGAGTCCGCTAGCTGAGCGGTGGAGCTGGTGAGCGCGCCATACACTTGACCCAGTTTGCTGGCGTAGCTGGAATCGAGCGCGCGGTAGTCTGTACCACTGTCTCCACTGTTGAACCAACCGGCGCTTCGGCTCCATTGCTGATAGCTCTGGCCGGAAAACATGCTGCCGCTGAATGTCCCTTGAATACCCGTGGCATCTACGGTTTTGGCACCTTGACCAAATGCGGCATTGATCGCCCCACCAATGGCGCCACCGATAGCAGCACCCACAGGCCCACCAAAAATAGCGCCCAAGGCGGTGCCAGCCACCACAAGGGCATCACCATTTCCGTCGCCGGCTGCTGATCGGCCGTTGCTGATGGCAGTGCCCAGCCCGTAACCCGCAAATGCACCGCCGGCGTAGGCCCCAGCAGTACCGATGGTGCCGCTGTAGGAGTACAGGCTGTTTCCAGCCTGCTGCAACGCGTCGCTGGTGTTTTCAATGAGCCACTTGCCCATGGTGGCCGCGCTGGTGCTGATGCTTTCGCCCAAAGTGGTGAAAGCGCCGCTCACGGTGTCGTAGAGGCTTTTGGCCTGCACTGCTGTATTGACGGTACCGAGCGCACCACCCTGCCCTGCTGCTGCAGTGCCAGGTAGTCCACCAGTGATCAGGCCGGCCACTGGTGTGACGATGGCGCTGACGATGGGGCGCAGGACCAAGGTCTTGAACATGTTCTCGACTGTGTCGCGGAAGTTTTCCACGAAGCCTTTGCCGTTCTCAAACCCACGCATGATGGCGTCGGTGAGGGTTTGCTGGATCTGCTCGGCGTCTTTCTTGGTGACTTCCAGGCGCGCTTTGGTGGTTGCTTGCGCGCTGGCAGATGCAGCAGCAACACGGGCGCGGGCACGCAGCTCTTCGCGCTGAGCCTCATCGAGGCCGGCGCTGCGGTCGATGGCGTCGATTTGCTTTTTGAGCTCCAGCTCAATGCGGTACTGCTCCAGTGTGGCTTCACGCACAGTGGCGCTTTGGCCCATGAGGGAGGCTTCCAGCGCCAGCATGTTGTTGCTGTCGCGGATGGACTTTTCGTAGGCGTCGACCGTGAGGCGGGCCTGCTCGCGGGCCTTGCTGTCGGCCACGTAGGCGGCATCGAGCTCAGACTGGAAGGCGATCTGGTCTTGGTACTGGGCGATGTTGGCACGACGTTGAGCAGCGGCTTTTTCAACCTCTTCACGCTTTTGCTGTGCCGCGGTCATCTGCTCTTCCAGCGTGAGCGCCTGCGCCTTGGTGATATTGCCTTTGCGCAGGGATTCATCAATCTGAGACAGGGTCTTGATGCGGAATTTGTCGGACTCTGTCAGGCGGCTGCCTGCCAGCAGTTGCTCGTTGGCCAGATCCAGCTCACGGGCAATGGTGGCGCCCAGACGGCCATAGTCGTCGCTGGCGTCTTTGACCGGCTTGATGAAGTGCTTGCGGATCCGGGCTTCCAGCTCGGGGGTGTACAGATCACCCAGGGCGGCTTTTTGCTTGGCGATCTCGGCAGCAAGCTTTTCGCTGTCGGTGGCGTAAGTGGTGAGCGCGGCTTTGTAAGAGGCTTCGCGCTGGGCTTTGGCCTCCAGCGAGGCGGCTACGGTCTCGGGGTTGACCCGACCACGGCCAGCACCACCGCCCGTGATTTCTCCAAGCGCTGTCTTGGCTCGCTGCAGCTCTTGCACATAGAGCTGGGTTTGATAAATCTCGCTCTGCAAGTAAATGTCGCTAGGGCGCTTGTCAAACTCCAGACGCATGTTCTGCAATTTGGTTGTCGCCTCGGTCAGCTTGCCATCCAGCGCCGCTGCCTTTTGGGCATTGGTATCGAACGCCTCAGGCACCAGATTTAGGTTTGTACGCAGTTTGAGAAGGCCACCGCTCAGCGTATTCAAAGCTGAGTTTGTGACGTTGAAGGCCTCAGACAACATGCCGAAACCACCACGGCCGATAGCTGTGGTCACACCGGCCAAAGTCTGCACAAAGAAGCCAGCGCCCTCCTTCTTGGCATTTTTCATCGCATCTGATACAGCCTCGAAATCGGTGGCAATCCCACCAATTGCAGAGCGAATGGCCGAGGAAACGCCGGCTTCAGCTACCGTTTGCTTGAAATCAGTCCATGCGGTACTCAGCCGGTTGACGCTGGCCTGCATGCTGCGGCTAGCCTCATCCACCGAAGGAGCGACCTCGTTGGTGAGCTGGGCTGCAAACTTGGGGAGGAAATCAGACGCCAGCAGTTGGCCGCTTTCCAGCATCTTGTCCAGCTCGGTGGTGGTCATCCCCATGGCGCGGGCGGCGATCTGAAACGCGCCGGGTAAGCGCTCACCCAATTGGCCGCGCAGCTCTTCGGCTTGCACCTTGCCCTTGCTGATCATTTGGGCGACCGCCGTGAGTGCGCCTTCTGCCTCCTGAGCACTCAAGCCCATGACCGTGGAAGCTTGTGCAATGGCGGAAAAAATGTCGCGGGTCTTCTGCCCTTCCAAGCTGGTGCCACGGGCGGCTGCGGCCAGCTTCATGTACTGCTCGGCGGTAGTGTTGAACTCCAGTCCTAAGTTGCGAGCGCTTGCCTTCACGAACTCCAGCTCAGCGGCCACATTTCCAGCGCCCACCGCAAATGTCAGGCCGTTCCGCAACTTGTCCACGCTGATTTGAGCCTGAACCATGGAGTCAGTGAACTGGCGGACAGTGTTGGCAGCGATTGCAATACCCGCGACCACACCACCGCCAATGAAGGCCGAGCGCAAGGTAGTTGCCAGAGCACCTGAATTGGTCTCGCTGTCTTTGACACGGCCGCCAAAGGTGTCCAGCTCGCGGCCTGCGTTGCGCATACCGCTGACAAAATCAGCAGTGTCTGCCGTGAGCTGGATGCCAATACCTTCAAACATGGGCGACCTTATTTAGGTTGGTTTTGTGCGGCTTGCCGGCCTTCCAGCGTGCCGCGCTCGCAAGCCCGGATGCCCGCCCAGATGCGCTGCCGGTCTTCGCCTGTGATGCCTTGCTCAGTGAGGTAGGCAGACACGCCGGCGTAGTCCATGCCCACTGCACCATTGACGCCGACACGCCACTGCGTTTGCAGCTCGCACCAGTGGCGCCAGGTGTCCACATTGCAAGGCCAGAGGAATGCTCTGGGCTTGGGTTCATTGGCACGGGCAGCAAGCACCGCGGCGATGAACGGGTTGGACTTGTCTTGCTCTGGTGGCTCATGGGCTTGGGCGTTTTCTGCGAGCGCTCTGGCGAGCGCCGTTAGTTTTTTTCCTTCACACCTACTTCGCCCAGGTAGGCTTGGAAGGCCGTGCGGGCCATGCCGGGAATGCGGCAGAGCTTGCGGAAGGCTTCTTCGCTGTAGGGCACTTGCTTACCCTCTTTGTCTTTGACGCCGGTCCAGCCCTTGTTGATGCCGAGCATGAAGTCGATCAGCAGCGTATTGCCCTGGTCGTTGATGGCGGCTTGCAGGTCGTCCTGCTCCAAGCGCTCGCACTCCAGTTGGAAGTCGAAGGCAACGGGCTGGCCCTTGCTGTTGTTGTAGGAACCTTTGACTTTGAAGCCAACGGTGTCAGAAATTTCGATTTCGATAGACATGAATCACTCCGATAGACAGGTAAACAAGCTCCGAAAGTGAATGCACGCACGGCGTGCCGGCTCGGAGTACACCGGCGAGCAGGGCATGTGCTGTCTGGACACACGCCCTGCCCTGCCGTGCGGGCAACCGGGCTTAGTAGCTGATGACGCGACCCAGCAAGCTGATCGCGCACTGCACTTGGTTGACTTGGCCGGACTGCATCTGTGGCACTTCGGACACGGACATGTAGCCGTAGCCGTAGACCGTGGCACCACCGCCAACGATGCGCAGCGCCACCTTTTGCTGGGTGCGGGCGATGTTGAGCATGGCCTTGTAGGTGGCGTTTTGCGGGTCGTGGCCCAGGCTTAAAGTGATCGTGCTGGCGTTGAAGCCGGTGGGGATCTTGATGCCATTGCGGGCGCTCAGGGGCTGCACGTCGGTGTAGCGTGGATCGCCGCCAGAGTTGCTGATGGACAGCACTTGCGGAATGTCAGTCCAGTTGCTGACCTTTTGGATCGTGCCGGTGCCGGTGCCTGCGCTGTAGAACTGGGTGTTGGTAGTGTCCAAGCCCAGAGCAGACAAGGTGTCAGCAGTCAGCTGGTCAGCTTGAAAGATGGAGTTGGAAGCATCTTCCCAGCCAGAGAGGAACAGGAACTCTTCGCCATCCACAAAGCCGTGGGCGACACTGGAGAGCACTGTGGGGTTGGCGTTGGATGCAGCGGTGACGGTTTTGGCGGCTGCGAAAGTCGTGGAAAACTGGAACTTCGCGCCTTCGGGGAAAAAGTAGCTCATGGTGGATTGCTCCTGGGGTTAACTGAGGGTTGCGCCGTTGGCACGGTGCAGAACATTGAAAACAAGGGTGGCGCAGGCGGTGAGCTCACCGTCGGCGTCGAAGTCGTAGGCGATGCCTTGCGGCCGGATGACCACCACCACGCCGCCCAGCGTCGGGTCTTGCATAAGGCGGGCGTACACGTCTTGCACCAGCTCATCGACAGCCACATCCGGGGAAGTGGACTTGCCGCTGCGGGCATAGCACTCGACTGCATAGGAGCCATTCCAGCTCACGGGCATACCGCTGACCATTTGCGCCTGAGCGACCTCGATCTGCACAGGCCGGATGGCCACTGCAGTGGCAGAGCTGATGGGGATAGGACGACGGCGGCCACGCTCGATGAGCGGAGCCACTGGGGTGCCTGCCTTCAGTGCTGCCTCGATGGCATCGACGGTTTTGACGACGATGGTGCTCATGGGGCCTCCAGATACAGGACGCTCATGCCGGTGCCGTCAGGCTCGTGGCTCGCCACCAGGTAGCTGGTGGTGCCAACGGTGACCGCTGCACCTTCCGGTGTTGCGGGCACGTTTGCCGTGGGCAGCGTGAGCGCTGGCTGGGTGCTGGCCATGCCGAGCACACCCACACCGCCCTGCGCATAGGCGTTGTCGAAAATGGCAGCCACCTCCACCCCCGCCAGAGTGATGCGCTGGGCAAACTCTGTGGGGTTGACGAAGGCTGCGAGGTTTTCGGCAAACATGATGCGCAGGGCTGTGTGTGTGGCCTGTGGGCTTACGCTGTCAGCCAGTCAACGACTGTGGCGAAGCTTTCGGTGTTGCGGACGTTTACGTCCACGTCTTGCAGAGCCACGATGCGCACGCCGCCGGAGGTGGACGCTGCGTAGGGGTCGCGCATCAGGTCAATGGCACCCCACATGCCGATCAGCAGATCGGAGAAGTTGCCAAAGATGCCTGCGGAGCAGACGCCGGAGCTGGTGCCCTTGGTCAAGTTGCTAGGCACTGCGTTGGTGACGGCAGCGCGGTAACCGTTGAGCGGCTCGTTGGTGTTGCGGTCCCAGATCGGGTCGCCATTGGTGCCGGAGAACTTCTGTGTGCGCTTGAGGATGCCGCGTGTCTTGGCGTTGACCAGGTAGCCCATGGTGCCCACGTCCGCGTTGGCGGTGGCCACGTTGGTTTCCAGGTCAATGATGTTGTTCCAAGTGGGTGCCAAGCCGTTGGTGCCGCCGACCAGGGATGGGGTGATGCGGGTCAGCAGGCCGGAAGGCTGGTTGCTTGCACCGGTACCGGCAATCGCTGCCAACTGGATGCCCAGACCCAACTGCTTTGCCAAGTCGCCCAGCACGAAGTTTTCCACGTCGATGGAGGCTTGGTTCAGCAAAGTGCGGCTGATATCGGTGAAGCCGCCCGCTGTCTTGGGAGACATGAGCACTTGGCCGACAGACTGCTGGCTTTCTGTGGGGGCTGTGTTTTCAGCGACCCAGTAGATGGTGGCGCCGCCGGTTTGCTTGGGGATGGCGATGTTGCCGCGCAGGTCGGTCAGCATGGTGACGCCGAGCTGGTCCAGCACCATGGCGTTGCGCAGCATTTCGATGAAGCTGCTGGCCTTGAGCTCAGTGGCGACCAAGTTACCACCGGCAGTAGGTGTGCCCACCACCAGGTCACGGCGCTGGATTTCGGAGGGGACAAACACACCACGGGCTTCGCGGCCCATGATTTTGGCAACAGCTGCAGAGCACTCGCGCTCAAAGCCCATGGCGCGCTCGTTGGCAGCGCTAGGGTCTGCCAGGTAGCGGGCGATGTTCAGGACGCTGAAGCGCTTGGCTTCTTTGGCTGTCAAGCCAATGTCTGCTGTGGGCAGAGGCTTGGTGGACATGTGGGCGATGAGTTCGCGCTGGAACTCTTCGACGGTGATGCCGCGCTGGATGGCGGACAGGGCCAATTCAGCGCCGCCAGGAGCGGTGGCACCGATTTTGGAGATTTCAGCGGCGTGATTGCGCTGCTCGACAACGACTACATCAGTCATGGCTTTTCCTTGGGGTTGGTTTTGGGGTGCAGGGGTGGCGGGTGCGGCTGCGATGGCAGCGGGTGCCACGGGGGCCTCCAGCTGCTCAGCGCTGCGGCCAACGCCTACGGTTGCGTCAGCGGGAACGCTGACCATGGAGACTTCAAAGGGCTCCCAGTCGGTGACGCGGTAGGTTTCCACACCGTCAGCGCTTTCGACCAGTTGGGCTTTGTGAATCATGTAGCCGACGCTGACGTTGCGGCGGATGCCATCAACCACGTCTTGCCACACTTCCTCTGCACGAGCGCTTTTTCCAAAGCGCACCACGGCACGACCTACCCGGTCGGGGCCGATCTCGACAGATTCGATAACGCCCACAACATCTCGGGTGTCGTGGTCGCACAGGAGGTTTGCACCGCTGCGCAGGCGGCCGGTGCGCATGCTGGTGGCGGTGCAGTCCAGAATTTCAATGCCCCAGTAGCGCTCGTACGGGGTCTCGCTGGCGAATGCCAGGGTGGCGGTGCGTGCTTCAACGTCAACCGCTGCACGGTCCACCAGCAAGGCTCGCTCGGTGCGACCGGTCTGCAGGTGACGCTGCAAGCTCTCGGGGATGGAGGTTTTGGTAGTCATGGCCCCTACTTTCAGGGCCGAGGTGTCTAGTTTTTAAGGCAAAGGACTAGACGTTTTTGAAGATTTTTGCGGGCATAAAAAAACCCGCCGGAGCGGGTTTCTTGTGCTGAGGGGATGGGGTTAGGCGTTTTTCACAATGCCCACTCGGCTGATGCGGATGGTTGCCTGAACAGGGATGCCACCGAGGAAGCAAAACTGGAAATTTGGTTGAAGAGATTTGCTGGCGGACGCAGTCCAATCAGCGTTGGTTCCGCTTCCCAGTGTGAGCGGCTGGGTCATCACTTGACCATCAAAGGCAGCGCTTGCCCAAGCTCCATCCATTGCCACCGAGTTGTAAACGGTGCCAGAGAGCTGGGCGGAGTTTTGAACAATGTTGTTTGTCGTATCTTGGGCCTGCAAAATAGCCGTAGGACCGACGAATCCAACTGAGCCAGCATCCACAATGATCCTGGACACTGCAGATACAACGTCACCAGATGCCGCAAATGCCCCACCAAGGCCATAGTTGGCGATGGAAACTGATTGAACAGTTCCGGCTGAGCCAGCAGTTCCGCTGATGGTGACTATTTGTTGCTCATAGCCATCTGGGTCGGTGCCCTTTGCGCACACCACTGAATAGCCAGCAGGAATGCTCCCCATGGTCCAACCGGTTGCCAGCTGGCCGGTAGCAGTTCCAAGCGTTCCTGCTGTACCACTCATCATGGCCGCGACACCAAAAGCGGTGTCACCAGCATAAGTTGGCAGGTTGTTGCGCGGAGCAAAGTTGCCCATTTGGAAAATGGCATCCAGCACCGCACCGATGCGGCTGCCTAGATCGCGGTTTGCTTGAAGGTTCGGGTGCAAAAAGTCACCGGCAGCCAGGTAACCAGCTTTGAACTGGTAAGACGTAGGCGAAGCGGCCATTACGTCATAGCTGTTGAACTTGATGACTTTGGAGCTATAGGGCAAGTACGCTGCACCATCCAAGAAGCGGCGGCGGCTGTAATGCACCGCGCCGTTGCCCGACTGATCGGAGTTCGGAAACTCGTTCAATACAATCACGATCTTGCCTGCGGCCACCAGAGCATTGATCACGGACTGATAGACGGGGCCGTCAGTGGTCACGGGGTTTGTGCCGTTGTTCACGCCGATCAGCATCACAAAAACACTGGCAGCGCTGCCCAAGATGTTGGCCCGCTGCGGATAGGCGCTGATCGCTGTGGACGCCACGTTTTGCGGGGGCAATACAGTGTAGGTGCCGCCAGCGTTGGAGCCTGTGCCAGTTTGCAATGCACTGATGTACGTGCCAGGCGCTACACCTGTGCCGAAGAGCTGCTGGCCCACGGCAAACGCGCCGGATGTGTGCGTGGTGTCTGTGAAGGTTGCAACACCTCCAGACATTGTGATTGTACCGGTACCAACTGCGGACGCTGCGGGGTTTAGTCGAGACTGAACTTGGGCAAGTGTGTTGCCGTTGATGCCGAAGTTGCCAACAAACCGGCCGCGGTAATTGCTGAAGTGCTGAATCCATGCAGCCAAGCCGTAGGCAGTGAGGCGGTTGGGCATAAATGTATTGGAATCTTCAGTGCTGTTGGCACTGCGAGAATCCCCAATAAGTGCCCACTGGTTGTTTGTAGAGGCTGGATAGATGGCGCTACCAAAGCTCACTTCGGATCCTGTTTCCGGGTGAATAAGCGCTGTCATTCCAGCATTCCACTTTGGCACCATTTGCTGCTGACCAGCGGCGTTTTTAAAGCCGATATGGTTGCGAGTTGGGTCCGATAGAACGTCTACTTTTGAGCTGATATCGAGTGGCATGGAAGTTCTCCAGGTCAGTGAGGTTTAAGCGACCGGCGGTTTTCCGGTAGAGGGCGTAGCCCCGGGGGTGCCGTCGTAAGCGGTGAGCTGCACGCCCACTTCGGCGGCCAGCTTCATGGCCATGGCGATGGCGTCGACGGTGTCCTCGAAGTCGTAGCCCATGGCAGCGCACAGGTCTTGGGGTGACATGAGGCCTGCTTTGACGGCGAGGATCTTGGCTTCCATGTCGCCTTTGGGATCGACCCATTCCCAGCGGCGGGCCTGCCACTCATGGCGGCTGAACTTGGCCAGCTTGCTGTAAGGCAAAGCATTACCGTTGGGAAATGTGATGGCACCACTGAGCAGGGCCATCTTGAGCCAAGCACGAAAGACGGGCTCCATGAAAACGTTGATGAACCACTCTTGGTCATCCATCCAGCGGTCGCGCTCTTCCAAGGCACCCGAGCGGATGCTGCTGTAGCTGACGCCTTCCAGATCATTGCCGACCGAGTGATAAGCCACGCACCAGCCGCTGGCCACACGCTGCAGGGCGGTTTTGACGAACGGGCCAAACACCTCATTGGGGTATTTGCTTTCGTGCGGCTGAAAGGTGGTGCCGGCGGGCAGTGTGTCGTACACGCCGGGCTGGCTGGTGGTGATGATGGGGGCACCGGGCTCAGCACTTTCTGGCGCACCAATGGGTGCTTGCGCCTCGGCACTGGTGAAGAAGCCGTAGTGGTTGGCACCATGCTCGGCAGCCAGCACGGCCGACAGCATGAAGCCGCCCAGGTGGTGCAGGCTGAGCATGCCCGGGGCCATCCAAGGGATGCCGCGCAGCTGCTCGGCGCGCTCGACTTTGAAGCGGTGCAGCACCTCGGTGGTGGGCACGCGGATCCGGGTGCGGCTGCTGCTGACGCCGTCGTTGGGGTGGGCAGCAAACAGGTGCACGGCCACGGGGCGGCGGTAGGCATCGACCTCGACGCCCATGATGACGGCGTTGGTGGAGCCGGTGGCGCCGACGTTGTAGGTGGTGTCGATGCGGTCTACATCGATGACTTGCAGTGCGAAGTTGAATTTATTGCCGGCGTCTTTGCCTTGAATGAAGCGGACCAGAAACTCGCCATCACTGGGCAGGCCACCGACGATGGTGGTGCACAGGTCGCGCAGGCTTTGCTGGCCGGCTACATCGCAGGCGAGGCCCCATTCGGCCCATGCCTCTTCAATGGCGTTGCTGGCAGCGCGGTCGGGCTTGCCTGGTGCGTCTTGCACGCGAGACTGCAGCCGGATACCACCGGGGCCGATGATGTTGCTGGTGACCATGCGCGTGTACTTGGCGGCATAGTCGTTGTTGTGGCGCAGGTCGCGGCCACGGGAGCGCAGGCGGTTGAGGTCGCCGCGCAGCTCTTGGTTGATGGACTGCTCGGTGGTGATCCAGTCAGACGCCAAGCGGCCGAGCTGCGCGCCCTGAAAACGCCGCGTTTGGGCTTGTCCACCGAAGTAGCGGGCCACGGCACCGCGTGCGCGCTGGATGAGGCTGCGATATTGCATGGCCATGGGAGCCCTTAGTAGTTGCCGCCAAAGCGCACGAACACCCGACGCGGATCACCCATGCCGCGGGCAATGAGGTTGGCGGCGGTTTCACGAGCGACTTCGGCGCGGTATCGGTCGCGCAGGGCCAGCAGCTCAGCCATGGGGATGCGCTGCAAGCTGCGCCCGGCGATGGTGTAGTTGGCGGCGGTGAGGTTGGCGCCGTCTTCGAGGTAGGCCTCGATGTTGGCCAGCACGCGGCGGGCGTGGGTGCGGGCATCGAGCGTGGCAGCGGAGAAGCTGCTTTGCACTTTGAAGGTGCCGCTGCCTACGGTGTAGACCTCGCCGGACTTGCTGACGCGGGCGCGCCAGGTGTAGTCACCCGGCACCCAGTCGGCGGTGGTGGTTGCGGCTACGGTGATGAGGTGATCGGACCCGCTGGCGGTGCCGATGACGGTGATTTTGCTGGTGCCGTTGATGAGCACATAGCTGAGCTCCCAGCCTTCAGTTGCCGGGTATTCAGCCAGTGTTTTGAGCCACTTGGCAGTGTCGCCTGCGATGAGTACATCGGGCTCGGTGGTGGGTGTGGGTGCAGCCATTTGGCCCCTACTTTGGGGGGCCTTGTGTCTAGTTTTTAAGGCAAGAAACTAGACGTTTTCAGCTTTTGATGATCTGCCACAGGCGCGAGCGGCTGACTTTGTAGCGGCGCTCCAGCAGGGCAATGCGCTCACCCCGGAGGTAGTCGGCTTTGATCTGGGCATTGCGCTCGCTGCTGCCCTCCCCGCTGCGGCGGGCAATGTAGGGGCGGTCCCCCGCCCACTTGGCGCGGATCTGCTTGTCGGCCTGCTTGGCCAGCTCGGCGGTGAAGCCGGGGGCCATGGCCAGGACGAGGGAGAGCATGTCCTCAATGATGTCGTTCTCGCTGCCAGCGTGGGCGGCGGGGGTGGCGGCTTTGCTGTGGGTAGGGGTCACCATGTGGGCCTCGATGGGTTTCGGTTATGAGATGGACGCTGAATAAGGGGGCGCTGCACCGGCTGGGCGACCGGTGCGGGCTTGGTTTCGGGGGCTTCGTAGACGCCGGGAGCCACCTGGTTGAGCAGCAAGGTCTCCAGTCGGTCCCAGTCGGCCTTGGTGGCGCGGTGCAGGCGCAGCTCGGGGTGGTGAGCGGCGGCAAAGGCGTAGACCCATGTGTCCAAGGGCTCGTTGCGGGCACCGCGGCGGTTCACGAAGCGGTTTTGGGCGGGGTTGTAGGTTTCGGACACCAGCCCGGGAAAGTATTCGGCGGGCAATTCGCTGGTGAAGTGGGTGACGCGCAGCTCGGGGTCTTTGGCGCTGTCCACACTCAGGCGGCTGTAGAGCCAGTGCTTGATGCCGACCGTACCCACGTGGTGGGTCATCACGCCGCGTTTGTCGTGCTGGCCCTTCCAGGTAACGTCTTGCAGCTTGCCCTTGGACAGCACGGGCGCGTTGTTGGGGATGGCACCGAAGATGCACAGGGGACGGCGCACGCGGCGGCTGCGGACGAAGTTTTTCACATCCTCGGTGCGGTGGCCACCGGCGTCGTTGGCCATGGCTTCCACCCGCAAGGTGCCGCCGTACTCGGACTGGATGGGCTTGTTGAGGTATTCAGTGAGCGCATTCCACACCTCGGGGCCGGCCGGATCGCCGGGCAGCTCGACATAGTCCAGCACCCAGAAGGCCATGCCACGGCCCCAGCCCACGAGCTGCACGGCCAAGCGGTTGTCTTGCGTGTCCACGCCGGCAGTGACGCAGAGCACACCCTTGGGGGCCACGCGCAGGGCGTAGGGCTCGGCGCGATCGGCAATGGCGTTGTGCTTGACGTTGCGCATGGCTTGGTCTTCCCAGGCTTCGGCGCGGCGGTCATTCACAAAGGTCTTGAGGCGGGACTGGTCACCCTGCGCATCCACCCACGCTTGCGCCATATCAAGCCAGCGAGGGCCCAGGCCGAAACGGTAGTAAAGGAAGTTGGCGCGATAGCCGCGGATCTTTCGGCCCGGATGGGTGGGCACCCAGCGGCCACGGTCAGTCATCCAGTCTTTGTGGTGCTCTTCGATTTCGGCGCCGCACTCAGGGCATACCACCCATGCACGGATGACTTTGCCATCGGGGCCCGTAGACCAATGAAACCCCGCCCAGGTGAGCGCATGCTCGTGGCCACAGTGGGGGCAAGGCACCTGATAGTGGCGCTGATCTGAGACTTCCCATTTGGCCTCGAGGCGGCACTGGCCGATGATTTCGGGAGTACCAACGCTTGCGCGTTTATAAGTGCTGGGAAATGCGCTAGGACGGCCGTCCAGCAAGGCGTCTGGGTCATCACCTGACTTGAGACTGGCCGCAAAGCTGCTGAATTCGTCCGCCAGCACCAGCTTGGCACTGGTGCTCTTAAGGCGCTTGGGGTTACCGGCGTGCTCAATGTATAGCTGGCCACCGGCAAAGTCTTTGAATTCTTTGGTGTTCGAGCTGTTGCGGCTGTTGGTGCTGGTGAGGGCTTCGGCGCAGGCGGGGGTTTCCTCTAGCAGCGGGTTGAGCTTTTGGTTGATGAACTTCTGCTGAGAAACCTCGCCGGGCAGCACCACTAGGATGGGCCCGGGGTTCTCGCACATCGTGTAGCCGATGACGTTGGTCTCCAGCTCGGATTTGCCGAACTGGATGGGGAAAATGCAAACGATCTCCTGCACCGGGCTGCGGGCGGACATGCTGTCCATTGGCTCACGTAGCAACGGGGACCGGTCAGTAGACCAACGGCCGGGGATGGCGCTGGCCTTGCTACTCAGCACCCGGTTGGCGTCTGCCCACTGACTGACGGTGAGCGGCTTGCGTGGTGCAATGGCGCGCGCCGCGCTGTGGAAAAGTCCTGCTGCTTGCATGGCTAAAACTCCCCCTTGCCCAGCTTGGCCAAGCTTTGCGCGGCAGTATCCAGCGCGTGCTCCACCTCATTGGAAAGGATGGACTTGATCTGGGTCTCATCACTCGTGGCGGCGAGCTGTGGTGCCAGGTTGTAGGGCAATCCCTCGATACTCGTACGCAAGACGGTGATGATTTCAGCTACCACCGCGCGGACTTCGGAGGCGGGCAACAGCTCGCGGATCTTCTCGCGATAGCTGGCCTCGGCTTCCATGGCGGCGAAGTGCTCGCGCTTGGCCTTGCTGCCCTGGTAGTCGTAGCCCTGCCCGGCGGGTGGCTGCTCGCCCTCACCCGCTACAGAATTGGTAGCTGCTTGCGCACTACTGGCGTGCGCTGGCGCTTGATTTGTCTTGCTTTCTGCATGGCCGGTAGCCACCTCGGCGCCGCGCTCTTCGGCGTGGCGGGCAGCCACACCGGCTTTGCTGGGGTCGCGGGTTTCGGCGATGCGTGCAATGCTCTCTTGCACCCGCACGGTCTTGCCGTCTTCGGCCAGCACCAAGCGGCCGGTCTTTTTGAGCTCGCTGCCGTAGCCGACTTTGACGCCGATCAGGCGGCAGAACTCGGACAGGGTTGCCGTTTCGGGGGTGCTCATCGGGGGACCTCGCCTTTGAAATACTTCATGGGTTCGGGCTTCAGCCAGGCGGCGTGCACCTCTTTGGCTGGGCCGAGTGGGTAGGGTTCGGAGTGATCCAGCTCGCGCACCCGGATGACTTCGCCGGATTGCATGGCGATGACCGATTTGTCGCCGAGCAGGTAGCGGTGGCCTTGTAATGCGGTGGCAAAGTCACCGGGTGCGGTTTTCATACGGGCTATTTCTCCATGCAGGTGTTGATACGGTCCACGCAGGTGCCGAGCCAGTGCACCTCGGTCATGTCATCGGGGCCACTTTTGCAGCCGGCTGGATACATGAATGAGGCAGGGCCCCGCAGATTGCCGTCGGCGTCCTGGTAGCGCTTGCGCTTGGCGGTAACCATGCCGGCCGCCTGTAGCACGTTGCTCCAACGGGGCAAGGTCAAGGGCTCGGCGCCTTGTTGCTTGACCCACCGGCTGTAAAACTCATATGCACTGACAGTCAAGATGGGCAGGCAAGCGCCGGAAGCGAATGCACCAGCCTCGTACTCAGCCCAGAAATTCAGCACACGCTGCACTTCGGGGTTGATTGGTGCGGGCGCTTCCAGCGCGGCCAGCTGGCTGTGGGCCTGCAGTTCATCCAACATGCAGACGCCGGTTTTTAGACGTGCAACTTCGTTAGCGCGGCGGATGGCCTGGGCGGTGGTCAATCCTGCCACCCGACCGGAGCGGATGACGGCGCGGAAAGTGCGGTCAGCCGCCACCATCACATCAGCAGCATGGGACAGGAACAGCGCCCCGCCAGGCTGCGGCAGTTGCTGGGAAGCCAGTTTGTCGCGCAGCTCAAAGAAAGCCCGAACCAGGGCGACCTTGAACTTGATGACCAGCGGGCTGTTGCGCATGAAGGTCACCAGCAGGGTGGCTTGCTGCTCGTTCAGAAATGCCACATCGCGAGTCTGTTTGCCTCCGTTGGTGTCAAAGGGTTCAATTTCAAATTGAACCCTTCCAAACTCAGAGAGACTGTCAACGTGCTTTTTAAGCAGGACCAGAACACTGTTGTGCTCCATTTCGACGCCTTTTGCGATCGCCAATGAAGTGGTCATGGGTTCGTTGTGGTGAAGCAAAACGAGATCAGACATTGCAACCTCCTTGCTTGCTGGCAAGCTGCACGGCGCGCAATTGCTGGCGCACCATGTCGTGCAAGCGCTTGTTTTCCACCAGAAAAGCTTGCAGTCGTCGAATTTCGGCGGCTGCGGGGCTATTTGCAGGTGCGCCGGACAGCCGACCGCCTTTATTGCGGGGCTGCTTGACTGGACGAGCCAGCGCAGTGGGAAGTGGGATGATTTGTGCGCAACGGGGCGCGGATGCGTTATGAGCCATGAATGGCCTCCAGGGACTGCGGTTTACAACAACCACCGCACCCGAGACCAATCGAGGGCGGCAGCTCGAATGGGTTGGTCTACCGGGCAGCCCCTGCGGGAACCGGCGGAGCTTGCGCTCCCCCATCCGAGCCGCCAAAACTGGAGGCACAGACAACGAAGCCGCAGACTCTGCGGAAAAGAGGCCACGGCTTTCGTCGTGGAGCTGCAACGGGAGACCAATCCCGATCACGCCTTTTTTTGACGTGACGGGCGGAGTGTAGCGCAAGCTAATATGTGTGCATACACAAGGGAGGGAACCATGCGATTCTTTAAAGCACTGCGCATGGCGTTTGCCGGATGGATGGCCAGCAGAGCCAGAAGACGACAGCGCGAGGCGGGCATGCGATCGACGGCCAACAGCCCAGCTGCGCCGCAACCCGTGACCATGGAACCGATCGCTCCCCAGGTTAAGGGCTACAGCTTGACCATTCCGCAACTGATTTGCCTTGACTACGGGAGGGACGGAAAGCCCTTCCAGGCGGACAGCAGAGGACCAACCATACGCACGATCCGATCGCTGACCGCCAAAGGTTTGCTCCAAGAATCCAAACCCGGATGGTTCACGATCACACAAACCGGACTCGGCATTCTCAAAAGTCGGGACTAATAACTGGTTCATAAAGGCGGGCATGTTCAGGCTCCCAGCTTTTCCGCTGCCTGCCGAATCCGAGCGCGCATGCGCTTCGCAAGGAAGTTGTCGGCATCGGCTTTTTCAGCGATGCGGGCCATGTTGAGGCGTGGCGTATAGCTGGGCGTGCGCACGAACATGAGCACGGGGCGCACATCGGCGCCCGTAGTGCCCACGACTGCCCAGATGCCGGGTGCGAGGTGGCCGGTTTTGCCGCTGCGCAGCTTGCCGTAGGCCACAAAGTAGCGCCGGCCAGAAACCTTGCTGGTGCCTTTGATCAGGTTGGCTTTGCGCTTGTCGCTCATATTGGCCTTAAAGCCCTGCTCCCCGAAGGCTTGGAAGTAGCTGATGAGCTGCACCAGGAAGGGCCCGCGCATGTTGCCGCGGCCATCGTCACTGCCAGGGAAAGGAACGCGGGGCAGCGCGGTCTGGTAACCAGCAGGCAGGATGCCGGCACGGCGCAGGATGACTTCGGAGCGCTTGTCGCGGCGGGTGCCGCCGGCCTCTTGCGCGCGCAGGATCTGCTGGGGGTCTATGCCCTTGCCGCCGAAGTAGGTGGGCTCGATGGTGGCGCTGAGGCTGCTGGCGTCGGCCTGTTTGACGTAGACGCTTTTGAGGATGTAGGGCGTGGGGTCTTGGAAGACGCTAGCCATTTCCGCCTGCATGGTGCGGCGCACCTGAAATGCGGTGTCGGTGATGGCCTTGGCGGCGGCTTCGCGGAGCTGGGGGCCGCTGAGCTGGTTGAGCTGCTTGAGGACCTTCTCCAAGCCTTCCATCTTGAGGGTGATTTTCATGATGCTTGCTCGCTTTCGGTTTTTGCGGCTTTGGAGGCGATCAGCGCGGGGATGGCACCCAACCCCTGCGCCACACCTTCTTTGCTGCCGGTGAGCGTGATTTGCAGGCGGCGCAGGCCGGGGAAGACGCCTTGGGCGATCAGGTCGCGGCAAAGGGTGCCGAGTTCAGGCCAGTCGCGCAGGGCTTGCTTGAACTCGGGGAGGTTTTCTTCCGTGCAGCGGATGGTTTTCTTTACCGGTTGGCAGTCCATCATTTCTTTTGTGCGGGATGTGGGGGATGTAGTGCGGCATGCGAAAACGCGCAAACCCGCATGGGCATTGACGTGTGCGGTGTGTGCGGTATGTGCGGGGTACAGGCGCACAGGTGTGCGCACATGCGCACGCCTGCACACACGCACGCCTGCATGGGAAACCGCAAACGATGCCGCACATACCGCACAACCCATATAAATCAACGACTTAACCCCGCACACGATGGCGCACGGCATACCGCACACACCGCACAGATTTGGGGTTATGGCCAGAGCGCGCATCACTTTTGGGCCTTGTAGTCTTTGAGGCTGACGCGGAATGCGTCGATGCGGCCACCCAGCCAGATGGCTTCTTTGTCGCCAAAGGGGCGCTCTTGGCAGCCGGGCATGTAGGTGACGCCATGGGGGCCGATGGCGGTCTCGGAGCCCAGCAGGTTGTAGCGCTTGCGCTCGGTGGTGGCGCCGTGCTTGCGCATGATGGCGTTGGAGAAGCGCGGAAGGTTGAGGGCTTTGAGGCCCACGTTGTTGCACCACACCTGGTAGAGCTCGTAGAAGTCCTGCGTGAGCGCAGGCAGCAGCAAGCCGGGCGACACCATGTTGTCAGTAGACCGGCCCTTCAGCGGTGGGAATCCGGGTATCTCGCCGGCTTCGAAGTCTTGAATGAAGCGGCTGGGGCTGTCCAAGCCGAGGTTGATCAGCTCGCGCTTGGCGTCTGTCATCGGCGGGAGGGTGCCCTCGTCAAAGTCGCCCAGATCGAGGTGCAGAAGGTGATGGTGTAGGGCCTCGATGCCGCCTGCTTTAATTTCTGCTTTGACGCGGCCATAAAACTCTTGTTCAAGCTTGACCGGTGTCCAGATCACTGCATGGCGCCGGTCGTCCTCTTCCAGCACCACGGGCATGGCCTCGTTGGACAGAAAGACCATGTTCACATGATTGCGCTTGTCATAGGCACTCATGTTTTTGGGATTGATGCGGATCCAGTCCCCAGTAATGAATGCCTTGAGCTTGTTTTTAATGTGATACAGGTCAGAGCGTGCAACCACCTCGTCAGCGATCAGGAAGAGCTTGCGGCTGGCCCAGTCGTTGAACTTGTCTTCAATGGCTGACTGGTCGATCACGCGGCCATAGCGACCGTAGATGGCCATGATGCATTCGAAGAACATGTTCTTCCCCGTGCCCTGTGGACCATGGATGACCACCGTGGTTTTCATCTTGGCGCCCGGATGTTGGATCGGGTAGGCCAGCCAGCGCAGCACCCACTCATAGAGCTGGTCGGGCTTGCTGTCTTCGGCGCACATGTATTGCAGCAGCTCGAGCAGCAGATCGCAACTGCCGGCCTTGGGCACGGTGGGCCATCCGGACCAGAGGTTGCAGAGAATGTCCGGGTCTGTACAAGCAGGGTCGAAGCCCACTTGCTGCACGCGCACGATCTGCCTGTCTGGGTGCTCTGCCCACGCGCGGTGAATCTCACGTGCCAGGCAAGCATCACGCATATCGCTCATGGCCAGCAGAATGTGCTCTTGATGATCGAACACCGTGCTGCCCTGCCCGTACACCAACGCAAAGCGCTCCAGCAGCTCTTCCACGCTGTCAATCGGGCGCAGTGGGCTGTATTCGTTGCCACCCTCCCCCCCTGTGGCGGTGGCGGCGCGTTTTGGAGACGCGCGCCAATTCAGCTCCGAGAGGCGGGCCTCGATCTGGTTGCGGACTACGTGAAGGCCTTCCAGCAGGTGCAGGTCGTTGAAATCGTTGAGCTTGGTGCCCTTCTCCATCCAGCCGGCCTTGCGGGCTGCTGCATCGGTGAACCTTGGGGCAATCCATGCACCGCCCACTTCCATGGCCGCTGCACTGGCGGCAGAGATACCTGCGTTGCTGGCTTTATGTGGCTGGCCGCAGTGTGGGCAGTTGGGGCCATCGGCAGGCCATACCGGCTTGCGGCATTCTTGCTGCTGGCACTTCTGGGTTTCGTCGTCATCCGCGCAAATGAGGAACTGGGAACGCTTGTGGCGTGCGCGCAAGTTGCGCACCACATGGATGATGTTGCCTGCGTCAAAGGCGATGACCACGGGCAGGCCGGTGGCTTCGTACAGGCTGGCGCCCGTGGCATAGCCTTCCGCCACCAGGACGATGGGGCCAATCACCCCGATCTGGTGAAAGTGCCCTTTCTTGGCGAGACCGGCTGGCCAAAATTCCTTGTCCAGCTTTTTGCGTTCACCGGTTTGTTTGCCGCGGATGACCTGTAGACCGTGAATCTGGCCGGCCACATCCAGCACTGGGATGATCATGGCCGCGCCGGGTGAGTACCGCACGCCATGGCCCAGCACGCCCTTGCGGGTGAGGTATTCGCACTCGCCCTGCTCGGAGTAGCGGCCCCATGCTTTGCGGGCCCGCTCGGCTGCGCGCTCCTGGTCGGCCTTCTCTGCCAGCTCGGAGTTGCGCTTGTCCTCAGCCATGCGGCGGCGCACTGCGTCACGCTGCTCGGTGCTCAGCTCCTGCTTGCCAATCTCCACCTTCTGGACATTGTTGTTGGTGCCTTGCCAGTTTCCGTAGCTGCCCACGATCAAGTCGTTGCCGTTGTCCAGCCGGATTTCATGCAAGTGATACCAGCCGCGCTTTTCCTTGCCGCCATCCTTCGACCGGCAACGCTGACGCTTGCCAATATCGAGGTGGTCGACCAGCAGGCCGAACGCCTGCAACTGGCTCAAAACTTCATGGTAGTTGGAGGACATCAGTAACTTTCGGGGCCGCTAGCTACACACAAAAAGGGGTTCGAATTACCCGCACGCAGAGGTGAAGGGAAGGACCCAATGCCGGGGGTGGCTGCATCAGCACCACGCAACGCGCAGGAACCAACGCCAGCGTTTACCGCTGCTGCTACCAATGGGGAGGTGGGGCTAGCTCTCATGAGTTGAAGGATTTCGGAGGCGTTGGGAGCTGCGCGCGCAGGCCGGCCAGCAGGTTGTTGATGGCGCTGATAGCCTCAGATGCCAAGCCATCGCAGCGGCGCATGCTGTTGCCTGTGACCCCTGCCGCGAAGGCGTCGGACACTGCGTGCTGCAGGTCTGCCACCAGGGCGTTCATCTGCCAGTACAGGGCGTGGGGATCGTCGGTGCTGGCCGGTACCGACTTGATGACGGTGTAACCAAGGCGTGCTGCCTCGGCTTGCAGGATCCACGGCAGACCGGAGAACTCCTGCATTTGCAGGGCTTCTTCAACGGTCGTGTGGTGGGTGGTGTTGTTGGGGTTTACCTTGTGGTTCAAGGTGTCCACCGACTTGCCCATGCGCGATGCCAGGACTTGAATGCCGCCTTGGCACTTGTGCGCTGTGTGGTAGATCGCGTCTTGAACGCTCATTCCGGTGATGTCGGGTATCTGCTCCTCTGCGCCATAGGCAGTTGCGCGAGGAATTGAAATACTTGTTTTCATGAACACCACCTCTTTGAAATCAAAATTGCCAAGCGTCGGCTTTACCGTGCGCCAGCTGGTGAAGGAATGTGTGCAGCAGGCCCACGCTGAGCTGCGTGCAACGCATCCCAAGTACCGGAGCTATGGCGGCTACCTTGGCAGCTTTCAGCCTGTTGCAAAGAAGGAGCCGCGCAATGTTTGAGCGACTGACAAGGGCGAGCTCCCCCACAGGTGGACAATGGGAGCTTCTCACCACCACCAACGCCACCACAGGGGGTACTCATAATGCAAACGCAGGAATTGCTGCTGGCTGCGCAGGTGCGACTTATCGCCAAGGAAATGCAGCAGGAGCTCTTGAAAGCCGAGCTCTCAGGAATGCCGGAAGGTCCAGCCAAAGACGCGAAAGCGGCCGATCTGGTGCTGCACAACCCAGTGCACAGCTTTACAGGTGCAGCTTTGGAAGAGCTCAAGGAATACGCCGCGCTCATAAACACGTACTTGGCCAAGTGACTGAGCTGTCAGGCGTGTTGAGCCGATTGGCTGGACGTGGACACACCGTGCTGCTGGGCTTGCTGCCCTTGAATGCGCAGCACCGCGCCGTTCACTTTGTCGGCAAGGCTCTGGGTCAGAACATCCGGCCAAACGTAGATCGCATGCGGGCTCTTGTAGCCCATGGCCTTAGCGGCTTTCGCTGGGGTTCCCCCCAGAAGTTCGATGGCAGTTTTTTTGAGCATGCGCGGATTGTAATAGCTATTACAAGCGCTGCGTGATTTTTATTACAACTACAGGATTATTCTCACGCCATGCGATACGGTGAACGCCTACAACTTGCCATGGACCATGCGGCCAAGATCAAGCAGCTCGAAAAAATCGAGCGGATCGAAGTTGCCAGGGTCGCGGACTGCAGCACCCAAAACATCGGGATGATTCTTCGCGGTGCGCAAGGTGACCAGCATCTCAACACCGAGGCCAACTACAGGGTCGCCAACTTCCTGCGCGTGAATGCGCACTGGCTGGCCACCGAAGAAGGCGACATGCTCAAAGGCGTTGCTCCAGAGCAGCCGGCCGTGTCGTTTGAGGCCAAACAACTGGATCTTCTCTTACGCTCCATCCCAGAGGACCGCCGGTTGACAGCCTACCAAATGGCGACGCAGCTGCTGATTTCATATCTCGCGCCGGCGCCCTTGCCTCAATCTGCAGCGAGCACCAGCGCAGGGCAAGATCCACATGTTGTGGCAGCCAAGCCGTCCGCATCACACCACAAGTAGCCAGATACGTGCAGAACTCGACCGCCTGGTGATATTGGTCCTCTCGGACAATCAGCGCCCAGGGAATGTCGGGAACCCGGTATTCGGGCTGCTTTGCTTCCTCTGAAAAAATGGTGATCGCGCCGTCGTAGCGCTCAATGATTCCGTCGCAATACGAGGCTGCAAGCCTCGGCACGATAGATCGGGCTTCCGGATGCCCGAAAATTCCAGAGTGACGCGCCAGCAGGACGCCGCCCTCCACATACTCGCAGCGCGTGACAGCACTGCTGGACCTCAATTCCCACATCAAACCCCCTGATGAAGCCTATTTTTGGCCGATTTGTGACAAATTGTATTTGCACCATGTGCGCACAAAAAGTCTACCGGAGAAATACACCTTTTCCGGCCAAACTATTCACCAGAGGGACAGCAACCGTGTACAGGGCTGATCAAGAAAATATCAGTTTCGCCTGCGGAAATGAAAAATTCACAAATCCAGTGTTACAAAAACACTGATTAATTCACGGCATCCTGTGGCACAGATGCACCACAGTGTTTACAGCGCACAGCCTCAACCTTGATGAACTCGGCACATTCCGGGCATTTGCGCGCACTCACGCCGAACGGCAGGCCGGTGATGGGGTTGATTTTTGAGTTTTTGCCGCGAAACAAAAGCACCAGCGCGCCCACCAGTGGACTGAGCAGTAATGACAGCAGCGCGAACAAGAAGCCACTGCGGCCCCAGCTCTGCGCCCAATAGCCCACCGCCACACAAAACAAACCGTAGACCAAGTAAAACATGCGCACCCCTTGGTAGATCAGGATTCCAACGGCTTGCCCAGATGCAGTGCCGCCAGTCCATTGTGTACTACCTCGTACATGTGGGGGCTGTGGGCCAGCGTGGTGAATAGCGCAACCACCGTGGCCTTGTCATAGTCACCAGCCGCCTGCAAGTGCTCAGCCAGAACGCGCAGCGCTTCTTCCAAGGGCATGCGCCGATCTGAGTCGCCGAACTCGAGCCACTCCAGCGTGCAGCCCACAAACTCAGCGCACTGGCGCATGTATTTCTGGGGAATGCCGCGCAGCTTCCAGTGGTTGATGTTGCCCTTGCTTGTGCCCAAGGCGTCAGCGAGCGACACAAAAGACTTCCTCTTGCGTCGCATCTCTCTGACCAATCTCTCCCAAGCACTCATCCCCCATTTTTTGCAAAGGGATTACACAAAACGTTTACTTCTGAAAGAGTGATTACGGGGTGTAAGTAGGCCGCACATCTCGTCTGGCGGCCCAGATACATGGGACTTTCCCTAGATTCCGCTCCCAAAAACAAGCGAATTTGCAAATCTTCTGTAATTTGTATTTACTTTGCTTGTAATTTCCATTACATTTATTTCAACCCAGCAAGCGAACGCTGGATTGGAGTGAAAAGTGAAGTTCTCAACCCTCCCACCATTCAAAGCCACCGGCAAGGTAGACATATACCAGCCCGGCGATTTCAGCCCATCTGCCAAATTAGAAGTGACGGTCATCGTCACCGATCAATGGGCAATCAGCACAGCCATGGAGCGCGCAGCACGCTGGAAGCTGGAGCACCTTGGTGTGCCAGCCGACAAAGCCCAAGCGCTCAACCTCGAATACAACGGCACCTACGAAATCGCAGCCCTTGAGCCCAAAGGGGTGAAGCAACTGTGGGGCATCCCCGTTGAAGGCTTCCTTGATGGCGGCAACTACACCGAAGCCAAGCGCGCCCTTTTGATTCGCCAGCGCCGTTTGCTGCCTTTGGACCATGCCGAAGCTTTGGCTATGTACGGCAAGCGCGTTCAAGTCAAGCAAGAAGTGGCGGTGGCAGCATGAACACCACCGCACACCGCCTGGTCAACATCCTGCTGGCCCTCGCCATCGTGGCCGTCTACGCAGCCATGCAACAGGTCGATGGCATGCCTGATGGCCGCGCCGAAATGGCGCAGTCTGCCGCCACACAAGACGCTATCAAAACAGAAGCTGCCCGCGCACGTTACATGCGGGCCGCTGCCCAATCTTGCGGAAATGCTGACTGGGTGGAGGTAGACGCCCAAACCGTGCGCTGCATTCCCCGCAAGGCACCCGCCAACACTGGCGCTGTCGTGGCTCTGGCCGAGGTGACACGATGAACTGCTGCAACGACTTCGGCCAATGCACCCAAGGGCAACACTGCCCTGCCCGCCCGGCTGCTGTAACCCGCGTGAAGGTCAGCCACTGCACCCGCGCTGAGGCTGCACCAGTGATTCCACAGCCCACACCTGTGCGCCGTGCCCCGATGGATGACGAGCTGCAGCTCAGCAACTGGGACCGCTTCTGGTTCTGGGGAACTGTCAGCGTTGCCGGTGTTTGCACGCTGGTCGTGATCGTCGGTGGCGTGGGCTGGGCCTACGGAAAGTACATGGCATGAGAGCGCCACGCTGCCACGCCGATGCGGCCGACATGCCGCCCGTGACCGATGCCCACCGCCAGGCAGCCTTCCAAGGCATGCACTGGAAGGGTTGGACCTACGAGCAGGCCATGCAGTTCGACATGCGCCGCCGGCTGATCGAGTGCCGCGCAGCTGCTCTGCGTAAGGCCGAGTGGGAAGCCACCACCAAGCGCACCACTGTGCCAGTGCGCCGTGTCCGCCTTGGCAGCGATGGCCACCCCGTCGGCTACGTCACCCAGATGGTCAACGGCCCACGCAAACCCATTGTGCAGCCGGACCTGATCTGACTGCCCTCCCCTTTTTCACCACGACACCACCATGCCCCACCAAGTTCTTCCAATTGCGGCCATAGAGGCCAAGGCCCGCACAGATGCGGCGACCTACGACAACGTGAACGACGCCTGCCCCTACAGCTTCTACACCGAGGCCGGCCGCGTCTACAAAGCCGCCTTCCAGAAGGAACGCCTTGCCATGTCCATGAAGGGCAAGCCCGAGGTGAAGACTAACCGCACGAGGGCTGCAGCATGAACTGGCTTGTAACCGCCCACGCCCGTGAGCATGAGCTCACCGGTACCGCTGCCACCCACCCGGACAACGTGCCCAGCCTGAGCGAGATCGGGCACTCGTTGGCCCAGATCAACCGGTTTACCGGCCACGCTACCCGCCCCTACAGCGTCGCAGAGCACAGCCTGCTGGTGCTGAGCTTGGCCCGCAATGAATACGCATCGCCTGAGCTGCAGTTTGCAGCCCTGATGCATGACGCCCACGAGTGCATCACCAGCGATGTGGCCAGCCCGATCAAGGCCGAACTGGGCCCCGTGTGGGCCGCCTTTGAGTGGAAGCACCAGCGCCACTTGCTGGAGCAGTACGAGCTGCTGGACGTGTTTACCCAGTACAAGGCCCGCATCAAGCGCTGGGATCTGATTGCACTGGCGACCGAGCGCAGCCAGATCACCCGCTTCAACCCGCTGTACCACCGTCTGTGGCCGATTCTGGACACGCCAAGCGAAGAGATACCGGTGGCCACCGGCGTGGATCTGAACGAGCACTGGCGCTGCGTCAACACCTGGGCGACTTGGGCCCACGTGTTCACCCAGCAGGCCGAGGAGCTGCAGACCCGAATCATGAAGGCCAAGGTGAACGGGCGGGCTGCAGCATGAGAATCACAGCCAAGCCTGCCGAAATGCTGGTCATTGACGACCTGCCTCGACTTGATCCTATTCGCGTTGTGCTGGAAAACTTTGAGCCAGGCAAGGGACGCATCATCATCGTCTGCTACGACGCCGCATGGGTAGCTTACTGGGGCGCTATGAGCGGGAAGTCTGTGCAGGACTTCTTCGTACGCAGCGATGCCGGCTATCTGGCATCGAACCTGATGAGCGCGTCTACCCTGTCGCGGGCAAAGAATCACGAAACCTATCTGGTTCGCATAGTTGCCGCTGTACAGGAAGCGCTGCGCGAGCGGGAACGCCAAGGCGGTGCAGCATGAGCACCACCCTCGCAGACCGCGCCAAAGGCACCGCCTTTGAGGTCATCTACCAGCCACGCGCAGTGCCTGACAGCTGCCGCCCACCGAAGAAAAGCGGCCCGAAGCCCAGCAGCGCCAAAAAGCACGCGGCATGGGCTGGCCTGCAGCCGCTGGAGAACGTGGCACCCGGATTCAACACCCCCATCACCACCCGCGAGCAGTCTGCACGGACTTCTCGCATTCGCGGCCGAGGTAACAAATGAGCCAACGTATCGTCAATTTAGAAGTGAACGACGCCGGCAGCTGGCGCCGTGTCACCAGCTTTGATCTGGACGCCTTTGATGAGGGCGACCTTGAGCACTGCGCACACAGCTTGCTGGAGCTCAGCAGCAACGACAAGCTCAAGGCACGGATCATCATTCCAGGTGATGCAGCCCCGCTGGTTACTTGGAACAAACAAGACAGCTGGCGCGAACTGGGGGAGACCACATGAACCCCTTTGCACAGATCGCCGCTACTTTGACGGCCCACACCGTCCCAGCCTGGAACGCCAGCGAGGTCAAACCGCAGGGACTGAGCCGCACCGAGACTATTCGGCAGCTGCTCAAGTCCGCCAGTCGCCCGGTCAGCGCCGCTGAGATTGCGTTTGACATGGACGAATTCCCCAACTTCGGCACCCACTTGGTGTGGCTGCTCTTGAAGTACGACATTCAAAAGGGGCGCGTGCTTTTTCAGGATGGCAAGTACCGCTGGAACCACGCCTATGACACCGCCGAGGCCGAGGCAATCCGAGCCGCGGTGAAGCTGCTCAAAAACCACGGCTACAAAGTGAAGGAGCCATCATGAGAAAAACCAGCGCATACGCCCGCAAGCAGCGCCGCTTGGGCGGTGTCTACAACGGCGCCGAAGGCTTCAACGTGATTCAGCGTTGCCGCCAGTACACCCCCGAGCCACTACCAGGCATGGAATCGGTAGCGGGTACCCAGTCAGCTGCTGACAAGTCCATGATCCTTGTGCGTGAGGCTTACCTAGCCATGAAGAACAACGCATGCATCGACCCGGTGCACGACTTTGATGTGCTGGCCCATGCCATCGGCGTGGCGTGGATCCGGGCGGTAAAGATTGCCGGTGAAGACGAGTTCACCAACACCATGCTGCCGATTCTCAAAACGGCCAACGAGGCTCTGGGCCGGAGCAAGGAACGATTCCACCGGATTGGCCGCATGGGCTTTGATGGCCCAGCGATCGACCAGGTGGAGGCAGGCATTGAGGTGTACGAAGCCATTGTGAGCGCCAGCAGCCCCGCCCAGATGACGGAAGCCGTGGAAGAGCGCAGCCGGATATTGAAAGGCCAGCAATGAATATGCCTAAAGCAAAAACGTGGGCGATTTTTACGCCGGAAGGAAACGCCCGTATGTGGTCAATGTTTCAGTCCCATGTGCAGAAGCTGGCAGACGCCGAGGGCCTGACGGTCACACCACTCTACGACAAGCAAGCCCTGATTGATTCGCTGGAGGAAGCTGCAAAGGAGTGCGACTCCACTTACTACAAGTATCTCGCTGAGGACAGCGGAGAAGTGCTCCACGGAATTGCCGCTTGTGCAGCAACTATCCGCAAACTGAAGGAAACGCTATGACCTGTGGAACTTGCAAACACGAAGAAGTGCGCGACACACAGCCCTGCACCGGCTGCAATCATGGCAGATGGTGGGAGCCAAAAGAAGCCAAGACGAAATGCGGCACATGCCTAGGCGATGGCATTGATGGAGAGGACAGCGACGGTATCAACGGAGCGGTTACTTGGACATGCCAAGACTGCAAGGGAACCGGCTACCAACTGAAGGAAACGCTATGACCACCGGAGCCGAATGCTTTGACCAAGATTGTAACGGTTGCGATGACTGCACCGACTACGAAGACGACGACAAGGAGTGCGAGCGCTGCCACGGCGACGGACGCGACCCATTGAATGACTATTTACTCCCCTGCCCACTTTGCGAAGGAGCTCAGATATGACCACCAAAGACGTATTAGCACTTGCGCTGGAGGCGCTAGAGAAGATCGCATTTGCCGATATGTTCGACTTTCAGCGCCGCGACCTTGCCCGCAAAACAATCACCGCCCTCAAGCAAGCGCAAGAGCCGGTAGCCTTTATTTCGCCAAAGCAGCTTGAGCTGATTAAAGACCCCGATGGCGAATTCGGGCACTACATCCCGATGCGGAAAACATCTGCGGGTAATTTTGTTATGGCGCTTTACGCAGCACCCAAGCAAGCGGAGCCGATATGGCAGCCTATTGAATCAGCGCCGAGCCTTCAAATCGTTCTTATCCACTACAAGAACTCGAATGACCGCGGCCGCACGATTAAGGCAAGATTTGTTCCGCGCTACACCGAAGAATCACATCAAGAGAATGATGAAGGTGTAACTGAGTACGACGAAGCCAATGACCGTTACACCCTGATTCAGGGATGGTGGGAGCAGATAGATAACTGGGATGACTTCTCCGAAGTCTACGTGTCAAACAACCCAACCCACTGGATGCCATTGCCAAAACCACCGGAGGCCCAATGATCAAACCAGCCTACCTCGAGCTGGAAAGCGTCGCGGCCTTTGTGGCACTCAGTGAAACCACTGTGCAGCGCCTGGTGCGTGAGGAAGCATTCCCGAAACCGCGTCTGCTGTCTGGCCGACGGGTGGCTTGGCTGGTGCGGGAGGTGGAAGCCTGGGCAGAGGAAAGGCCCGTGGCAGACCTACCACCGCCCAAAAACACCAGTTGCCGCAAACCTAGGGCAAGGCAGCAAGCTGCTCCAGCTTAGCGTCCAACAATGTCATCCAGTGCCGCCGCTCCTGATCGTAGGTGTGGCGGTTATAGGTTCCTTTGATCCCACCTTGCATGTGCCCCAGAATGGCCTCGGCCACTTCGTCGGGGCACTTCATGGCAGCCAGCATGGTGCGGGCCGTACGGCGCAAATCGTGCGGGCTCCACTCCGTCACCGGCAGCGCTGGCCCGCTGTTACGCTCTTGCTGCTGACTCGAGTAAGGCATGCGCTGATACACCTGCGTGCCGATGGTGGCCTGATTCACGTGACCACCGCGGGTGCCAGGGAATAGCCATCCGTCGTAATCCTCCATCCGGCGCCGTACGATCGCCAAAGCTCTGCCCACCAAGGGCACCCGCAGATCCGTGGCCAGCTCGTGGCGCGCGTTCTTTGTCTTTGCCTTCGGGATGGTCCACCACCAGCCATCCGCCTCCTGACTGATTTCCCCCTTTTCCATGCTCATGGTCTCAGCGCCACGGGTGGCCGTCCAGAGGTACAGGATCAGCGCGTCTGAAATCAGCGTGCTGAAATTCGGCAGCCAGCGGAGCAGCTTGCCCACCTCGGCTTCGTTGAGCGTACGCTTGGCCGTGCCGATCTTCACGCCCACACGGTTGCGGCCTTTGCTGCGCAGCCGGCCACGCATCACCAAGCGCCACCAGTTGGGGGTTGTGTCGGGAATGCGGCCAGCATCGAGCGCGTAATCCCACGCCGCGCCCAGCTCACCGCGCAGGGTCTGAGCGCTGACCGGTATGTGCTGCAGCCCTTCCAGCAAGTTGAATGCGTCAGTACGGGTGATGGTGACGGCGGGCCGCTCGGCGATGGGGTCCAGGTGCGCATCTAGCAGCCGGCGCATTTCTTTCGCGCCCTTTGGCTTGCGGTGCAGGTCGACGTGGCCGTCCAGGTAGTCGTTGCACAGCTGGCGCACGGTGTAGGTGTCGCTGGGCTTGGGTTTCTCGGCGGCTCGGATTTCACGCTTGGAGACCGCCGGATCCTCACCCGCATCGCGCCGCGCGCGCAACGCCTCCCATGCCACGACCGCTGCCGCCAGCGACATGGCCGGCCAGTGCCCGATCTGCACTTGGCGCATTTTGTCGTCCACCGGCGACTTGTAGCGGTAGGTCCACGACCGGCGTGTCTCTGTCGCCTTCAATCGCAAGCCCGGGCAGCCATCAACCATGAGGTGCTGACCAGGCTGCAGCAGCTTGGCTTCGCGTGCGTCAAATTTCATGCATTTTCACCCTTACGGCGTAACTTTCCCCATAAACAGAAAAGTGACTCTGGCGTAACTTTTGAAAAAGCACCCTAAAAAGCTACGCCAAAACGCGGAGTGTATAGGAATGCAATGGAGTGTTATGACTACATCCGGCGAACTGGCGTAACCAGTCCACCAGAGGGAAAACGTCAGATTTTGAAGCCGATCTCTCGGAGAACCTGAGCGGTTTCAAAGAGTGGCAGACCCATGATGCCAGAGTAAGAGCCCTCAATGCGCGCAATAAACGCGGCCGCCCTGCCCTGCACACCGTATGCGCCGGCCTTGCCCATGGGTTCGCCGCTCGCCACGTAGATGGCAATATCGTCTTCGCACATGGCAGAGAAAGTGACTACCGATTCCGAGCACGCCTGGGCGGTCTTGTCGCCCCATGCCACTGCCACCGCAGTAAACACGCGATGGGTGCCGCCAGCCAAAGCGCGCAACATGCGCTTGGCATCTTCTGCATCCGCCGGCTTGCCAAGGATGCTGTCCCCCAAGGCGACGGTCGTGTCCGCACAAAGAATAGGACGATTTTGACCGCTAGCGCCCGCTAAACGTGCGCGAGCAGCTATCAATTTAAGAGCAGTCACCCGCTGCACATAAACCGCAGGCGTATCGCCCTCCAACACCACTTCCAGGCTCTCAGCATCTTCATCTGGGGTGGGCAAGAGCAACTCGTGCGCAACGCCGATCTGGGTCAGCAACTCGCGACGGCGCGGACTCTGGGAGGCGAGATAGATGTAGTCCGGGGCACTCATGGTCATTCCCTGTGGTACGGGTGATTGGCGTTGACAGACCAAGCCCGGTAAAGCTGCTCAATCAGCAGCACCCGCACCATGGCGTGGGGCAAGGTCAGGTCGGAGAGGCGTATGCGCTCGTGCGCGGCCTGGCGGAACTCGGGGTCCAGACCGTCCGGGCCGCCTATGATGAGCGCCACATCGGTGCCGCCCAGCTGCCATTCTTTCAGACGATCGGCCAGCCCCGTGGTGCGCAAGCTGGTGCCGCGTTCGTCGAGTGCCACAATGCGCGCCCCTTTGGGGATGGCTTCTTCTATGCGCTTGCGTTCAGCGGCGTAAAGCTGTTCCACCGTTTTGGAGCCTCTCGGCTCCGTCTTGATGGCTTTGAGCTCTACTTTGAGCTCATGGGGAAATCGCTTGGCGTAGTCGTCCCACGCGGTTTGCGCCCAGTCCGGTACCCGCTGACCGACAGCGACGATGACCAGCTTCACGCAGAACCTCAGGCTTTACGGGGAGCGGCTTTCTTCGCAGGCGCCTTCTTGGCGGCAGCGGGCTTGGCCGCAGCTTTTTTGGCGACCGTCTTTTTGACTTCGGGCTTGACCACCACCGTCTTCACCGCCGCCTTGGCCGCAGGCTTTGCAGCGCTGGTTTTGGAGGCGGCTTTCTTGGCAGGTGCTTTCACGCCAGCGGCTTTGTCTGCAGCCTTCTTCAGAGCAGCTTTGGACGGGAATGCTTCTTCCACGCCCTTCTTGGCTGCGCTGGAACGGCGCATGCTCGGCTCCACAGCCTTCGCACTGGTTTTCTTGGCGGCAGGTTTGGCCTCTTCGCTGGCTTTGGCGACCACGGGCTTGGCCGCACCCAGCTTCAGGCGAACGGGCTTCTCGCCCCACAGCTCTTCGAGGTGGTAGTACTGGCGGAAGTTGGGCTGCATGATGTGCACCACGACCTGGTTGCAATCCACAATGATCCACTCGCCATTGCCTTCGCCTTCAATACGCGGCTTGGCAAAGCCGGCTTCGCGCACCGCATCGCGCACGCTGGCAGCCAAGGCTTTGGTCTGGCGGTTGCTGGTGCCGGAGGCGATGATCACGCGCTCAAACAAAGCAGACAGATGCTCAGTGTCGAACACCACAATATCTTGCGCCTTCACATCTTCCAGACCATCGACGACGGCACGTTGAAGTTTCTGGGTATTTTTGGCAACGGTGGAAGTAGTCATCAGTGAGGTCGGTAAAGAAGGTGTTGGTCAATATAACGCGCAACCGGTTCAAAAACCAGTGGGGCAATGCTCTCGCCGGAGGCTACACGTTGTCGGATTTCGGTGGCACTGACAGCCATGGGAGGCATGTACAGCACAGTCAGGCCGGGGATTTCGGCACTCAAGGCATCAAATTGACCCTTGGCGCCCGTTGAATCTGCGCGGGCAGCTACACTAATTATAGCAAGTGCCGGCAGCGCCTCGGATTCATGCCAAGTATGCAGGGCTAGCGCCTGGTCTTCGCCGATCAGCAAGTGCAGAGCCGCCCCCGGATTTTCCGCATGCAGTTCGCGCAAAGTGTCCACGGTGTAGCTGGCACCTGCGCGCCGGGTTTCGCGCGCATCCACCTGCACTTCCGGAATATCGGCAAAGGCCAAGGTAGCCATGGCCAAGCGGTGTTCCGCAGAACTCAAGGCCCGGGCCTTGTGCCATGCGTGCCCGGTCGGTATGACCAGCAGCTTGTCCAGTGACAGCTCGGCGATGGCAGCCTTGGCCAGAGCCAAATGCCCGAGGTGCGGGGGGTCAAACGCGCCCCCGAACACGCCAATGCGCAAGGGTCTGCTGGCAGATGTGGTCAAACCCAGTCCCGCGCGGTGAGGAAGTGAGAGGTCAGCGCCTCTTCGGGCGAGCCGGCAGGCGCTACGTGCTGGTACGACCAGCTGGCGTGTGGCGGCATGGACAGCAGAATCGACTCGGTGCGCCCACCGGATTGCAGGCCGAAGTGGGTGCCCCGGTCCCACACGAGGTTGAACTCCACATAGCGTCCGCGCCGATACAGCTGGAAGTCGCGCTCGCGTGGGGTGTACGCCATGTCCTTGCGGCGCTCTGCAATAGGCAAGTAGGCCGCCAAAAAGGCATCGCCCACCGACTGCAACATCGCAAAGCTGCGGTCTTGGCCCAACTCCGAGAAGTCATCAAAAAAGATGCCCCCCACGCCACGGGGCTCATTGCGGTGCTTCAGAAAGAAATACTCATCACACCATTTTTTGAAGCGGGGGTACTTGTCCTCCCCGAAAGCTGACAACGCGTCCTTGCACGTCTGATGAAAATGCACCGCGTCTTCATCAAAACCGTAATAGGGCGTCAGATCCATACCACCGCCGAACCAGCAGACGGTCTCACCCTGCGGATTCTTGGCACCCAACATGCGCACATTCATGTGCACGGTGGGCACATAAGGGTTGCGCGGGTGGAAGACCAGCGAAACGCCCATGGCCTCAAAGGGCGCACCAGACAGTTCAGGACGGTGCTGGGTCGCACTGGGCGGCAGCTTGGGGCCGCGCACATGCGAGAAACCACAACCAGCGCGCTCAAACACGGCGCCACCTTCCAGTATTCGGGTGATGCCATTGCCCTGCAGAGGCTCGCCCGGCGCTTTTTCCCATGCGTCGGAAAGAAAAGTACCGCCATCCATCGCTGCGATAGCGGTTGTGATGCGGTCCTGCAAACCCATCAGGTAGGCGCGTACATGCTCGGTTGTGGCTGGGGTGTCAGACATGGTCTTGCTTTCTTTCATGCGGGGCCGGCCGTTGGGCCGCCAGAAAAATCACAGGCGCTGCCGCCTCAGGATGTTTGCCACACACGCCTTGCAACAGGCCGGCCATGTGGGCGAGGTCGGCTTGCGGGTCTCCACTCAAGGTCATGAACCGGGTTGCCTCCACCACTTTGCGGCCATAGTCCAAACTGACGACGCCCACCGGAACGTTTGCTTTGAGCGCCACCTGGTAGAAGCCACTGCGCCAGCCCTCCGTGCGCTTGCGAGTCCCCTCAGGCGACAGACCCAGCCAATAGAGCTCTGATTGCTGCCGGGCACGTTGAACGCCCTCCACCACCTGCCCTACCACCCCTTGGGGCGAATGCCGGTGCACGGGAATGCCCCCTACCCATTTCAGCCAGCGGCCGAACAGCGGGAACTTGAACAACGTGTCCTTGGCCCAGAAATTGAGCTGCAGCCCCACGGCCCACTTGGCCAAGATGGCTACGATGAAGTCCCAGTTGCTGGTATGGGGGTACACCACCATCACACCCTGCAGCGCCGGGAGTCCGTCAAAGTCCACCCTCCAGCCCAGGAGCCCGAGAATCTTGCGGGCCAAAGGGCTGCCCCGCAGCTGCACGGGGAGTGACACATGTCCGGCGGATGCCACCGGATCAGCCTTTGACGGCGCGGTACCCGATGTCACGGCGGAATTGCATGCCGTCGAACTGAATCTCGTCGATCACTTGGTAGGCACGCTGCTGCGCCTGCTTGACGCTGTCAGCCAACGCCGTCACGCAGAGCACGCGGCCTCCGGAAGTCAACACCGTGCCGTCTTGCAGGGTGGTACCGGCATGGAACACGGCGGCGTCTTCGCTCTCTTTGGGGATACCGGTAATGGCATCGCCCTTGCGCGGGTTCATGGGGTAGCCGTGGGCAGCCAGCACCACGCCAAGCGCTGTGCGACGGTCCCACTGCAACTCAACCTCATCCAGCTTGCCGTGCGGGCCCGGCTCGGTGGCGGCCATCAGCACGTCCACCAGATCGGTCTTCAAACGCATCATGATGGGCTGAGTCTCGGGGTCGCCCATGCGGCAGTTGAATTCCAGCGTCTTGGGCTGGCCGTTCTTGTCGATCATCAGGCCAGCGTACAAAAAGCCGCTGAATGGAATGCCATCGGCTTCCATACCCTTGACCGTGGGCAAGATGATCTCCCGCATCGCCTTGGCGTGCACATCCGGGGTGACCACCGGTGCGGGCGAATAAGCACCCATACCACCCGTGTTCGGGCCCTGGTCGCCATCCTGCAAGCGCTTGTGGTCCTGGCTCGTAGCCAGGGGCAGCACGTTTTTGCCATCCACCATGACGATGAAGCTGGCCTCTTCGCCTTCCAGAAACTCTTCAATCACCACGCGAGCACCGCCATCGTTGTGCGCCACGCCCAGGGTGTTGTCCACCAGCATGAAGTCAATGGCCTCGTGGGCTTCGGCCACGGTCATGGCCACCACCACGCCCTTGCCGGCAGCCAAGCCGTCGGCCTTGACCACCGTGGGTGCGCCCATCTTGTCCACGTAAGCGTGGGCTGCCACCGGGTCGGAGAAGGTGGCGTATTCGGCCGTCGGAATGCCATGGCGGCGCATGAATGCCTTGCTGAAGGCCTTGGAGCTTTCCAGCTGAGCGGCGGCCTTGGTCGGGCCGAAGATGCGCATGCTGTGGGCGCGAAACTCATCCACCACACCGGCTGCCAAAGGCACTTCGGGGCCCACCAAGGTCAATGTGATCTTATTGTCCTGCGCCCACTGGCGTAGCTGCACCACATCGGTGATGGGCACATTTTTGAGGCGCGGGTCGGTGGCAGTGCCACCGTTGCCGGGCGCCACATAGACCATCTGCACCTTGGGGGACTGGGCCAGTTTCCAAGCCAGCGCATGTTCACGGCCACCGCCGCCAATTACGAGTACGTTCATATTTTTTTATTCAGAGTGCGGCGTTGTGGAAGATGTCCTGGGTGTCATCCAGGTCTTCCAGTACATCCAGGAGTTTTTGCATGCGCTCGGCGTCCTCGCCGGAGAGCTCAATCGTGGAATCAGAACGCATGGTCACAGTAGCGACTTCAGCGGTCAGGCCGGCAGCCTCCAAAGCGGCCTTGACGGCCTCAAAGTCAGCCGGCGCGGTCAGCACCTCAATCGCGCCTTCGTCATCCGTAATCACGTCCTCGGCGCCGGCCTCCAGCGCCACTTCCATGACCTTGTCTTCGCTGGTGCCAGGGGCAAAAATCATTTGACCCACGTGCTTGAATTGGAAGGCCACCGAGCCTTCGGTGCCCATGTTGCCGCCATGCTTGCTGAACGCATGGCGCACTTCAGCCACGGTGCGCACCTTGTTGTCCGTCATGGTGTCCACGATGATGGCCGCGCCACCGATGCCGTAACCCTCGTAGCGGATTTCTTCGTAGCTGATGCCGTCCAGTGAGCCGGTGGCCTTGTCGACGTTGTATTTCACCCGGTCTGCAGGCATGTTGGCGGCTTTGGCCTTTTCGATGGCCAGACGCAAACGCGGGTTCATGGCCGGGTCGCCCCCGCCTTGTCGGGCCGCTACCGTGATTTCACGGACGATACGGGTCCAAATCTTGCCTCGCTTCTCGTCCTGACGCCCCTTGCGGTGCTGAATATTGGCCCATTTGCTATGTCCTGCCACACGAAACCCTTTAAAAATTCGTTACGCTACTCCCTCGATTGTACTTTTTGAGACATCTATGGCTTCCATCCAAGACGAAGGCATCCTGATTGCCCAGCACGCCGCAGGCAAGTCTGCAGTGCAATGTTTCCTCCGGCCCGACAAGGCCAACCGCCACGGCCTCATCACCGGCGCCACCGGCACCGGCAAAACCATCACCCTGCAGAGCCTGGCCGAAGGCTTTTCCGCCCTGGGCGTGCCGGTGTTCATGGCCGACGTCAAAGGCGACCTGACCGGCATTTCCCAAAAAGGTGCGTTGACCGAGAAGCTGGCCAAGGTCATCAAGGAACGGGGTTTTGAAGAACCCGCGTTTTCCGCCTTCCCCACCACGCTGTGGGACGTGTTCGGCAAACAAGGCCACCCCGTGCGCGCCACCGTGAGCGACCTGGGCCCGCTGCTGCTGGCCCGCATGCTCAACCTGAACGAAACCCAGGCCGGCGTGCTGCAACTGGTGTTCAAGATTGCGGATGACGACGGCCTGTTGCTGCTCGACATGAAAGACCTGCGCGCCATGTGCCAGGACGTGGGCGACAACGCCGCCAGCTACACCACCGAATACGGCAACATCAGCGCCGCCAGCATTGGCGCCATCCAGCGCGGCCTGATGCAGATCGAGGAGCAAGGAGGCGACCAATTCTTCGGCGAGCCCATGCTCAACATCGAAGACTTCATGCAGACCGATGGCTCGGGCAAAGGCGTGGTCAACATCCTCGCGGCAGACAAGCTCATGCAGTCGCCCCGTCTGTACGCCACCTTCCTGCTGTGGATGCTGAGCGAACTCTTCGAGGCTCTGCCCGAAGTGGGCGACCTTGACAAACCCAAACTAGTGTTCTTCTTTGATGAAGCCCACCTGCTGTTTGCCGATGCGCCCAAGGTGCTGATTGAGCGCATTGAGTTGGTCGTGCGATTGGTACGCTCCAAGGGCGTGGGCGTATTCTTTGTGACGCAAAACCCGCTGGACATTCCCGACAGCGTGCTGGCCCAGCTGGGCAACCGCGTACAACACGCCTTGCGCGCCTTCACCCCGCGCGACCAGAAAGCCGTCAAGAGCGCTGCAGACACCATGCGCGCCAATCCTGGGCTGGACGTGGCAACCGCTATCACTGAATTGGGGGTGGGCGAAGCGCTGGTGAGCCTGATGGACGAAAAAGGCCGACCTTCTCTCACGGAACGCGTGTTCGTCATTCCGCCGGCCAGCCAGATCGGCCCCATCACCCCCGAGCAACGCAAGACGCTGATCACCGAATCCATTGTGGCCGGTGTGTACGAAAAAGCGGTAGACCGCGAATCTGCATTTGAAGCACTCAAGGGTCGCACGCAAAACCGTGCGCCCGCTGCGGCGGAAGCTGAAAGCGATGCAGCCCCGGCCGCCCCGCGTACCCGTGCCGGCCGCGCAGCGCCTGCTGCGGAGCCGGAGGCAGCGCCCGCCGGTGGCGGCATCCTGGACAGCATTGGCGACATGTTGGGTGGCGGCGCCCGCCGTTCGCGCGCCAGCGTGGGCGAGCAGCTCATCAAGAGTGCAGCCAGCTCCATCGGCCGCGAAGTGGGCCGCCAGATCATCCGCGGGGTGCTGGGCAGCATCCTGGGCGGCAGCAAGCGATAACCACCACAAGGAACAAGAACATGGTCACCATCGATCCCGCGGCACGTGCCAACGTCACCCTCATCGACCACCCGCTGGTGCAGCACAAGCTCACCCTGATGCGCAAAAAGGAAGCCAGCACCAGCAGCTTCCGCCGACTGCTCAACGAGCTGGCCGGCCTGATGATTTACGAAGTCTGCCGCGACATGCCGCTGCAAGATCTGGAAATTGAAACCCCGCTGGAAACCACCACCGGCAAAGTCATTGACGGCAAAAAGCTGGTGTTCGCCAGCGTGCTGCGCGCTGGCAACGGCATTCTGGACGGCGTGCTCTCCGTGGTTCCGGGCGCCCGCGTAGGCCACGTGGGCCTGTACCGCGACCCCAAAACCCTGCAGGCGGTGGAGTACTACTTCAAGATGCCCAGCAACATGGAAGAACGCGATGTCGTCGTCGTGGACCCCATGTTGGCCACCGGCAACTCAGCGGCTGCGGCCGTCACGCGCCTCAAGGCCTGCAACCCCAAGTCCATCAAATTCCTGTGCCTGCTGACCTGCCCCGAGGGCATCAACACCATGTACAAGGAACACCCCGATGTTCGCATCTTCACCGCTGCCATCGACCGGGGCCTGAACGACCACGGCTACATCATGCCGGGGCTGGGTGACGCGGGCGATCGTATCTTCGGTACCCAGTAGTCGATTAGTAGTAAAAATGGCCGTTAGCGCCCGTGGAATATGCGCGGGCAGCTAGGTTTTTGATAGCACTCTGCCTCACAGGGTGCGGGAGTTTTCACCATGCTCGACCTGCTTATCCACAACGCTACCTTGCCCGACGGGCGCAGCCACATGTCGGTGGCGGTGCAAGGCGGTCGCATCACAGAGGTGACGCAAGGGCTCACGCCCGAAGCCGCTCAGGCCTCTGAGGTGGTGGACGCCGGCGGCATGCTGCTCAGCAGCCCTTTTGTGGATGCGCACTTCCACATGGACGCCACGCTGAGCCTGGGCCTTCCGCGCCTGAACCAAAGCGGCACGCTACTGGAAGGCATTGCGCTGTGGGGTGAGCTCAAACCCCACCTCACCTTTGAGGCGCTGGTAGACCGCGCCCTGGCCTATTGCGACTGGGCGGTGGCCAACGGCCTGCTGGCCATACGCAGCCATGTGGACACCAGCGACCCGAGCATGCTGGCGGTGGAAGCCCTGTTGGCAGTTAAAAAGAAAGTCGCGCCCTATATCGACCTGCAGCTGGTCGCGTTCCCGCAGGACGGCGTGCTGCGGAGCAGAGGCGGTGTGGACAACCTCAAGAAAGCGTTGAGCCTTGGCGTGGACGTGGTGGGTGGCATTCCCCACTTCGAGCGAACCATGGCCGACGGTGCTGCCAGCGTCAAGCTGCTGTGCGAGCTGGCGGCTGAGCAAGGCAAGCTGGTCGACATGCACTGCGACGAGTCGGACGACCCGCTCTCGCGCCACGTCGAAACCCTGGCATTTGAAGCAAACCGCCTGGGCCTGCACGGCCGCGTGACTGGCTCCCACCTCACATCCATGCACAGCATGGACAACTACTACGTGAGCAAACTGCTGCCCCTGATGGCCGAGGCGCAATTGAGCGTGGTGAGCAACCCGCTCATCAACATCACCCTGCAAGGCCGGCACGACACTTACCCCAAGCGCCGCGGCATGACCCGCGTGCCCGAAATCATGGCAGCCGGCATGACCGTCGCCTTCGGTCAGGACTGTTGCATGGACCCCTGGTACAGCATGGGTAGTGGCGACATGCTGGAGGTGGCCAGCATGGGCCTGCACGTGGCGCAAATGACCAGCCAAAGCGCCATGCAGCAATGCTTTGATGCCGTCACCACCAACCCCGCCCGCATCCTGCACCTGGAGGGCTATGGCCTGGAAAAAGGCTGCCACGCCGACCTGGTGCTGCTTCAGGCGCAAAACCCTATCGAGGCTATCCGCCTCAAAGCCACCCGCCTCAAAGTCTGGCGCAGGGGCGCTCTGGTGGCACAAACTCCGCCACGGACAGCGACACTGGCTCTGCCCGGCCGGCCGGCGAGCACATCTTTCTTACATACCAAACAGGTCTCTAGCGCTCATGGATATTGCGCAAGCAGCTAGCAAAAACATAGCATTCACGATGGCTGCTGCACAAAGCACCTCGGTCCCGCTGGAGGTGGTGGCCAATGTGCAAAACCACCTGCGCTTTGTGGAAGCAGCTGCGCAGCATGGCGTGCAGTGGCTGGTCTTCCCGGAACTGTCCCTCACCGGCTACGAACTGGCCGCAATGCCCGACCTCGTGCTCCACCCCGAGCACGCCTTGCTGGCGCCCCTGCGCGAAGCAGCCCAACGCACAAGCATGGCCATTACCGTGGGCGCTCCGGTGGACAGCGGCAGCGCCCTGCCCTTCATAGGCGCGATCACCCTGCGACCGGATGGCCAACACTACGTTTACGCGAAGCACCACCTGCATGGCAGCGAAACCCGATTCGCCACCGCCGGCTCAGCGCCGGTAGGCCTGCAGGAATGGAATAGCCACACAGTCGCCAGCGCCATCTGCGCCGACACCAATCACCCCGGCCATGCTGCGCATGCGGCAGCAGCAGGTGCCTGCGTCTACGCAGCCGGCATCCTCACATCTGCCAATGGCTATGCCGCCGAAGCCCCCCTGTGGGCCAGCTATGCGCGGGAACATGCCATGACGGTTGTGATCGCCAACCACGGGGGACCATCGGGGGGCTATTTGTCGGCCGGGAGAAGCGGAATTTGGGGAACCGATGGGGCCCTGCTGGTGGAAGCAGCGGGTACAGGGGATTGCTTGGTAGTGGCTCAGACCATTTGAACCGTGTACAGGGTCCAGCCATCTTTTAGCTTGGTGGCATGGAAAACTATGAACCGCGCCATTTGCGCATTAGTTCTTTCGTGACCTCGCGTCATGAACTTCCATTCCCAAATATGCGGCACCCAATGCGGCAGCGCCCAAAATCAGGCCCCACGAAAGCGGCGAACTAAAGGTAGAAAGAGGATCGTCGGCCAAACGCCAGTGCAATACGGCATGGATGATGCAAAACATTGCCAAGCCTCGTCGACTCACCCATTGCACCAGATCGCTGGCATGGTGCGTAAGCGCAATGAGTGCCCAAAACAGCGGTATGTGCATAGCCACAAACCACCACCGGCCTTGGTCGTCACCCAAGCTCCGTAACACATAGAGCAACCGCCATTCGGCCTGGGTCATTGCATCCATTTCATGGGTGAAAAGTACTGCCAGCATGAGCTGAACAAGAGTCTTCTGCGCAAGCATCAAAAGCCTTCCAGTTCAGCGGCCACCATTGGAGTGAAAAATCAGCCCAATACTTAGCAAAAGGGCTGCCCCCACATCGACCCACATGACTTTGGCGACCGCCGCGCCATGGGTTTGCAATGCCGCAAAAAGCACAAAACCAATCATGCTGATCAACGCTGCAATACCTACCGGCCAGCGCCATGCGGGGTTGAACATTGCTGCAAAGCAAGCCGCCGCCAACAAGCCAAAGAGAAGCGCACGATGCTGCATGAGAATAGTCAAATCCTGCCCCTCACCCAGCGTGACTCCATATGCTGGTTCGAGCGTGGATCGTCCCAGAACACCCGCCAATGGCAGGACGTGGATCACACCTGTCAGCCCGAAACTGATGCGGATAAACCACTCGCTGAGTGACGGAGTCATGCTTTTTCTCCTCCACTGATGAATTGGAGAGTTGGACCCAAGGATCCGGTTAAGGGAGCGAGATACAAATGTGGTTTCTTCACAGGGGTTCCTTTCAACGTACGACCAGTGTGTTCGTTAAGTTGAATCGACTCAATTACTTCACAGGTAATTGAAAAGACAGCGTTTCGCTTTCCACAACGACATGAGCAAACGATCAGCGCGCTATTCTTTAGGCCTGTCAAATACAAAATCACTACCCCCATGCTCCACTACTGGCTCATGAAAGCCGAGCCCGCCGAGGCCTCGATTGACGACGTGCTGGCCATGCCCGACGCCACCGTGGGCTGGACCGGCGTGCGCAACTACCAAGCCCGCAATTTCATGCGCGACAGCATGCAGGTAGGCGATGGAGTGCTGTTCTACCACTCCAGTTGTGCGCAGCCCGGTGTGGTGGGCATTGCTCGGGTCGCGTCCGGCATCAAGGCAGACCCCACCCAATTTGACCCCGCGTCGCCCTATTTCGATGCGGCGAGCAAGCCCGAAGCGCCCCGCTGGCTCCTGGTCGATGTACAGGTAGTCCACAAGACGCGCAACCTCACGTTGCCGGAGCTTCGGGCTGATGCGGCCCTCGCCGATCTCCTCATTCTCAAAAAAGGCAACCGGCTGTCCATCACGCCGGTGGAGCCTGCGCATTGGCAACAAATCGTGAGCGTGCTCGGACATCCGGGAGCCTGAACGATGCAGAGGCCGCGTTTTCCAAAGTTATGGGCGTGCGTTCTTTGGCTGGCAGGTGCGCTGCTTTCAAGTGCCCATGCCGGTCGCTTCGTAGACATTGCGCCCGAGCGGGTGGCCAGCCTCACCCAACAATTGCCTGAAAAACCATCCGGTTTAGGGCCTGCTTGTCTGGATCGCTCCGCCTGGGGGCAAGCAGACGTTCAACGGCGCCTGCAAGAGGTCACCAAAGCTGCTGAAAAAATCGCCGCGCAGCCCGTGCCTCCGTGGGACGACGAGGCCTACCTCGAATACAGCCGCAATGGCGTTCGTGGCAATGGCGAACGCATGATGAACGCGCGCAAAGCGGGGCTGCATGTGCTGGTGCTGGCGGAATGCAGCCAATGGGCGGGCAGCTACCTTCCCTCCATCTCACGCTTGCTCCAAGCCCTGAGCACACAACCCACCTGGACGTGGCCGGCCCATGACAAGGATTTGCGCAATTTCCGCGGGCAGCGTTTTGAGGTGGATTTGTTTGCCGCCGACACAGCCAACGAACTGGCCCAAGCGCTCTACCTGCTGGGCGACAAGTTGGATGGCTCGACCCGAAAGATGGTGCGGGATACCGTGGTGCAACGCGTACTCGCCCCGGTGCGCGCCAGCTACGAGACCGGAGGCAAAGACCACTGGTGGCTCAAGGCAGACCACAACTGGAACGCGGTGTGCCTCAAAGGGGTGACAGGCACTGCATTGGCGCTGCTGCCCAACCGCGAAGACCGTGCAGTATTTGTGGCGGGCGCGGAGCATTACATCCGCAACTATCTGGGTGGTTTCCCGCCGGACGGCTACGCGCTGGAGGGCCCCGGCTACTGGAACTATGGCTTCTCGCACTACACAGAGTTGCGGGAAATGCTGATGCAGGCCACCGCTGGCCGGCTAGACCTGTTTGACAACCCGCTTGTGCGCGAAGTGGCGCTCTATGGGTACCGGTTTGAGATGACGCCGGGAAATGTGGCGCTGTTTGGAGACGCAGGGCGCAACACCCGCATGGATGACACCACGCGCGCCTATGCCAACGAGGCCTATGGCCTTGGCCAGCCGCAAACCCTGTTCAGCCAGAGCGTGAGCGTCAATGCCCCGGCCAACTCCAGCCCGCTGGTACAGGCATCCATCAAGCTGTTCAGCAAGCCGGCACCTGCAGGCCATGGCAGCGCCTCGGCGGTGGGCTTGCAGACCTACTTCAACACCGTGGGCGTTCTGGTGTCCCGCCCCGGGCCGGGCGAAACCCTGGGCTTTGCCATCAAGGCGGGAGGCAACGGCAACCACAGCCACAATGATGTGGGCTCCTACACCATTGCCCTTGGGGCCGAGCAGCCGGTGGGCGATGCGGGTGCCACGGTGTACTCCTCCAAAACCTTCAGCAAAGACCGCTTCACCATCCGCGGCATCAACTCCTGGGGCCATCCGGTTCCCGTAGTGGCGGGCCGTTTGCAACGCGAGTCCACCAAGGTCAAAGCGCCAGTTCCCGAGCAACGAGGCGACGCCAACGGCAGCATGATGCGCATCGACATGAAGCCCGCCTATGCACTGGATTCGCTACAAAAACTGGAGCGCTCCGCGCAGCATATTCGGGGGCCAGAGCCCAAAGTGATCATTGAGGATGCTTTTCGCTTCAGCACCCCTCAGACCTTTGAGTCGGCCATCATCAGCACCGGCCAGTTCCAGCGTGTAGCGGACGACACCTTGGACTTCTGGCAAAAACGGGAACACCTGCGGGCCAAAATCAGCGCCTCGCAGGCCTTCGAGCTCCAGACCGAAACGGTGACGGAAGAAGGTCTCACCTTCAACCGCACCGCCATCCGCTTCCTGCAAGCCGTCACCGGTAATGCCTGGGTGCGCATGGAATTCACCCCGGCGCCCCGCTGATCCCCGGCAAGGGCAGGCGCGATTTGCATGCGCCTTGGCGCGAATGGCGAGTGACGTGGCGCGTCTTGCCGCCTACGATTCAGCTATTCCGTCAACAAACCTCTCTGCATTCACAGGAAAACGCCATGTCTACATCTTCACGCCCCCAAGTCGTCCTCATCACCGGTGCTTCATCCGGCATGGGCAAAGAAGCCGCCAAGTTACTGCTTCGCCAAGGCCATGTGGTCTACACCGCTGCGCGCCGCGTCGAGCTGATGCAAGACCTGCAGGCTCTGGGTGCACATCCCCTCAAAATGGATGTCACTGATGAAGCCCAGATGCAAGCCGGTATCGCGCAAATCACCGCAGCCCACGGCGGCGTGGACGTGCTGGTGAACAACGCCGGCTTCGGCATCTACGGTGCCATGGAAGACACCAGCATGGCCGATGCGCGCTACCAGTTCGATGTGAACTTCTTCGGCCTGGCCCGCATGACCCAATTGGTGCTGCCTCATATGCGCAGCCAGCAGCGCGGGCGCATCATCAACATCTCGTCCATGGGCGGCAAGATGTATACCCCGCTGGGTAGCTGGTACCACGCCACCAAGCACGCTCTGGAGGGCTGGAGCGATTGCCTGCGCCTGGAGCTGGCACCCTTCGGCATTCAGGTGGTGATCGTGGAGCCCGGCATCATTGCCACGGAGTTCGGCGACGTGATGACCGGCCCGCTGCTGGAACGCTCCGGCAAAGGCCCCTACGCCAAGCTGGCACACATCGTGGCCAAGGCCACTGGCGACGCTTACAGCAAGCCCAATGCTGCGTCCCCGGCTTCCGTGATTGCGGACGTGATCGCCGAAGCCATCGCCGCCCCCAAGCCCAAAACCCGCTACGTGGCAGGCAAAATGGCCAAACCACTGATGTTCATCCGCAAATGGTTCGGTGACCGCTTCTTTGACATGGCGGTCATGAGCCAGATGAAGTAATCATCGCCACCTGACAGGAGCACCCGGTGAAACACGCCAGCAAATTTGCCATCCAACGCGGCTGGAAGCTGCTTCTGGCCGACATGGCGCTCCCCGTGGGTGAGGTGCTCGCGTGGGCAGGCCTGCCGGGCGACATGTTTTCGCGCCCGGATGCCAGCCTGAGCCCGGCTGACTTCTTCAAGCTCTGGAACGGCATGGAGCAAGTGGCCGGTGGCGACGACTTGCCCCTGCGCTTCGGCCGGGCCATTTCGGTCGAGGCGTTTGATCCGCCCATCTTCGCCAGCCTGTGTGCCCCCAACATGAATGTGGCACTGCAGCGGCTCTCCAGCTTCAAGCGCCTTATCGGGCCCATGATTCTGGAAGTGCAAGTCACCTCCAACGGCACATCGGCGGATTTGAGCTGCTACGGCTATGAAGGGCATCTGCCCCGCAGCCTTGCGGCCACCGAAATGGTGTTTTTTACCCAGCTGGCGCGTCTGGCCACCCGCAAACAGGTGGTGCCCCTGCGGGTGGAGCTGGTGCAATTACCGGATGACTGCGCCCCGCTGGAGGCCTTCTTCGGCTGCGCCTTGCAAGCCGCCGACCGTAACCGCATCACATTCAGCCCTCAAGACGCAGGACACCCGTTTTTGACCGAAGACAACGCCATGTGGGAGAGCTTTGAGCCCGCCTTGATGAAGCGCATCACCGATCAGGACCACTCGGCCAAAGCCTCTGAGCGGGTGCACAGCGCCTTGCTGGGGTTGCTGCCCGGCGGGCGTAGCGGCATTGACGATGTAGCTACCAAACTGCTCACCAGTCGGCGGACCTTGCAACGGCAGTTGCTCGCAGAAGGCCTGAGCTTTCAAGATGTGCTCAACCGCACCCGCCGGGAGCTGGCCGAGCACTACCTGCGCCAGGATGCCATCACGCCCGGCGAAGTGTCGTGGCTGCTGGGCTTTCAGGATGGCAACTCATTCATTCGCGCCTTCAAGGGTTGGACCGGCAGCACTCCCGGCCAGTACCGCAGCAACATGCCACGCCGAGCTGCCCCCATGTAATGCGGGTTGCCCCTAGGGGGCGGTCTGCTATGGTTTCGCATCACAACAAAGGAGAAAAGTTTCATGACTGCATTGCAAGCATTGGTGGGTTTTGCACTTTGGACGCTGGCCTTGATCACGCTGGTGTTTTTGTACCGCGGGCTGCGCTTTCTGCGGGGTACGCCCATCAATCACTGGCCGCGGGGCAACAAACCGCAGGACGATGCCGGCTTGGTCAAACGCCTCGAAGACGCCCACGCCAACTGCATGGAAAACCTGCCGGTGTTTGCGGCGCTGGTGCTTGCGGCCAGCCTGATGGACAAGACCAACTCCATTCAAACGATCGCGCCCTTCGTGCTCTACGCCCGGATCGGCCAGACACTGGCGCACCTGTGGGGCACCGGCCCGCTGCAGGTGTTTGTGCGAGCCAGTTTCTGGAGCGTACAGCTGGTGATTTGCCTCTGGATGGCCATTCAGCTGCTGGCGGCCTGAGGGGCCAATTCATCATCGAACAAGCACCTCGCGCTCATGGAATATGCGCAAGCAGCTCCTTAATTGATAGCAAAAACCATGACCATAGACACTGACCTCGCCCGCCTCGCCCTGCAGGAGGAGCGCCTGCAGTTTGACGCCTTTGACCAGCGCACCGCATGGGCGCTGGGCAGCCGCATCAAGGCCCTTAGCGAAGAAGCCGGCGTGGCACTGGCGATTGAAATCCGGCTGGGCAAGGACACCGTGTTCTTCTACAGCATGCCCGGCACTGGCCCCACGAATGCGGACTGGGCACGGCGCAAGCGCAACTCGGTAGAGCTGTTGCACACCAGCTCGTACGCGCTCAACCTGAAGCTCGAAAAAGAAGGCAGCACTCTGGAGGCCAAGCAAGGCCTGCCCCTGCGCGACTACGCCACGCACGGCGGTAGCGTTCCCATTCGGGTACGCGGCGTGGGTGTGGTCGGGGTGGTGACCGTTTCAGGCATCCCGCAGCGGGACGACCATGCCATGGCCATCAAAGCACTCGCAGAACTCTGCGGTGTGCCTTTGCACGAGGTGGCGCTGGATTAGCGCGGAACTGTTTAGCGCCGCCGCGCAGAGCGCACGCCGGATAGCTCATTCACGATCTTGAGCACCCGGGTCAAGCGGCCGGACTCGGCCACTTCTACAGTGAAAGTCATCCAAGCGGTGCCTTTGACAGACTGGGTTTGCACCCCGATGACATTCATCTTTTCTTTGGCGAACACCTCCGAGATATCGCGCAGCAAGCCCTGGCGGTCCAAAGCCTCAACTGCAACGTCCACCGGGTACACGTTCCCGTCTTTGCCGCCCGGGGCGCCCCACTCCACCTCGATCAGGCGGTCGCCACTGCGTTGCACCATGTTGCGCAGGTTGGAGCAGTCCGACCGGTGCACGCTCACGCCCTTGCCCCGGGTCACAAAGCCGCTGATCAAATCCGGCGGTGCCGGCTTGCAGCACTTGGCCAACTGGGTCATCAGCGAATCGATGCCCACCACCAGTACCCCGCCCTTGCCGCCGGACACACCACGCGGCTTCTTGAGCGGCATGTAGTCGTCCTGCGTGCCGGCGGGCTCTGGCGGGCGCAGCAGCAGCTCGATGTTGCGCAGTGAAAACTCGTCTTTGCCCACCACCTCAAACAAGGCGTCGGCATTGTGGAAGCCCAGCTGGCTGGCCAGGTCGTCGAGCTTGATAGCGGTTTTGCCTTCACGCTGCAGCAGCTTTTCTACCGCCTCGCGGCCCTTGGCCATGGTCTCACCCATGGCCAGCGCATTGAACCAGGCCCGCACCTTGGCGCGCGCCCGGTGACTGACCAGATAGCCCAGCTCGGGGTTGAGCCAGTCGCGCGAGGGGCCGCCCTCTTTCACGGCAGTCACTTCCACGGTCTGGCCGTTTTTGAGCGGAGTATTCAGCGGCACCATGGCGCCATCCACCTTGGCACCCCGGCAACGGTGGCCCAGGTTGGTGTGCACGCTGTAGGCAAAGTCCACCGCGGTTGCCCCCTGCGGCAGCTCCACAATGGCGGCATCCGGCGTGAGCACATAGATGCGGTCGTCAAACATACCCTGCCCGTCGGACGCATGGGCGCCGGAGAGGTCGCGCTCCCAGGCCAGCAATTGGCGCAGCACAGCAATCTTGGCGTCGTACTCGCCGGCGGCCGTCACGCTGCCGCCATAGCCTTTGGCGCCCGCCTCTTTGTAGGCCCAGTGGGCGGCCACACCATGCTCGGCATGGTCGTGCATGGCCTGGGTGCGGATTTGCACCTCAATGGGTTGGCTGCCTGCGTCTCTAACTACCGTGTGCAGCGACTGATACCCATTGGGCTTGGGGCGGGCGATGTAGTCGTCAAATTCTTCAGTGATCGGTGTAAAGCGGGTGTGCACCAGGCTGAGTGCCGCGTAGCAGTCCGGCACCGTGGGCACCACGATGCGCAGCGCCCGTATGTCGTACACCTGCTCAAAGCCCAGCGACTTGCCCCGCATCTTCTTGACGATGCTGTAAATGTGTTTGGGTCGGCCCTGCACGGTGGCGTGCACGCCCTGCGCTACCAACTCGTCCGCCAACTGCTGGCGCAGTCGGTCCACCGAGGCTTCCCGCTCTGTCCGTTTTTCGTCCAGCAGCTTGGCGACCTGCTTGTAGGTATTGGGCTCGAGGAAGCGGAACGACAAGTCCTCCATCTCCCATTTGATTTCCCAGATGCCCAGCCGGTTGGCCAGTGGCGCAAACACCTGCAGGGCCTCAGAAGCCAGCCCCGGCGGCACCGGCAACTTGGTCGCCGCAAAGTGCCGCAAGGTCTGCAAGCGCGACGCCAAGCGCAGCATGACCACACGCAGGTCTTTGCTGAAGGCCAACAGCATCTTGCGAACGCTCTCCGTCTGTGCTGCGGCGGTTTGCGCCATGGGTGCCGCACTACTGCTGTGGCTGGCCGACTGCTGGGCCAGCCGTGCCATACGCTGCAAGCGCACCAGCTTGGTGGTTTCCAGGGCCAGGTCGGCAAAGTTGTCGCCGAAAGCTTTGGCGATGATTTCGTGGGGCTTGTTCAGGTGGTCACAGGCATACACCAGGTAGCTGGCAGCCTGCATCGCCTCGGAGCCGCCAATGGTGCGCAAGATGGCGGCTACGGCATCCGCGTGTTGCAGCACGTTTTCGCCAGTATCCAGTGATTGCGTCGCCAACAAAGGCTCTGCAAAGGCGCGAGCGCGCTGCAGGGCTCCGGCCTGCTCGGGCAGGCTGTCTGCGGTGGCCGCAATCACTTGCGGGGTGGCCGTGGGTAAGTCCCCGGCATACAAACTTTTCATGGAAGGCTCACAAGGCGGGGAACGTTACCCCAGCAAAAAAGAAGTCACTGCGTCCTGTTGGTCTTGTGCAATCAGGGTCGGGGCGTGGCCCACACCGGCAAACTCCACCAGGCGGGCTTTGGGGCCACGCTGCGTCATGGCCAGTGCCGTCTCGGGTGACAAGAGGTCAGATTCCGCGCCGCGAAGCAACAAAGTGTCTGCCGTGATGGCGTCGTACAGCTGCCACAGTTGCGCCTGGCCGGCCAGCGCCAGCTCCTCTGTCACCGCCCTGAACGGGATGGCTATCGCAGGGTCGTAGTGCAGCCCCACTTTGCCGTCCGGCAGGGTCTTGACCATGTGGCGCGACAACTCCAGCCACTGCGCCGGCGTGTGCGGCCCGAAACTGCTCGAGATCGCCCACATGGCATCAGCCGCTTGCTGCAAATCATCGAAGCTCACCGCGCGACCCAGATAGGTGCCAATGCGCTGTAGCGACGACCACTGGATCACCGGGCCCACGTCGTTGAGCACCAATTTACGTACCTTCACACCCACCGACTGTGCATGCGCAGTCACCGCCAAGCCAATCAGGCCGCCCATGCTGGTGCCCACCCAATCCAGGGTGGCGGGCTTCAGGTGTGCCAACAGACCCAACACGTCGCCGGCATAGGTCGGCACGCCATAGCCGGCAGGGTCCTTCAGCCAATCGCTCTGGCCACGTCCGGCCACGTCAGGACAGACCACACGGATAGGCTGGGAAGCGCGGGCTACCAAGGCCTGCGCCAGCACGTCAAAGTCGCGACCCTGTCGCGAGAGGCCATGCACACACACCACGGTGTGGGCGGCTTCCGCAGCGCCCCACTGCCAATACGCCATGCGGCGCGGACCGTTGGCGTCAGCGCAGGGTACGTAATTCAGCGTAGGTTCAGCCATGGTGCAGTCACTCGTTTGATAATGACCACATCCTAATGGAATCCCCCCACCACTTTGTGAAGGAAGACGCATGTTGAAAGGTAAAACCGCCCTCGTTACCGGCTCCACCAGCGGCATCGGTTTGGGTATCGCCAAGGCACTGGCCGCACAAGGCGCCAACATCGTGCTTAACGGCTTTGGCGACGTCGAAGGCCCCAAGGCCGAAGTGGCCGCTCTGGGCGTGCAAGTGACCTACCACGGTGCGGACATGAGTAAGCCTGCCGAGATCGCAGCCATGATCGAGCACGCCAGGGCCACTTTTGGCGGCGTGGACATTCTGGTCAACAACGCGGGCATCCAGCATGTGGCGCGGGTCGAAAACTTCCCCATCGAGAAATGGGACGCCATCATCGCCATCAACATGAGCAGCGCCTTCCACGCCACGCGCCTGGCCCTGCCCGCCATGCAAGCCAAAAACTGGGGCCGCATCATCAACGTGGCGTCCGTCCACGGGCTGGTGGGCTCGGCCGAAAAGTCGGCCTATGTGGCCGCCAAACACGGTGTGGTGGGTCTGACCAAAGTGACAGCGCTGGAAAACGCTACCACCGGCGTGACCTGCAATGCCATCTGCCCCGGCTGGGTGCTCACCCCGCTGGTGCAAAAGCAGGTGGACGCCAAAGCTGCCGCGCAAGGCATCAGCAACGCGGACGCTACCAAACAGCTGTTGGGCGAAAAGGAGCCTTCCATGCAATTCACCACGCCCGAGGAGCTGGGCGCCTTGGCCGTGTTTTTCTGCTCCCCCGCTGGCGACAACGTGCGCGGCGTGGCATGGAATATGGACGGTGGCTGGACAGCGCAGTAATTTCGAAGAAAATCGGGCCCTGGCGCCCGATAGATATGCGCGAGAAGCTATGAATTCAATAGCAAAAAGCCCCTGCAGGAACCTGCAGGGGCTTTTCTTATTCAGACTCACACGCTCAGCTGGACTGCTTGAACGCCATCACGGCCTGGTTACGCAAGGTGCGCAGCAAGGCCAGTTCTTTTTCGTCCAACTCCAGTGCGCCATGTTTGAGCTTGTCGGCGTAAATCAGGCCGAAAGGAGCGCCCTTGATCTGCAAGGGCAAGAGCAAAAATGCCGGTGCATTCAGGCCACTGCGGTACCACGCGGGCAGCCGCTGCACGATGCGCAACTCGGCGGTGTCGCTGATCATGGTGTCGGCGCCTTTGACGCACACGACTCCGAACAAATCCGGCGAAGCAGCCTTGAGGTGGGTCTTGAAGCCTTTGATGTGCGCCTCCACGCCCTGCCCCAAACCGAAGCGGCCGGTCATCATTTCCGTCTTGGCGTCGCGCATGCAAAAAATGATGCGGTCAAACTCCAGCGCACGCAGCATGGTTTCCAAAATCATGCGCAGCACGTCGGTGAGCTTGAAGTCATCCACCATGGCGTTGGTGATGTCTTGAATGCCCGCGGAAAGTGTTTCGGCCACCAGGTTGCTGCGGCGGGTAGAAAGCGGCGCACCGGGTTCATCCAAGGGGGCGGCCTGGGTGGCTTGCAGCGCAAAGCTGCCCAGATTGCCGTCTGTTTCCGCCTGCAAGGGCGCGGCGCGGCTGGTGAGCTCTACCGGCAGCTGAAGCAACTTGGCAGCTGCAGATCCCGGCGCCACATGAATGTCCATGGCATTGGCAAGGTCCACCAGCTTGAGGCGGGCCTTGGCGGTGGCCTCGTTGACCAGCTTGATGCTGCTGCCCATCACATTCGCATACTTCTTGGTAACAGCGGCAATACGGTCGTCCACATCTTTGGCATCACTGCGCAGAAGCACGTCCGCGATTTCATTGGATGCGAGTGCAATCCACCGGATGCGCTCTGCCGCATCGGACGGGGGCGTTGGCGGCGGGGTACCTGTGGGCTTACGCATGCAGCGCTGGATACCCGGGGGTAAACCCCAGCTTTTGGCGATACCCAGGCCCAGCTCTTCATAGCTCAGCCCCAGCACACTGATGGATGCGGCTTCCTCGGTCTTGCGGTCCCGGGCTGACTGGGTCAGAGTCCGGATGTTGTTGGCCTCTTCCGGGAAATAGAACTGCGCCAACAACCGGCCCAGATTCTGGAACATGGATCCGATAAACGCCTCTTCGCTGTCGCGCACCACGGGGCAGAGCTCTCCCCCAATGGAGCCGGCCATCAGCGAGCGCAAAAACTCTTCTTTGAGCTGGGCCGCATGGGCTTTGTCCTGCATGTGCTCCAGCAATACCAAGCTGAGCGCCATATTGCGGATGCCGTTGAAGCCCACCAGGTGCACAGCCCGGGACACGGTGCTGATGCTGCCGCCCCGTGCATAGTGCGCACTGTTGACCAGACGCAACAGCTTGTTAGTCAGTGCCACGTCCTTGAGGATTTCATTGGTGACACTGCCCACGCTCTCTTTGTCAGAGCGCGCCATGCTCTGGATACGGGTCACCGAATCCGACAACGCCGGAAAGTCGCTCTTGTGCCGCATGCGCCGCAGCAAAAACTCCAGGGTGGCGTTGTTGGCCGCTTCGCTGGCTTGTGCGGGCCCTTGCAGGGACTGCACCCACAGCTCCAGCTCGCTTTGGAATACCCGTGCGCTGACAAACCGCTTGGAATTGTCTTTGGCCAGCGCCCGCAACACGATGGCACGCAGCTGATCGTCCACCCCGGCAGGCATTACCTTGGGGAGATCCAGTTGCTCGTTGGTGATACGGTAAATTGCCCGGTAGGGATCGGTCTCCATCACCAGCTGACGGCCCATCAGCATTTCCGCCAGCACCAAACCGGCCGAAAAAATGTCCATGGCGGGGCTGGGTGCAGCGCCATTTGCAGCTTCCGGGGAGATGTAGCCGATAGTGCCCCCGCTCCCGGGGTTGGACTCTTTGCTGTTGGCATCGGGGATACGGGCCGCAATGCCGAAATCCATGACCCGCGCCCGGCCCGCTCCATCGATCACGATATTGGAAGGCTTCAGGTCCCGATGTACCACACCGGCGGCATGGGCCACCGCCACGGCATCAAGTACATCCATCATCAGGGCGACTGCCTGGCTGGCTGGCAGCGCCCCATTCTGTTTCAGGTGCTGGTCCAGCGTGTTGCCGGCTATGTACTCAAACACCAGGTAAGGCTGCGCTTCGTGGATGTCAGCCTCATAGACTGGCACGATGTTGGGGTGAGTCACCCGCCCCACGCTGCGGGCCTCTTGCAGCCATTGCGCCACAGCCTGCCCGTCGACACCGGCACCCGGACGCATCACCTTGACGGCCACCTCGCGCTCCATGCGCGGGTCGAAGGCCAGCCACACCGTACTTTGGGCGCCCTTACCCAGAATGCGGATCAACTCGAACCGCCCCAACAGGCTCTTGGCTACTTGTCGACCGCGGCTGTCATCGCCGCTTCTGGCTGTCTGGTTATCTGGCATGAAAATCCGTGTGGAAGGGGCTGCTGTGGCTCAAGGCGGTGTCAGTATGTCATCAAAGTTTCGCCACTAACTTATCGGCCACATACATTTCAAAATCAATGGAGGCCAGCGGACGGCTGTACAGATAGCCCTGGAACAGCCTGCAATGGTTGGCGAGCAGGAAGTCACGTTGGCCTTCCGTCTCGACCCCCTCTGCAATCACCGCAAACCCCAGGCTCTCACCCAGTTGCAGCACAGTGCGGGCAATGGCTGCGTCGCTGGGATCGGTAAGCACGTCGCGCACAAAGGCCTGGTCGATTTTGATCTGGTCCAGGGGAAGTTTTTTCAGGTAGCTGAGCGAAGAAAATCCGGTGCCGAAGTCATCCAGCGAGCAGCCCACGCCCAGCGCATGGAGACTGTGCATCTTGGCGATGATGTCGTTCATGTCCTGGACCAACATGCTTTCCGTCAATTCCAGCTTCAGGCGGGCGGCCACCACACCATGTCGCTCCATAGCACTGGCCACCTGCTGTACAAAATCTGCCTGCAAAAACTGCTTGGCACTGACGTTGACCGACAGGCTCAGCCCTGCCATGACAGGCAGCTTGGCCCAACGCTGCAAGGTTTGGCAAGCCTCTTGCAACACCCAGCTTCCCAATGGAAGTATGAGCCCAGACTCCTCTGCCACCGGAATGAAGTCACCGGGTGACACCAGCCCCAGTTGGGGATGGCGCCAGCGCAGAAGCGCCTCTGCACCCATGGCCCGCCCGTCGGACTGCACCTGCGGCTGGTACACCAGAAAGAACTCGTTGCGGGCAATACCCCGCTCTATGTCACGCTCCAGGGTATTCGCCTCGGCTGTTTCCGTCAGCAAAATGTGCACCAGCGCCAACATCCCCAACATCGCTGTACTGGCATTGATCCACACGCCGATCCTGCGCACAGATGCAGGTATGTTGAATTCAGAAGGGATGCTCCAGGACGTGCTGGCGAACACCACAAACGTTACCATCAGCACGGCTGTCAGGGACCACCGCAGAACCGGCGGTTCATTGCGCAACACGAGCAAGGACGCCAGGGTCAAGACCAGCAAAAAGAGGTGGGAGGTTCGCGGAGCCACTGCATCCGGAACATCAAAGTAGAGGGAGAACAGACCGATCACGACATACGTCACCAGCGACACCAACAAGAAAGCCGCCCGCGTCCGGCGCAAATGCGTCAACCAGGCAACACACCCCCCGGTCAACAACAACCCGAACTCAACGACGGCCACCTCGTACTCGCCGGTCAGTCCGAAGAACACCGACCACCCTGCCCCCAAGCCCATCAACAGACCGGCACTCACCCACAGAATCAGGCGGATTCGGTGCCGGTGGATGCCGGATCTGAGCTCATTCGAATTCATGCCACGTCTTCCCGGACCGAGACAGCATGGACATAGCGCAAAAACTCATCGGCAGGCACCGGCCGGCTGTACAAATAGCCTTGGTAACTGTTGCATCCGTTTGCAACCAAAAAGTCGCGTTGCTCACCGGTTTCAACCCCTTCGGCGATGACCTTCAGGCCCAGCGTTTTGCCCAGTGCCAAGATGGTTTGAACGATGGCGGCATCGTTCGGGTCGGTCAACACATCCCGGACAAAGGACTGGTCAATCTTGAGCTGATCCAGCGGCAAGCGCTTGAGGTACGAAAGTGATGAATAGCCCGTGCCGAAATCATCGAGCGAAAAGCCGACACCACGGGCGCGCAGGGCAGACATCTTGACGATCACATCGTCCAGGTTGTCGGCCAACAGACTTTCAGTGAGCTCCAACTTGAGGCAGTGCGGATTGGCACCGGTGTAGTCCAGCATGTCCAGAATATGCTGCGCAAAATCCTGCTGCCGGAATTGCCGGGAGCTGACGTTGACAGCCAGCGTCAGCGCGCGAGTCTCCGGGTCCGCGGCCCAAGCGACCAGCTGGGCGCATGCGGCCTCCAGAATCCAGCTGCCCAAGGTCAGGATCTGGCCCGAGTCTTCTGCCACCGGAATGAACTCCGCCGGCGACACCATGCCACGCGTTGGATGGTTCCAGCGCAACAGGGCCTCGGCCCCCATGACGCAACCTGATTTATCTACCTGTGGCTGGAAAAACAACTCAAACTGACCGAACAAAATGCCTTGGCGTATGTCGGCCTCCAGCTCAGCGCGCTTGGTAACTGCTGCCTGCATTTGCGGGTCGTAAAAGCGCAAGCCATTGCGACCTGCGCCTTTGGCTTGGTACATCGCGAGGTCCGCCTGCTTCAAGAGATCTTCCACCTCGACCTCATGGCCATTGAAAAGCGTCAGGCCCATGCTGGGCGTGCTGTGGAACTCATGGCCGGCGAGCTGATAGGGCCAATTCAACTTGGCGATGATTTTTTCACCCACTGCCGTCGCCTGAGAGGCTGCAATGTCATGGAATTCGTCCAGGCCTTCAAGCATCACCACATATTCGTCGCCACCCAGCCGGGCAACCGTGTCTTCTTCCCGCACGGTATCGAGCAAGCGTTGCGCAACCTGCTGCAGCAGCAAGTCCCCCTTGTCATGCCCCAAGGTGTCGTTCAGGTTCTTGAAGTGGTCCAGGTCAATGAACAACAGTGCGCCGCAATGGGCACTGCGCGCACTGCTGGCCAGGGCGTGCCGCAAACGGTCGATCAGCATGCGGCGGTTCGGCAAGCCGGTCAGCGGGTCGTAAAACGCGAGCTGACGAATCTGGTCTTCGGCCGCCTTGCGTTGCGTGATGTCGGTCACTGTCGCAACAAAATGGCTGACTGCTCCGGTTTCATCATTGACCGCCGTGATGTGCAGCCACTGGGGATGGATTTCGCCATTTTTGCGGCGGTTCCACATCTCGCCTTGCCACGTACCGGTACTGGCCAACGAGGCATTCAGCTCCTCGTAAAAGGCATTGTCATGCCAGCCTGAGCTGAACATGGTCGGGGTGTTGCCGATGACTTCTACATCCTCATAGCCCGAGATCCGGGTAAACGCCTCGTTAACCCGCAAAATCCGCCGATGCGCATCGGTGACCATCATGCCCTCCTGGGCTTCGAATGCGGTCGCCGCCACCCGCAACTCGGCTTCAGTTTGCTTGCGCTCACTGAGGTCAATATCAAATCGGAACAGCTCCTTGTCGTTGCCGTGCCCGGCCACCGCGGCATGGCCCGTCAGAACCGGCACTTCCCGACCCGTTCTGTGCAGCAACATCATTTCGCGAGCTTCGGGCGCCCGGCCCGATTCCAGCATGCCGGCAATCAAACTCCTGAATTCTGATCGCGCCTCCGGTGGCACCAACACCTCGACCAGATTGCGCCCCAAAACTTCCTCCTCGCTATAGCCATAAAGCAGTTCAGAGGCATGATTCCAGTAAGTAATCGTACCGTCAGGCGTGAACCCTTGCACGGCCACTGCACTGATGTTTTGCAACAGGCTGCGAAATCGCATTTCCGACGCACGAAGGGCCTCGGCAGCAGCATGACGGTTGGTCACATCCCGTGCGAGCAGCACGACCAGGTTGTCGTCACCTTCCTCCGCACCGAGTGCGTGGGTGCGCCCCTCCAGGCGACGGGGTCCCTGAAGGGTGGGCAAGTCGACTTCAAACGTGAGTGTGGTACTGGTCTGCAACGTAGCCCGGATCTGACTCAGCACCCGGTCTGCTTCAGATGCCGGAAAAACGTCATGCAGTGTGTGGCCGACCATGCCGGAAACGTTCATGCCCGAACCCGGGCCGACCTGACTGAGCACCTCCACCAATTTGCCGTCTTTGTCCAGGAGGCACAGCAGGTCCGGTATGGCATGGACGGTGGCACGCAAGCGGGCCTCGTGGGCGCGCAGCGCATCTTCGCCCTGCAAGCGTTGGCGTGCATCGTCCATAATGCGGCCCAGGCCCCAGGCTGCCAAGGCATAAATCAACCAGGCGGACAACATCCGGGAGAAATCCGGGTCCGTGACACCCGGTTGAAAGAACAACAGGCAGGCCAAGGTCAGCAGCTGGCTGACCAAACTGAACAACGGCATCCACCCCAGCCACTGCTCGCGAACCGCGGTGCGACCCCACTGGTGATACGCCAATCCCGCAGCCGTGCTCACCACCATGGCCAGCACTCCGCTCCAACCGGCGAAGTCGCCCACATCAAGATAAAAAAGCAGCGCCAGCGCAGCCGCCAAGCAAGCGGCCACCGGCCCGCCTATTGCCGCCGCCATGCTCAGCACGACGGTGCTTCCATTGACCTGCAAGCCGGGGGACAACGACACCGGATTCAAAACGGCCACCATGCAAATGGCAGCGAACAAAAAACCGGTAGCAACCTCGCTCAGCACCCCTCTCCTGCGCAAGGAGCGGATGGTGAAGCTGTAAGTGAGGCTGAGCGCCAGCAACAAGGCGACGCTTTTGACAAGGTCTAATGCCAAGGGGCGCTCCCGCAGCCAAGATCGTTATGGAAAACCAAACGTCTCTCCCTGAATAGTTATTCGGGAGATTATGGCGCGCAGCCTGTTTTTTGAGCAGCGTCTTTTATAGGGATTTCGCTAGCTTTTGCGGGCTTATGGGCCCGAAGCCATTCACTGGCTGCTTTGCTCGCGCAACTGCCGGCGCAATTGCTGTCGCTGGCTTGCATCCAGGCCCGCATTGCCTCCGGCGGCTTGCTCCCCGTTGGATCGCAGCACCGCCTTCAGCTCACTCCGGCGCTTGGCTCCGTCGGTCGGGGCAGGACGAGATGCTTCCGCACCTGGGCCCGGGCGGGGCGCAGTGGGCTGCGCCCACACGGTGGTGCAAGCCAGCAGGGACGGGACAATGATCCGGATTAGGTGCATGATCGACAGTCAAATAGCGAACCTTGATGGTGGCAGTTCGGCCGGCGCAACGCTGTAAAGCGCGCCCCAGATTTGTAACATAGTGTCAAAGCTGGGCCTTACGCCGGTGGTTTGTGGCTCCATCCGCGCAAAATCCGGCCTGTTACATATTTGAGGACGACATGCAAGCCCAATCCAACCGACCCAACAAAATCCTTGTGGTGGATGATGACGCGCGCATCCGTGACCTGCTGCGCCGCTACCTCACCCAGGAAGGCTTTGAAGTGTTGTTGGCCGAAGACGGCAAATCCCTGACCCGCATCATGCTCCGGGAGACGGCCGACCTCATCGTGCTGGATTTGATGATGCCGGGCGAAGACGGCCTCTCCATCTGCCGCCGCCTGCGTGCTGCCAACGATGTGACCCCCGTCATCATGCTGACCGCCAAGGGCGAGGACATTGATCGTATCGTGGGACTGGAAGTCGGGGCGGACGATTATCTGGGCAAGCCCTTCAACCCCCGTGAATTGCTGGCACGCATCCACGCTGTGCTGCGCCGCCGGCCTACCCAGGAAGCCCCGGGCGCGCCATCCAGCGACAACGAAATCGTCAGGTTCGGCACGTTTGTGTTTGACCTCGGACTGCGCACCCTGAAAAAAGCGGATCAGGAAATCACCCTCACCACCGGTGAATTCGCCATGCTCAAGGCACTGGTGCGCCACCCCCGCATTCCGCTCTCCCGCGAAAAGCTGGCGCAGTTGTCCCGTGGCCGCGAGTTCGAGCCTTTCGACCGCAGCCTGGACGTTCAGGTTTCCCGACTGCGTAAGCTGTTGGAAACCGACCCCACCACCCCCCGCTTTATCCAGACGGTCTGGGGTGTAGGCTACGTATTTGTTCCAGACGAAGCATCCGCCTGAGCCACAGGTTTCACCGATTGCAAGCTACCCAAATTCCCGACTTTGACGCCAGCGCTCCGGCCGACCTAGCGGAGGATGAACCCAGTGGATGGCGCAAGCCGTTCTCCCGGGTCAGTCTGTTCTGGCGCACCTTTTTCCTGATCGCCATTCTGCTGATCGGCAGCATCCTGGCGTGGCTGCAGACTCTGCGAGCCCTGGAATTTGAACCCCGTGCCGTGCAGACAGCCCAGTTGCTGGCCTCCCAGGTCAATCTGAGCCGGGCGGCGTTGGTCTATGCCGACGGCATTGCCCGCATTTCACTCATCAAGACCATGAAGGATGAGGAAGGTCTGCGCATCGTGCCGCGCGAGCCTAGCGACACCTTTGAGTCCAAGGACAACGACGCCTTCAGCCGCCGGGTCGTGGCTGAGCTGGGCACCCGCCTGGGCAAGGGCACCGTGGTGGCCAGCAGCATGAATGGCCAGCCGGGCCTGTGGGTCAGCTTTGTAATCGACGGGGATGATTACTGGCTACAAACCGACCAAGCCAAGTTCAACCCTGCAGGTGGCACGACCTGGCTGATCTGGCTCTTGGTAGCCACTGTCATGTCCCTGGCCGGTGCGGCACTGATTGCGGGCCTGATCAATCGCCCACTCAAAGAGCTTTCGTTTGCGGCCAGCCGCATGCGTGAAGGCAACTTCAGCGCCAGCCAGCTGGATGAACATGTCAACACCAGCGAAATCCGCGAGGTCAATATCGGCTTCAACCGCATGGCCCAGAAACTGGCCAAAGTGGAGCAAGACCGCGCGCTGATGCTGGCCGGCATTTCGCACGATCTGCGCACCCCTCTGGCCCGCCTGCGCCTGGAAACCGAGATGAGCGTCAACAACGAAGAGGCCCGCGCCCACATGGCGGCGGATATCAGCCAGCTCGACGCCATCATCGACAAGTTTCTCGACTACGCCCGACCTGACCGGGTGAGCCTCACGCCTGTGGTCTTGGGCGACGTGGTGGACACCTGCATTTATTCCATGCGCAAGCTGCCGGACGTGCAAGTGCGTGTGGACATGGAAGATGACATGCTGGTCTATGCCGATGAGGTAGAGCTAGGCCGAGTCATTACCAACCTGCTGGAGAACGCCCGGCGTTATGGAAAATCAGTGCATACCGGCATTGCGGACATCCACATTTCGGCAATAGCCAAAGACAAGTGGGTGCTGGTGAAGGTCCGTGACCACGGCATCGGTGTCGCGCCCGAACAGCTTTACCAGCTCACCCAGCCTTTTTTTCGCGGCGAAGCTGCACGCACCGCCGCCAACGGAGCCGGTTTGGGACTGGCCATTGTTGAAAAAACCATGCAGCGCATGGGCGGCACTTTTCATATAGCCAACTCCAGCTCCGGGGGCTTGTCGGCCAATCTGCGTCTGCAGCGGGCCACCCGCTTCTGACACCTACGATCAGAAAGCTCAGGGTTTACTAAGCAACACGACGGCTCGCGCCTCCATGGCGCGACCCTCTCCCACCGGGCCCATCTTCTCTGCCGTTTTGGCTTTGACGTTCACGCAGCCGATATCCAGATCCAGCACAAAAGCAATGCGCTCCCGCATGGCCTGAATGTGCGGTGCCAGCTTGGGCGCCTGGGCGATCACGGTGCTATCGAGGTTGACGATGTGGTAGCCCAGCGCCCGCACATCGGCTGCCACTTTGGCGAGCAGTACGGTGGAATCGGCGCCTTTGTACTGAGCATCCGTGTCTGGAAAGTGCTTGCCGATGTCACCCAACGCTGCGGCCCCGAGTAGTGCGTCGGTAATGGCGTGCAGCAAGGCGTCGGCGTCCGAATGGCCCAGCAAGCCCTTTGTATGGGGGATCTCGACGCCGCCCAGAATGAGCTTGCGGCCTTCGACCAGTTGGTGGGTGTCCCAGCCTTCACCGATGCGGATGTTCATGTATGGATTCCGGTTTTTGCTTCAAATTTGCCTCTCGCGCCCATGGAATATGCGCGAGCAGCTATGAAAAAGATAGTATTTCCGCCAACCATCAGACTCGCGCAGCCAGCACCGCGGCAGCCAGCGCAAAGTCTTGCGGGTAAGTGACCTTGAAATTCTGCGCACTGCCTTCGACGAGCTTAGGGCTTTGCCCCATGAACTCCAGCGCGCTGGCCTCATCCGTCACCGCATCACCGGCCGACCGCAAGGCAGTCTGCAGGGCACCGATGCGGAACATCTGCGGCGTTTGGGCCAGCCACTTGTCACTGCGGTCTATCGTCGCGGCTACGCGGCCGCCCTGTTCTTGCTTCAGGGTGTCGGGCAGCTTCAAGGCCAGCAGACCACCGACGGCATCGTGCTGGCACGCGTCAATCAGCCGGTCCACATCGGCGGCTGTGAGCAGACAGCGCGCGGCATCGTGCACCAGCACCCAATCCTGCGCTTGAGCACCCTGCTCCAGCAAAGCAGAAAGTCCATTCAACACACTTCCAGCGCGGGTGGAACCTCCGCAGGCAGCTACAAAAACAGGAGCACCTTCAGGCGCGTGTGCAGACCCAAAGAAAGTATCCCCGGCCGACACCACCACCTGAATACCCGCCAATCGCTCCACCGCAGCCAAGGCCTGCAGGGTGTGCAGCACCATGGCCCGGCCGCCCAACACGGCGTATTGCTTGGGGCCGGCAGCACCTGAGCGGCTGCCAGTGCCTGCGCAGGGCACCAGACCCCAAAGTCGAGGATCCGCAGCGGAGTGTGACGGGACCGGGCGCGCGTCGGCAGGCGACAAAGGGGATATGGGAGGTGTTTGGGTCATAGAGGGAGCGACCATTCTAAAATCACTCCAGCGCAATCCAGCCCCACACCCGATTTTTCTGGCGTGGGGCTGTTTGCACGCCAGCCGCCCTTTCAGGCGGCTGCACCTATTTTGGCCGCCCAGACTGCACCCCACCGATTCATGGATCTTCCCAAGCTTACCCCCGGCAAACGTTTCACCCTGCCCCGCCCCACCGGCTCTGCCGACGCCATGTTGCTGGCGCGCCTAGGCACCCGGGAGAAAGCAGCGGGCAAGCCGATGACGGTGGTGACGGCAGACGCAAGCGACGCACAGCGCCTTTTGGAAGAAATTGCCTTCTTCGCGCCCGACTTGCGCTGCGCCCTCTTCCCCGACTGGGAAACCCTGCCTTACGACACCTTTTCGCCCCACCAGGATTTGATCAGTGAGCGTCTGGCCACGCTGTGGCGAATCAGCCAGCGCGACAAGGAAAATGGGGCTGACGTGGTCATCGTGCCCGCCACCACCGCGCTGTACCGCTTGGCCCCCCCCAGCTTTCTGGCGGGCTACACCTTCGAGTTCAAGGTCAAACAAAAGCTGGACGAGGCACGCCTCAAAAGCCAGCTCACGCTGGCAGGCTACAGCCATGTCACGCAGGTGGTGAGTCCCGGCGAATACGCGGTGCGCGGCGGGCTGATCGACCTCTTCCCCATGGGAAGCCTAGTACCTTACCGCGTAGACTTGTTTGACGACGAGATCGACAGCATCCGCACCTTCGACCCCGACAGCCAGCGCAGCCTGTACCCGGTGCCCGAAGTGCGCCTCTTGCCCGGCCGCGAGTTCCCCATGGACGACGACGCCCGTGCCAAGTTCCGCAGCCGCTGGCGCGAATTGCTGGACGGCGACCCGACCAAGAGCCGCATCTACAAGGACATCGGCAATGGCGTAGCCACCGCGGGTATTGAGTACTACCTGCCGCTGTTCTTTGAAGAAACAGCCACCGTGTTCGACTACGTGGGCGAAGACGCCACCGTGGTGCTACATGGCGACTTGGAGCCGGCCTTCCAGCGTTTCTGGCAAGACACCAAAGACCGCTACCGCCTGGTACAGGGCGATCCGGACCGCCCGGTGCTGCCGCCCGAGAGCCTGTTTCTCGGCACGGAGCAGTTTTACGCCAAGGCCAACGAGCATGCCCAACTGGCCATTCGCGCCCAGTCCGAAGGCACCGAGTTTTCTGAGGTCAGCCCGCTGCCCGAGCTGGGCGTGGTGCGCGGCACCGAAGAGCCGCTGGCCTTGCTCAAACAGCACGCCCGCAACACCCAGCAGCGCCTGCTGGTGCTGGCCGAGAGCGATGGCCGGCGCGAAAGCCTGCTGGACTTTTTGCGCGCCTCACAGTTCAGCCCGCCCGCCTTTGACAGCCTGCACGAATTTCTGGACAGCAAAGAGCCCATAGGCATTGCCACCTCGGGTCTGACCAAGGGCTTCAGCTGGCTGGAAGCCGGCATTGACCTGATCACCGAGACCGAGCTGTTTGCCGCCGGCCCCACGACACGCCGCCGCAAAAAGCAAGAGCAAGTCAGCGATGTGGAAGCGCTGATCAAAGACCTCTCCGAGCTCAACGTGGGCGACCCGGTGGTGCACAGCGCGCACGGCATAGGCCGCTACCGTGGGCTGATGCACATGGACATGGGCAACAAAAACGCCGCCGGTGAGCCTGAGTTGCAAGAGTTTTTGCACCTGGAATACGCCGACAAGGCCACGCTCTATGTGCCGGTGAGCCAGCTGCAGCTGATTTCCCGCTACACCGGCGTGAGCGCTGACGAAGCACCCCTGCACCGCCTGGGCAGCGGCCAGTGGGAAAAAGCCAAGCGCAAGGCCGCTGAGCAGGTGCGCGACAGTGCGGCCGAGCTGCTCAATATCTACGCCCGCCGTGCCGCCCGCGAAGGACACCCCTTCCGCTACAGCCCGGGCGATTACGAGACCTTTGCCAACGACTTCGGCTTTGACGAAACCGCCGACCAGAAGGCCGCCATCCACTGCGTGATCCAGGACATGATTTCCCCTCGCCCCATGGACCGCCTGGTCTGCGGCGATGTGGGTTTCGGTAAAACCGAGGTGGCTTTGCGAGCCGCCTTTATTGCCGTGACGGGCGGCAAGCAGGTGGCGTTTCTGGCGCCTACGACCCTCTTGGCTGAGCAGCACTTCCAGACCCTGGTGGACCGCTTCAGCAAGTGGCCGGTGAAGATTGCCGAGATGAGCCGCTTTCGCAGTGGAAAGGAAATTACCGCTGCGCTCAAGGGTGTGGCTGATGGCACGGTGGACATTGTGGTGGGCACGCACAAGCTGTTGTCTGAGTCCACCCAGTTCAAAAACCTGGGGCTCTTGATCATCGACGAAGAGCACCGTTTCGGCGTGCGCCACAAAGAGCAAATGAAGGCGTTGCGGGCCGAGGTGGATGTGCTGACGCTCACCGCGACCCCTATCCCGCGTACGCTGGGCATGGCACTGGAAGGCCTGCGCGACTTGAGCGTAATTGCCACCGCCCCCCAGCGCCGCCTGGCCATCAAGACCTTTGTGCGCACCGAGGGCAACGGCGTGATCCGCGAAGCAGTGCTGCGCGAACTCAAGCGCGGCGGGCAAGTCTACTTCTTGCACAACGAGGTGGAGACCATCGAGAACCGCCGCCAGAAACTCGAAGAGCTGCTGCCCGAAGCCCGCATTGCCGTGGCCCACGGCCAGATGCCGGAGCGCCAGCTGGAAGCCGTGATGCGCGACTTCGTGGCCCAGCGCTACAACCTGCTGCTGTGCTCCACCATCATCGAAACCGGCATTGACGTGCCGAGTGCCAACACCATTGTCATGAGCCGCGCCGACAAGTTCGGCCTGGCGCAGCTGCACCAGTTGCGCGGCCGCGTGGGGCGAAGCCACCACCAAGCCTATGCCTACCTGATGGTGCCCGACCTGGAAGGCCTGACCAAACAGGCCCAACAGCGCCTGGACGCCATACAGCAAATGGAAGAACTGGGCAGCGGCTTTTACCTGGCCATGCACGACCTGGAAATCCGGGGGGCCGGCGAAGTGCTGGGCGAAAACCAGAGCGGCAACATGCTGGAAGTGGGCTTTCAGTTGTACAACGAAATGCTGTCGGAAGCCGTGCGCTGCCTCAAGAACGGCCAGGAGCCGGACCTGCTGAGCCCGCTCAACGTCACCACCGAGATCAACCTGCACGCCCCCGCCCTGCTGCCCGATGACTATTGCGGCGACGTGCACCTGCGCCTGTCCTTTTACAAAAAACTGGCGACCGCCAAGACTACCGACCAAGTGGACGGGCTGCTGGAAGAAATTGTGGACCGCTTCGGCAAGCTGCCGGCCCAGGCCCAGACGCTGATTGACGTGCATCGCCTGCGCGTGATCGCCAAGCCTTACGGGGTGATAAAGGTTGACGCCGCACCCGGCGTCATCCACATCACCTTCAAGAAGAACCCGCCGGTGGAGATGATCAAGCTCATCGAGCTGATCCAGAAGAACAAGCACATCAAGCTGGCCGGCAATGAGAAGCTGCGCATCGAGCGCGAGCTGCCCGAAGTCAAAGACCGGGCACAGATGGTGCGCGACATCCTGCGATCCCTGGGGCAACCCGTCGCGGAGAAGGCCTCCGCATAAACCAAATTGGCCTCTGGCGCCCATTCCGTGTGCGCGAGCAGCTACTAAACTTATAGCAAACCACCCTATGCCCAGCAACGAAATTTCTCCCGGCCTCGTCGTCCAGAACCTACCCGATGCACTGCACTTGAGCGACTACAAGCTTATCGCCTTCGACATGGACTCGACCCTCATCAACATCGAGTGCATCGACGAGATTGCTGATGCGGTAGGACGCAAGGCCCAGGTGGCCGCCATCACCGAAGCCGCCATGCGCGGCGAGATCACCGACTTCAAAGACAGCTTGCGCCGCCGTCTGGCCCTGCTGCAAGGCGTGACCGAGGCCGACCTGCACGCCGTCAAAACCGAGCGACTGCGTTTGAACCCCGGCGCGGCTGCGCTGGTCTCCGCCTGCAAACAAGCGGGGCTCAAAGTGCTGCTGGTGAGCGGCGGATTCACCTACTTTGCCTCGCACGTGTGCGAGCTGCTGGGCATCGACTTCATGCGCTCCAACGCTTTGCAAATCGACAACGGAGCGCTGACGGGTGCCCTGGTGCAGCAGGCTTGGGGCGACATTTGCGACGGCGCCGAGAAACGCCGCACGTTACTGGAAGTCGCGTCCTTGATGAACATCCGCCCCGATCAGTGCATTGCCATGGGCGACGGCGCCAACGACCTGCCCATGATGGGCGCAGCCGGCCTCTCGGTGGCTTACCACGCCAAGCCCGCCGTGCGCGAGCAAGCGCAGGTCGCCATCAACGAGGGCGGTTTGGATCGCCTGTTGGAAGTACTGAAGGCCTGATGGTCTGCTGAGGACCCTGAGGAGACGGTTGGAACGCTTGCCAAGCTCCCTCAGACGCTGTTCACCTTGGGCTGCCCCTGTTCCACCACAAACGCTGCCAGCGTGCTCACACCGCTGTCTAAACGGGTCGCATCGTCCACCACCCGCAGGCTCACGCTGAGCTGCTGCGGGGTGAACTCCGCCACCCCATAGCCGCGCCGCTCGCGGTCGGCCATGACGAAGTGCGGGTTCTCCGCCAATACTTCCGCCAGACCTTTGTTGTCTCCACCACGGGAGGTGATGCTGGTGCCGCAAAACTCCACGCCCACCGCTTTGCTGTCCGGACGCGCGTAATCAGCTTTCACATGGCCGACCCAGTTGGAGTGCACATCGCCCCCCAAAAACACCGGGTTGCTGACCTTGTGGCGCTGCAAGGCGTGTGTGAGACGGGACCGTGCAGGCGCATAGCCGTCCCATCCATCGTTGTGGAGCACCAGGCCGTCGCCGGGTCTGAAATCCCGCTGCCCGAACACGGTCTGCTGAGCGATCACACTCCAGGTGCCACCGCCTGCCACCAAGGACTGATCCAGCCAGCCCTCCTGCTCCTTGCCCAATAAGGAACGGGAGGGATCGTTCCAGCTCGCGCAGGCCGCAGGATTCACCCCGCTGGAGCCGAATGCCCCTCCTTTGGTACAGGCCTGCCGGTCGCGGTACTGGCGGTCGTCCACCGTGTGCAGCACCGCCAAACGACCGAAGGCTACACGGTCATACAAGCGCAGCTCGCTACCGGGCTGCATTGCACCCGCCAAGGCTTTTTGCAGCACGGAAGCGCGCAGGGGCATGTGTTCGTAATAGGCTTGGTAGGCCGCCAGACGGCGTGCGGCAAAGTCCGGCGCCTCGGGGCCGAAAGTACCTTGCACCCCGCCGGCATAGTCGTTCTGCACCTCATGGTCATCCCAGGTCATGATCCACGGGCAGGCAGCGTGCATGGCCTGCAAATCACCGTCACTCTTGTACAGCGCATAGCGGGCGCGGTAATCATCCAAGGTGATCGTGGCGCTGGTGGGCACGCGCCGCACCGACTTGCTGCTGCCACCGTATTCGTAGATGTAGTCACCCAGGAACATGACGGCATCCAGATTTTCAGCCCGCATGTGCCGGTAGGCACTGTAAAAGCCATGCTCCCAATGCTGGCAGGACGCATAGGCCAGACGCAGCCTCTGCGCGGCGGCGCCGGGCGCGGGGAAGGTGCGGGTGCGCCCCATAGCGCTCACCGCCGTGCCGACTTGGAAGCGATAGAAATACCAGCGGTCCGGCTCCAGGCCCTGCACTTCTACGTGTACCGAGTGCGCCAGCTCCGGAACTGCATTCACCGAGCCGGTTTGCACCATGCGTTGGAAGCCTTCGTCATGCGCCACCTCCCAGCGCACAGCTATTGGGGAGGAACCCCATGCGGCAGTGTCAGCCGCTTGAAGCTGTACCAAACGTGTCCACAACACCACCGAATCGTGTCTGGGTGAGCCACTGGCGACGCCCAGTGCAAAAGGGTCACTGACCAATCGGGGCTGAGCGCGGGCACCGTCCGGCAGCCACAAGCCCCCTGCAATGGCACCGGCCATCGCCAACACACGGCGCCGGTCGAGGAACGGTGGAGTGTCCGCAGCCATGATCAATACGCGGGGCGCCTACTCCGCAGCGATCTGGCGCAAAGCTTGTTCAAACACCTCCGGCGGCTGCCCACCGGAAATCAAGTGCCGGTCATTGATCACCACCGCCGGCACCGAGTGAATGCCGGCATTCAAATAGAACTGCTCTTGCTCCCGCACCGCGTCGGCAAACTCATCGCCTGCCAGCACCTCGCGTGCCTCGTCGCCGGACAAACCCACCGATTCGGCCGCCTCTATCAACACAGCATGCTGGCTCGGGTCCTTGCCGTCGGTGAAATAAGCCTTGAACAGCGCTTTTTTGAGGGCTGTCTGCAAGCCGGTGTCTTCGGCCCAGTGCAACAGCCGGTGCGCATCGAAGGTGTTGTAGATACGGGCGCGCTTGTCCATGTTGAAGGTGAAGCCCAGCACCTCACCCCGGGCGCGGATGTTCTCGCGGGCGGCAGCGGCTTGCTCCGGGCTGGAGCCGTACTTCTTGCTCAGGTGCTCGGTAATGTCCTCCCCTTCGGGCACCATCTGCGGGTTGAGCTCGAAGGGTTGGAACTGCATCTGTACTTCGACCTCGCCTTGAAGGCGGGAAAGTGCAGTTTCCAGGGATTGCAAGCCGATGGCGCACCAGGGGCAGGACACATCGGAGACGAAATCAATTTTGAGCGTAGTGGTCATATGAGGCCGGTCGCCTATTTCCGGCACCGGTGTGTTGGTTTTCACAATAAATGGTGCGGTGCCACCTAAAATCTGGGCAGCGTTTTCCCCTACACCTTACCGTATGTCTGCCGTGCGTTTTCTGGTTGCTGACAGCAGCCCTGCATTACAAACTTTTGCCAGAAACCTGATCACCGGCTATGGCTTTGAGCCGGCCTGGGTGGCGGTGGCCTCTACGCCAGAGGCAGCTCTCGCATCGGCGCGGGAGCAGGCGCCCCACTTTTTGCTCACCGATTGCTTTTCCAAAGAACAGACCACAGGATTGCAGTTGGCTGCGGAGGTAAAAAAAGGCACACCTGATTTGCGCTGGGCCCTGATGAGCGCCCGGTTGGATGAAGAGCTGGACACCTTGGCCCGCAACGCCGGCGCCATGTTTCAACTGGCCAAGCCCTTTGCGGCGGCAGACATCAAGACCGCCATGGGCAAAGCATTGGAGCAATGGGGACAGGACAACCATGAGGTCGGACGGCGCATGCCGGGCTACAGGCGCCCGCGCGCGGTACCCGTCGTACCGGTAGTGCCTGATGTGCCAGCCTACAAGGCAGGCGATTACGTCGAGTACCAAGGTGTGCGGGACACCGTGAGACACGTCATTTTCCGCCGCGGGGAGTTGGTCGTTCAGTTGTCCAACGTGAGCGGCATGGTGCCTGCAACCAAACTCCGTAAACTTTGAATTTGCAGTGACCACCGCAAATTCAAAGGCCGGATGGTCGTATTACAGCGCCTGACCGAGGCGCGCAATCCCTTCCTCAATCTTGGCCACATCCGCCGTGGCAAAACTCAGGCGCAAAGTCGTCTGGTCGGGATCGTGTGCGTAGAACGGCGCGCCGGGTACAAAGGCCACCAGTTTGTCGATGGCACGCTTCGCAAAATCGCCTGCGTGGGTGGGCTTGCCATTGGCACCGGTCAGGCGTGCCCAGAAAAACATGCCGCCCTGGGGTGCATCGAATGCAATGGCATCGCCCAGTTCCGCTTGCAAGCGTGCAGCCATCACACGGGCGCGTTCTGCGTAGGTTGCGCGCACGGCCGCTAAAGCGGTCGGCAAGCGATTGAGCGTGAGGTAGTGCGCGGCAGTCGCTTGGGTCAAATTGCTGGTGTGCGCGTCACTGAACTGCTTGCACATGGTGGCACGGCTAAGCAAAGCCGACGGTGCAATCAACCACCCCACTCGCAGGCCCGGACTCAGCACCTTGCTGAAGGAGCCGCAGTGCGCCAGCCAATCGCGGCTGCCAGGCACTTCGTCGCTCAAGGCCAGCAGGCTGGGCGGTGGCGCCTGGTCGAAAAACAGCTCTCCGTACGGGTCATCCTCCACCACCAGGGTCTGGGTGCGGGCAGCAATCTCCAATACACGTTTGCGGCGTTCCAGACTCAACATGGCTCCGCTGGGGTTGCCGAAAGAAGGGATCAAGTAAACCAGCTTGGGTTTGTGCTCTGCAATCAGGGCTTCAAGTTTGTCCACATCCACACCGTTCGCGTCGATCGGTGCACCGATGACATGTGCGCCGTAGAGGCGGAAACACTGGATAGTGGCGAGAAATGTGGGAGCCTCCATGATGACCTTGTCACCGGGAGAGATCATGGTTTTGCCGATCAGGTCCAACGCTTGCTGGCTACCTGTAGTCACGATCAAGCCATCGGGCGCCACCGTTGCGCCTTTACCGGCCATGTGTCGGCTGATGCCTTCGCGCAGCGGTTGAAAGCCCTCGGTAGCGCCGTACTGCAGCACCGGGCCGGGAATGTTCTTGAGAACTGCGTCAGTTGATTCGCGGATGCCTTCGACGTCAAACAAGGCGGGATCGGGGAAACCGCCAGCAAAACTGATGATGCCCGGCTTGCCGAGCAGCTTGAACAGTTCACGGATGGCGGAGCTTTCGACGTTGTTCAACCGATCTGCAAATTGCATATTTAATTTCACAATTCAAACAAAAAAATATTAATAACCCGAGCAAAACCAGATTCTCAAGGCGCCCTACTTCAGGTAAATTGTCATCGACACCGGTCACTTTCATTAACCAGGAGACGACATGACCCAGCTCGCAGCGTTCTTTGAAACCGTGAAATTGCCATCCATGTCTGAGGTGGCCCACGCACTCATTCAATCCCTGAATGACGATAGTGCGGGCATCCCCGAGATACGTGACCTCATTGCCAAAGACCCGGCGCTTTCGGCCAAGCTATTGCGCTTGGCCAATAGCGCCCAGTTCGGCTTGCCCCGCGGCGTCAGCAGTCTGGATGATGCTATCACCATGGTAGGCATGTCGAAGGTGCGTACTTTAGCGCTGGGCGCTTGTTTGAGCGAATCTTTTCCAACGATTCCGGGTCTTGACCGTAAAGAATTCTGGCGTACCAGCATGGCCTGCGCGGGTTACGCCCAGTGGCTGGCGACAGGCCTGGGCATGGATGGGCAACAAGCCTGGCTCACCGGCATGATGCTGCGCTTGGGCGAGTTGCTGATCGTGCAAGCAGAGCCGGAGGTGCTGCAGGAAATTGAGAAGCTGCCGCATATTCCCGGAGTGCGTTGGCAACGTGAAGCCCGGCTCACCGGCTTTACCGAGGGACAAATTACTTCCGAGCTGGCACGTCGCTGGAATTTCCCGCCCCAGATGGTGCAGGCGCTGGCCCAATCGGCCGAACCGGTCACTACCCATGGATTTTCCCGACTTGCCGGGGTAATCCATCTCGCGGGGTTGATGGCAGAGACAGACCACAACGGTCCCGATGTCATTGATACTCTGCCTTCCGAAGTGATTTCTGCGCTGATGCTGGACGTCGACTGGCTGCACGCGAAATTCCCCAACGAAGAATCTTTTGTAAACATCACTGCCTTGTGAAACCTGCCCAGATAGAAGACTTTTTCGCCACCCTGCAGGCCGCCAACCCCAACCCGCAAACCGAGCTGGAGTTCAGCTCTGTTTTCGAGTTGCTGGCGGCCGTTTTGTTGTCGGCGCAAGCGACCGATGTAGGGGTCAATAAAGCGACCCGCAAGCTGTTTGCCATAGCCAATACACCGCAACGAATTCTGGACTTGGGTTTGCCGGGTTTGGAGGAACACATCAAGACCATCGGGCTATTTCGGAGCAAAGCCAAGCACCTGATGGAAACCTGCCGCATGCTGGTGGATCTGCATGGAGGGCGTGTGCCTGCGGACCGGGAATCCCTGGAAGCACTGCCGGGTGTGGGGCGCAAAACCGCCAATGTGGTGTTGAACGTGGCATTCGGTCAACCGACCATGGCAGTGGACACGCACCTTTTCCGCTTGGGCAATCGCACGGGACTGGCGCCCGGCAAGACACCGCTGGAGGTTGAGCTGAAGTTGCTCAAACGCATACCGGCGCGCTACATGGTTGACGCACACCATTGGCTTATCCTGCATGGGCGTTATGTCTGCCAAGCCCGCAAACCTTTGTGTTGGCAATGCAGCGTAAATCAAGCTTGCGGATATAAACTCAAGACCCCCGCACCCGCGGGCTGACAGAACCTAGTAACCAGCGAAGCTTCATGGCGGATATCAATACTTTCATCCAAACGGTCAAATTGCCTGTGATGCCGGAGGCGGCCCATGCGCTGATTCGTACTCTTAATGATGAAGATGCGGACGTAGTGACCGTGCGTGACATCATCGCCAAAGACCCTGCCCTGACCACGACCCTGCTGCGCATGGCCAACAGTGCCCTGTTCGGCTTGTCCCGCTCTGTCACAACCTTGGACAACGCCGTCAGCGTGGTCGGCATGGCGCAGATCCGTGCCCGTGCGCTGGGGATCTGCATGTCGCAGGTATTCAAGCTGCCCGAAAGCATCAACCGCCTGGAGTTCTGGCGCTACAGCATGGTATGCGCGGGCTACGCGAAGTTTCTGGCCCACAAAACCGGTCTGGATGAGCAGCAGGCCTGGCTCACCGCCATGATGCTGCGATTGGGTGAATTGGTGTTGTCCATGCACAGCCCGGACATCATTGCCCCCATTGAACAACTTCCACGCGCCCCCGGGGAGCGATGGAAGCGAGAGCGTGAACTGATCGGCTTTGACGAGGGCCAGATTACCGGCGAGGTGGCCCGTCGTTGGGATTTCCCCGAAGAAGTGGTCCTGGCCTTGGGTCACTGCGCAGATGCCTTGGCCGCCGTGAATCAGTCCCGCTTGTGTGCAGTCGTGCATTTGGCAGCCCTATGGGCAGACCAAAGCTATGACCATGCAGCCATCAAGGAAGCAGTATCAAGTTCGTCGCCGCAAGTTATGGGTTTCTTGGGTTTGAACGCTGAGGAATTGGTGAACAGCGTTCCGGACCCAGAGTTGTTCAGCGACATTTCCGCGCTTCTTTCAAGCTGACAAGCCCCGCGTTGTCGACCCTCAAGATTGAGGCAACGACACAATAAGAAAAGGGACCCTCGGGTCCCTTTACTGTTTCCGAATCAGCGCTTGAATTTCAATGCCAAAACTTTGTCCGCTACGCACTGGCCTTGCGGCTTTCCGCCATCACTGGCGAAGCGGTAGTGAATGCCGGCGTAAACACGGGATGCAGCAGCTTCATCCGCCGCTTCCTTGAAGCTCTTGAACGTCCGTGGACCCCATCCCCGGTCATTGTGGGTGTTGTCGACAAAAGACGTATTCGCACCAAACTCTTTGCCCAGCACCGCGGCAGCCGCACTGCTTTGCACTGAGTGACCCGATGGATAGTCAGGGAACGGTGGCGTAGGTATCAAACTGGGTGTCCAATTGCTGTCGATGACCAGCTGCACATATGTCACGGGACGCAGCACATTGAGCTTGTATTTGGTGTTCCACGCTGCCACGAAGGCATCGGACATGGCCATATTCAGGCGGGCAAACACTTCTGCCGCTGAGCCCAAATCCGCCTTCTTTGCGCGAAGCAAATCGTTGGCAACATAAGCCCAATGACCCGCTGGCGTAGGCGTCTTGCCGGCGTCGTCCGCCCAATAGAGTGCGAATTGGCGCTGCTCTTGGGTTGCTGCTCGACTGATCTGGTAGACCTCCATGCCATCCTTGTAGAACGCAGAGCCCGGTTCCTCAGAATAGGCGGGTGGCATGGGTGCCGGGCAGTCATCTGCTGTCTTCATCACAAAGGGACGGTTCTTGCCCCAATAGGGCAACAACGGCGCCGCAAAGGCCGGAGGTGTGGCAGACCATTTACCGGTTCCACTGGGCGGGACATAGTTCTGCTGATGCCTGCGGATAGGCCCCCAGGCTTCATGGCCGCCATCCGTGCGTGCCCAAGTCATGATCGCCATGGCCATCAATTTGCCAAAAGTCTCGGACCGGTTGGTGATTTCCGCGGTAACGCTGTTGGGATCAAAGTCCTGTGTGTATTTCAGGGGCAGACTGCGTTCCAGCGTGTCAATGCGCGCCTTGTTCTCAGGGCTAGCGTTGCTGAACATCATGCGCGTCATCGTCGCTAGAGATGCATTTGCGACCGTGGGCCAATGCAAAGGCTCATCTGGCTGCGCCCATGGCAGCGAGCTCAACTGATTGAGTTGCCCGGCCAGACTCTGGTAGCCGGGCATGCCCGGCACGACGGACTCATAAAGCGTCAAGCCCATGTAACCAAGCGCCCGGGAAGCCACCGGCGGGCTGAATCCGGGCGTTTGCTGAATGAGTTGCAGCGCAAGGAAAAACCAGTCATAAACCACCCCGGAGCTATACGCATTGGCTGGCTTAGCTACGGGTGCAGGGGTGGACTGGGCCAAAGTCACGGGACTTTGCAAAGTGGCAAAAGATGCCGCCATGGCCAAAACAAGGGTTCGGATTTTCATTGTGCTTTCCAGGCTTGAACACCTGTCTCCCGGTTGACGACATAGAACGCATCAGATGCCACGTTAAGCCATGGGCCCCAATCTTCATTTGGCCACTGCACGCGGACCTTCACGTCTTTAGCGTTACCAAGGCCGAAGTGCATCCAGCCGAGATGGCCGCTTGCATGGCCACCACCAATGGTGAGTTCCTGGCGTTCAATGCGGCCGCCCAAATCCACCTCCACCCAGGCGCCTATGGCGTCCCGGTTGCCACCGCCTTGCTGCAAACGAAGTTGCAGCCAATGGCCCATGGGCGCAGGTTTCTCTGCTGTCCCTGCACCTACGTGGCGCCACAGTTGTGCTCTGTCCTGGCGGTTCACCACCACCATATCGAGCAGACCGTCTCCGTTCAGATCCGCCATCATGCCGCCCCGCCCGCGCTTGAAACTGGCGACACCCGCCTGCTGCCCCACCTCCGTGAAGCGCCCGTCAGGCTCCTGGAGCAGCAGGTTGTTGGGATCCAAAATGGCGAAGTCGGGCATCGATGAGACATTGCCTTTGACAATGAAAAGGTCAGCCCAGCCATCATTGTTGGCGTCCGCAAACTGGGCATGCCAGGCTGTGCTGGGGTGGAAATCGCCACCCACATAAGGACGGTGTGCCGTGATACCGCGCTTGTAAGCCTGATCGATGTAGCTTGGTTTACCGGGCCCAGCTTCCAGCTTCTGGAATTTATTGTCCGCCATGCTGGTAATGAAGTACTCAGGGTAGCCATCACCATCAATGTCATGTCCGGCAATGCCCATGCCCCAGACTTGGAGTTGCTTCCATCCGTCTTGCTCGGTGTACAACTTCGCCGGTGCACCCGGTGCTACCCTCCACAATTGCTCTTGCCCGCCCTGGTAATACTCGCGGTCGTTGGCGACTCTGAGGCTGGCTTGTCCGCTGCGATTCCAATCAGAGAACAACATGCTGAGTGCGCAATAACCCGGTGCGAGTTTTTCGGGTGCGCCATAGGCCTTGCCTGTGGCGTCCGGCCGCATCAAGAAACCGGGAGTGCAGGTACCCCATGGAAAATCAGGACGACTGCGGTCGTAGTAACTGCCGAAGGCCATGGTCGGCAAGGTCTGCCCTTTTTCCCAGGTAGCAGAAAACGCGGTGTGCCAATCATTGCTGGGCGGAATGTTCCAACGCGCGTTGGCATTCTCAAATTTGCATTGCCCCAAGCCCCGGAAAACCGCCAACTCGCCAACACGTAGAACCACCAGATCAACATTCCCGTCCGCATCAATGTCTATCGGGTAAGCACCGGTGGCATTGGTCAGCTCCATATTCGAGCGCTGCTCTTGCAACTTGATCGGACCTCCGCGGGTGCTCTTGTTGCGATAGAACTTGGCTTTGTTCACACCGCCAGTGACATACATCTCGGGCAGGCCGTCGCTATCGCAATCAAACACAGCAACACCACCGCCGACCATAAACTCATCCTGTCCTTCAAAGCGGATCTGCAGGCCTGAAGTTTCTGTTTCCTCCACAAACTTGGGCGTTGCGGGCAACGCTCCCCCCTGCGCAAACGCTTGCTGCATCAAGGTCGCGACCAGCACGTACCCCATCTTTCTGAACGTCATTATCGAAACTCCTCCATCAAATAATTGAAACCTTAAGTGCATCAATGACCGGACACATAATTCGCTTCTTTCAGAAGCGGACGCAAGAACTGGTGTAAAACCATGGCAGCTGCACCTACCGCGGCGGCGTGCAAGCCATAGCGTGCAGGCCGAACTTCAGGCGCTTGCATTCCCGCAGACTGCGCGTAGGCGCATTGGGTGTTGCGGGCAGCCTCCACGAGACCCGGATGATCGACCGTGGAACGCCCGCCAACCACGATCACCCGTGGGTTAAACATTGCATCCAGGTTTTGCAGCATCATTCCCAGATACTGCGCGGCGTGTTCCAAGCTCGTTTGCTCTTTGAGAGCACGTGCACCCACAAATGCCTCTGCACAACCCCGGCGCCCGCAGGAGCACAACGGGCCGTTGACCTGCAAAATACTGTGTCCGATTTCACCGGCCGTACCCCTCGCACCGGTAAAAAGCCTGTCGTTAAGCACCACACCGGCACCCACACCGACATCGCAATTCAAAAAAATCAGCGGATCTTCATTGCCTCCGCCCCCGAATTCGTACTCCCCAAGGGCGGCGGTATCGCCATCATTCTGTAAGTGAATATGTGCTGCTGGAATACCGAGTTTGCCGAACTCTTGCGCCACCATCTCCAAAAAAGGCACATTGCGCCAACCGAGATTCGGTGCCAATCTGACAATGCCCCCAGCGTCATCGATAGCGCCGGGCAGACATACGCCTACACCGGACAACAACATCTGGTTGAGATCCAACTGTTTGGTGAGAACACGGAGAAGTTGAGTTGCCAGCTTGCATGCACTGGCAGGCCGCGGGTCGTCCAGCAACGCTTCTTTGTGGCTGAGCACCTGTCCGGTCAGCGAAACGGAGACGATGCGCACGCAATCGACCGCGATCTCGATCCCCACCAACACGCGTTTGTTTGCATCGATATGGAGCGGGGTAGAAGGCCTGCCCATGCCCTGCCCCGCCACAGGCGCTTCAGGTTCAGTGAGCCAGTGTTCGTCCAGCAGTTCACGCACCAAACCACTCACTGTGGACTTGGTCAAGCCGCTCAGAGTGGCCAAACGGGCCCTTGAAAGGCCGGGCTGGCTGCGGATCAGTCGCAGCAAAACACTGCGATTGATCCGCTTGAGCAACTGCAAATCACCCGTGGTTTTCATGCAATGTGCTCAACACTCAAGGAACAGCACAGAAAACCGGATTACTTCGGATTGCGCTCACACTCCGGTTTGCCTTCCGGCTTCTTGCCCAGAATGATCATGCCCAACACTTCATCTTCGGTCACGTCCTGGGTGCGGTAGGTACCTACCACCTTGCCGTTTTTCATGACAGCCAGACGGTCACTCAGCGCAAACACGTCGTGCATGTCATGACTGATCAGGAAAATGCCGACGCCTTCCGCTTTGAGCTGCTCAATGAGCTTGGCCACCATTGCCGTTTCCTCAGGGCCCAGAGCCGCTGTGGGTTCGTCCATGATGAGGATCTGGGCATTGAAGTAAATGGCTCGCGAAATCGCCACCACCTGACGTTGACCGCCGGACAGGCGGCGCACAGGCGTGTGGTAGTTCTTGAAGTTCTTGTTCAGGCGTTGAAAGACCTTGCGGGCATCGGCGTCCATGCGATGGTCATCCAATGTCCTCCAGGGAGTGAGCAGTTCACGTCCGAGGAAAAGGTTGGCCACCGAATTCAGGTTGTCGGCCAGCGCCAAAGTCTGGTAGATGGATTCAATGCCGGCGGCCTGCGCATCCGCAGGTGTGCGGATGTGGGCCTTGGTGCCGTTGATGATGACGTCGCCACTATCGATGGGATACGCGCCGGCCAGCATCTTCATCAGGGTGGACTTACCGGCACCGTTGTGACCCAGCACGGCCACAACTTCGCCGGGGTACAGGTTGATGCTGACGTTTTCCACCGCATGCACACCACCAAACGCCTTGTTGATGTTGCGCATTTCCACCAGGCATTTGCTGGTGTCCACGGCGGCTTTGGTTTTAGTAGTTTCCATGTTGGCGCTCACAGCACATCTCCCGTCCATTTGCGATAAGCCACATCAAAGACCACAGCTGCAATGAGCACCTGGCCGATGATCACATAGCGGGTACCGATGGACACATCCAGCAGCAACATGCCACTGTCAATACATTGCATGATCAGGGCACCCAACACGGAGCCCAGAATCGTTCCGCTACCGCCCGCCAGCGCTGTGCCGCCGATCACCGTCGCGGCAATCACCAGCAACTCGAGGTTGTTACCCAGGGAGTTGGTACCGGCATTCAGACGGGAAATCGCCACAATCGCGGCGATGGTTGTGAGCACCGCCAACAGCAGAAATAGCATCATGGTGACGCGCTTGACGGGAATACCCACCAAGGCTGCAGCATCAGGGTTGCCGCCCATGGCAAACACGTAACGGCCGAAGCGCGTACGGTGCACGATGAACGCCATGATCACGGCCACAGCACCCCAGATCAACACGGGAATGGGTACGCCCTGAGCGTCATCCTTGCCGGGGATTTGGTATGCATTCATCACCGCAACGAAACCCATTACCAGAACGATGGGAATCAAAGACAGTGCGATGTCCAGTCCCAAAGGATTGGTCGGTACGTCATAACGCTGCTTGGAGCGGCGCTTGGCGAGCATGGACAAGACAATGCACAAGGAGATCACGCCACCCAGAATCCAGCTGGCTGTTGTGCCTATGCCACCATTAAAGCCACCGCCAAGCTTCAGAAAAAAGGGATCGGACAATGGCTGGGTCTTGCCATCAGCCACAAGATAAGCGGCGCCGCGGAAGGACATCAATCCGCCCAAGGTGACCACAAAAGACGGCACACCGACATAAGCCGTCAACACACCTTGATACACCGCGGTCAGGATGGCAGCAGCCAAACCGGCCAAGCATGCCGCTGGCCAAGACCAGTCCAAGGTGTACATCAAGAATGCAATGAGTACACCCACAAAACCCATCACCGAACCGACAGAGAGGTCGATGTGACGGGCCACAATAATGAGCACCATGACGGTCGCAAGAATGCCGACCACCGCAGTCTGCTGCGCAATGTTGTAGAGGTTTTCGGCAGAGAAAAAGATACCGCCAGACAGAACATTAAAAACAACGGTGGTGACCACCAACACTGCGGTCATCAGCACCATGCGCCAATCGATGGCCGAATGCTTCAAGTTTTTTAGAGCTTGATTCATTGACTTCCCCAAACGAAACCGAAAACGGAGTTCTAAAACGACACCGCGGGCACCAAGCACAAGCCCGGCCCGCGGTGAATGGCTAACAAAAGTTAGAAAAAACGCTTACTTGCAAGCAGCCACTTTGGATACGTCTGCGCCCTTGCACAGAACGTCCTTCTTGATGTAGCCAGCCTTCAATACCACATCCAGGTTGGCTTGGGTCACAGGGATAGGCTTCAGGAAGATGGACTTCAGAGTCACCTTCTTGGGGCCGCCAGCCCAGTCACCCGCACCGGTCACAGGCTTGCCGGAACCCAGTTCCACAGCAGCCTTGGCAGCAGCAGTACCGAGGTCAGCAGAGTTCTTCCACACGGACACAGTCTGGGTACCCAGAGCCACGCGGTTCAGAGCAGCGTGGTCGCCGTCTTGACCGGAAACTGGAATGCCTTGCATGCCCTTGGCGGTCAAAGCAGCCACTACGCCACCGGCCATACCGTCGTTCTGAGCCACAACGGCGTCAACCTTGTTGCCGTTCTTGGTCAGGATCTGTTCCATGTTCTTCTGGGCGTTCTGTGGGTTCCAACCGGCGGTGAACTCTTCACCAACGATCTTCACGTCACCGCTTTTGATTGCGGCTTCCAGAACTTCGCCTTGGCCTTCACGCAGGAAGTTGGCGTTGTTGTCGCCTGGATCACCCTTGATGATGGCGTAGTTGCCCTTTGGCTTGACAGCCAAAATCGCACGTGCAGTCATGCGGCCCACTTCCTTGTTGTCGAAAGTGATGTAGGTGGTGCCGGGAGCTTCGAACAAACGGTCATAAGCGATCACTGGGATCTTCAGCTGGGCGGCCTTGTTCACGGCAGGCAGGATGGCGTCCTTGTCGCGTGCCAGAATGATCAGGACCTTGGCGCCCTTGGCGATCAAGCTGTCGATGTCAGTCAATTGCTTTTCGGTAGAGGAACCAGCGTCAGACATGATGTACTTGGCGCCGCTCTTGGCCAACTCGGCCTTGATAGCTGCTTCGTCAGTCTTCCAGCGTTCTTCCTGGTACGCGTCGAAGCTCACGCCGACGGTCAGCTGAGCAAAAGAGGAACCGGCTGCCATGGCCAGTGCCAAAGCGGTCAATTGACGTTGAAATTTCATGTATGTCTCCAGAATAATTACCCGGTATGGGCGTCTGTGTTGAATCAACTTTTTCCTACCGCCGCCCATGGACTGCATGAGTTAGTTCGGACAGTAGACGAAGTGTCCACCAGATTTCTTGCGTTCTACACTAGGGGAAATACCGAGAGCCGCGCGAACATCGTTACAAGTTCATTAACGATTTTTTATCGTTAATAGACCCTTACAAACGCAACCAGGCTCCCGTGGGCACTTCTGGACCCACCCACTCGTGTGACTGAACAGGGCCCCAAAAGCCCCGATGCAGGAGATCGCAGCCCCGGATGACACCGGCGTGCGTGATCCATACCTCATCCTGCTGACGTTGCAAGTGCTCCTTCCACGCCTCGGAAACTCCTGCCATGAACTCCGCCAAGCTCTGCTTCCCGCCGAATCGATGGGCCCAGAAGTCCGCCGTCCATGCGTCCACCGCATCCTTGCCTATGTCGCTCCAGCGCTTGCCCTCCCAGTGGCCGAAGTCCATCTCGGCCAACCGGGCGTCGATCACTGCTTCAGGCAAGTCTGCCCGCACACTGCGCAACGCCGCCGCCAACTCGCGACAGCGCACACGTGGCGAGCACCGCAAGGGAATGCCAAGCGGCAGTTCCTGCGCAAGGGCGCTGGCGGCCACCTGTGTGGCGGCTGGTTCACTACCCAGCTCCAACGCGCCGTAACACAGGCCGGGCTCCGCCATGACCTTGGCGTGCCGGGCCAGCCACAGCGTCACGCAGCGCCCCCAAGCGCACAGGCCATTCCGAGGTAGAAGGCTATTTCGCACACCTGCTGTGTGGCACCCAGGCAGTCACCGGTGAAGCCCTGCAAACGCCGTGAAAACCAGCGGTACATCCAAAGCCATGCCACTGCTGCAGCCAACACGCCACCGAGCAATGCCCGGCACCAGTCCGAGGCAGAGAATGGTATTGCTGCCATTTCAATAGCTGCCGGCGCAGCAGCGGTGAGCGCCAAGGCCCCAAAACACCACATTGCAGCCACGAGCAAAGCGGGCAAAGAAATCTGGTCTGCCAGTGGTTTGGACTTGGACTGCGCGGTATCGCCCACATGCGGCAGCAGGCGGATGGTCAAAAGCGGCCAGGTGCGCGACACCACATGCCCCGCAAACACCGCCCCCACCATCACCCCGGCGCCTAGCGAGCCCAGGAGGGCCAGCAGCGCCACTTTGCACAGCAGCGCCAGCATGACGGCAATGGCACCGAAGGCTCCCACGCGGGAGTCTTTCATGATGTCCAGAGCACGTTCCCGGTTCAGGCTGCCGCCGAGTCCATCTGCCACATCGGCCAAACCATCTTCATGGAAGGCGCCGGTCATCACCACGCTCAAGACCGTACCCAAGGCAGCTGCCACCAGAGGTGAATAAGGGCTGGGCGGCAGCAGGACCCACAAGCCCCAGGTGAGCAGCGCTACCGCCCCCCCCACCAGCCAGCCCACGCCGGGAAAGTGCGCGGCACTGGCGCGCAGCATGGCCGGGCTGAAGCCCACCCAATCCGCCAAGCGACCGGTCACCGGCACACGGCTGAAAAACTGCAGAGCCAACAAGTAATGGCGAATGAAACTGCGCATTGTTGTGAGATGCCGAGTTCAGGCCACCGGCACCGGGCCGTTTGCCTTTTCAGACACGCCCGCCGAAGCAAAGCTCGCCATGTCGCGCAAAATGGTGCAGGCGGACTGCAGCAGCGGCCACGCCAATGCAGCGCCGGAGCCTTCGCCCAACCTCAGCCCCAGGTCCAACAGCGCCTGCACGCCCAGGTGCTGCAACATGAACTCATGACCGCGCTCCCCGGAGCGGTGCGCAAACACGCAACGTTGCAAGACCAATGGCTGCAAGGCATGCGCCACCACGATGGCGCTGGTGGCAATGAAGCCGTCCACCACAATCACCCGCCGCTCATGGGCCGCCTGCAACACGGCGCCCACCATGGTCGCGATCTCAAAGCCACCGAGGGCTGCCAAAGCATCCAGCGGCGCGGTCGCACCGGCATGCAAGGCAAGCACCTCGCGCAGCACCTCAGTTTTGCGCTGGACCGCCGGCGCATCCAAGCCGGTACCGGCTCCGGTACACACCGCAATGTCCAAGCCGCCCAAATGCGAAAGCAACATGGAAGCGGCCGATGTGTTGCCTATGCCCATCTCCCCCAACAGCAAAGCATTGCCGGGCAAGCCCTTTGCGAGCTCCATGCCATGTTGCAAGGCTTGGTCACGCTGGGCAGACGTCATCGCGGGCTGTGTAGACGAATCCGCAGTGCCCCGCTCTGCACCAGACGCCTTGCGCACCTGCAAGCCGACCCTCGTAGCACCCGCGGGTAAGCCAGCCAGAAAGTCGTGCTTCACACCGCAATCCACCACCGTCAAGGCAATGCCATTCTGTTTGGAGAGCACGCTCACTGCCGCGCCACCGGCCAGAAAGTTCTCCACCATCTGCCAGGTCACATCACTCGGAAATGCCGAAATGCCGCGGGCCGTGAGCCCGTGATCACCCGCAAACACCACCATTTGCGGATGCTCCAGCGCCGGCGCAGTGCTACCAAGAATTTGGCCGATTTTGAGCGCAGCCTCTTCCAGGCGCCCGAGTGAACCCAGCGGTTTGGTTTTGTTATTGAGCGTGTCCTGCAGCGCTTGCGTCAATGCCGGATCGGCAATATCGGCCAAGACAGTCCGCCCGCGAGCAAGGTCCCACGCGGCTGCGGTGTCGTTTGGAAAATCGGTAGATTGGGCGTGCAGGCCCGATGCGGCGTGCGCCGACGATGAATTCATGGCATTCCCCTGTGCTGAATCAAAGAAGCACAGCCCGGCCTTGCTGTGCATGAACAACATCAGGCCGGTCTTCTGGCTTGGAATCACCTGACCCGACGCGCCTTCCCGGCCTTGGCGGCCAGTGGCATTGAGCGCGAGTCATCATCCTTACAGCGTTGGGCACGCGACGGATTCACACCGTCTTCCCGATTCTCCCCAAACCGTGGCAAGGGGCACCTGAAGGCGTCGATGATAGCAGTGCTCTAGTGAACAACCGCACCTCACAAGGCTCTGCTAACGCGCCACCATTGCGTCCAACACGCCCGCGTCGAAGTGGTTTCCGATGTAGTCCGCCAAACCATCAAACACCTTGTCCAAAGTAGGCACTTCACCCTGCAAACGCGCACCGAACAAGGCCTGCAAGACAGCGGCATCTTCCAACATACCGTGCAAGTAAACGCCCATCACGTTGCCGGCGGCATTGCACCAGCCGAGGTCGTCGGGCAAGACGGCTTGGGCCAAGTTGCCTGCCACAGCCATAGCTACATGCTGGGCTGTTTGACCATGGTGAATTTCATAGCCGGACACAGGCACACCCGCTAGTGAAGCCCAAGGAGAAGCTGTTCTGGCATCACCCCTGCCAACACCCGAGCCGGAGGGGGCATGGCCGGGGGCCGATTTCTGCGCGTTTGGCAGCATGAGGCCCCCGGCCATGCCTCCTTCGGCTTGCGCCTGCCAAGAAGAGGTAAATCGCGTGGATGTATGCCGAACCGTCTTGTCCTCCGCAAACACCGTCACCAGCGGCAACAAGCCCAGTCCGGGCGCATTGCCATCGATCCCGTGCGGGTCAATCAACGCCTCGCCCAACATCTGCAAACCACCACAAACCCCCAATACCGCCCCACCCCGCTCCGCATGCTGCGCCACCGCAGCATCCAGCCCCTGTTCCCGCAACCACGCCAAGTCACCACTAGTGTGCTTGGATCCGGGCAGGATGATCCAGTCGCCAGGTTTCAAGCCCGCCAACTCGCTAGGGCTGCGCACCCATTGCAACCTGAGACCCGGAATATTCTTGAGTGGTTGGAACTCGTCCAGGTTGCTGATACGCGGGTAGGCAATCACCGCCACAGTCAGATTGACCGAACCGCGCGCCACACTGCGGTCGTCAAACACGCCGTCTTCCTCCGGCAGGCCGTGCTGCCACCACATGGGGAGCACAGCCACCGTAGGTACGCCAGTCATTTCCTGCAGCATCTCAGGGGCCGGCGACAACAGCGAAGCATCACCGCGGAACTTGTTGAGCACAAAGCCCTTGATCAAGGCCCGCTCATCCTCGGGCAGCAAGGCCCAGGTGCCATAGAGGTGCGCAAACGCACCACCGCGGTCGATGTCGGTCACCAGCAAGCAAGCTGCGTTGCAATGCTTGGCCACCCGCATGTTCACAATGTCACTGCTGGAGAGGTTGATCTCGGCGGGTGAGCCGGCTCCCTCGATCACCACCACATCGTTTTCAGCACGCAGTTCGTCCAGTGCCGCCGCGATCTGGGGCCACACCTTGAGGCTGCGACCGCGCCAAGGCAAGTTCGTGAGTTCGGGGCTTACCTGGCCCATCAGCACCACCTGGCTGTGGGTGTCGCGCTCAGGCTTCAACAGCAAGGGGTTCATGCGCACATCAGGAACCGCGTTCGCGGCGAGCGATTGGAAGTACTGGGCTGAACCTATTTCACCCTGCCCATTCACAGACGCAACCACTCTTGCGTTATTGCTCATGTTCTGCGCTTTGAAGGGCGCCACTTTGAGCCCTTGCCGCGCGTAGTAGCGGCATAGCGCAGTCGTCAGCCAGCTTTTGCCGGCGCCACTGGTGGTGCCCAGCACCATGATGCATTGGGCAGTCATGGCAGCGCCCTCACCCATTCCAACACTTGCATGGCTGCCACCTCCGGCGTGCCCATGTGGTCTGCGTCCACCACCAGGTACTTGCTGGCAGAGTTTACTGGCGCTTTCTCGAATGCATAAGAAGGACCAGCGGAATACAGCGGGTCCTTGGTGCCGATCACCCAGACAAAGGGCACTGCTTTCTTGAACCTGGACGCGCTCAAGGGCATGTGCCCCAAGCCTTCAGGATCAAAGTAGCTCAGCAGCACATCCGCCCGCATGCGCACGGGGCGCGACTTGCCCTGGTTAAAGTCTTCCATGTCCAGCATCTCTGCGCCTTTGCCTTCAAGCACCATCTGGCGCGCTTGATCCACAGACGCCTTGCCGATGCCCCGGCCATAGGTGAAAGCCGGCGAATGCCCCGGTGCCAGGGCAATCACTCCATCAGCATCACCTTGGGTCGCCATGTAGGCCATGGCCGCATTCGCCCCAAAACTGTGTCCTGCCAACAGCACCCGCGCGTAGCCCTTGTCGCGCAGCGCTTTGACTTGGGCTGCGATCTCGGTGATGGCGACGGGATATGGTTGGTCGTAATTGCGTCGGCGGGACCATGGCATTTCGATGCTCTGCGTGTCGCAGGCGGGCTCCATTTGCCGGCCGAAACCAGCGAGGTTGTTCGGGTGGCCCCACTTACCGTGCATCAGCAATAGTGCGCAGGGCTTGGGCTGGGCGACGGCGGCGGGCGCCCACAGTGCCAGGCCGGACAAGGCCAAGACAAGCATCCACACTCGCCGGCTACTTGAAGAATGTCGCATGGTCAGTTTCCAGATTTTAGGTTGGCAACAAGGGCATCGACAGCATCAGGCGGCAGAACGCCGAGCCGCGCCCAGCCAGGCAATCCAAAGGATGTCGTGTCACGAATTTTGATGCCATGCGCGCGCAAGGTGGGCAGCAGGACTGAGAGGTCACGCCCCTCGGGCGGTCGGGCGCAAAAGAAATTGGCGTCGCTGGGTTTCACGGTCCAACCCGCTTTTTCAAGTGCGCTGACTTGATTGCGCTTCCACTCACGCAAAGTACCCAGACTCTGCGTTACCCACGCCTGCGTGTCTGGTGCCGTCCAGCTGTGCAACATCGCCACGCCATGCGCGCCCAGCACCCACGACGGGGCCATGGCATCCAGAGCGGCAACAGCAGCCGGTGCATGGACAGGCGCAATGGCATAGGCGGCGCGCACGCCCGTGAGTCCTAGCGCCTTGTTCGGGGAGAACAATTGCCACACGCTCTCGCTCCGGCTTGAAGACAAGGCCGGCTCGCCGCTCAGACGCAGTGGCGCATACGCGCCATCCAGCACCACGGTGCTCCGCTCCAGATTCTGGGGCCAGCCCAAGTGGTTTTGGCCGGTGGGACTGGCAGGGTCGCAAGCCCAAACCAAGTCCGCAGCATCCGGGTCGCTCGCCTGTGTCAGCCCCCAGGCCTGTGCAGCATGCCCGTAATCACCATAGGCGTGCTGTGGCAGGTGCACCCGGCTACCACCCGCTTGGCGCACCGAGGCACTGATGCGGAAGATGAACTCGCTGGCGCTTCCCGCCAGCACGACCCGCCACGGATCCACTCTGTGATGCCTTGCCAAAGCTGACTTCAAGGTGGTGTACTGGGGGTCGGGGTAGCGGGTCGCATCAGCCGCCTGTACCGCAGCCCATGCCATGGGGCACGGCCCGCAGGCATTCGAGTTGGTGGAGAAATCGAACTGCGCAGCGCCCGCCGCATCGGGCCCGCCGTGGAGTCGCAGTGCGGGTTTCACTCAGCCCCCTATTGCTATCAAAAGAAGAGCTGCCAGCGCAGAGCCCACGAGCGCCAGCACCGCTTTGGAGGCATAAACCTGCGCGGTCTCCATATCGTCCTGCTGTGCTTCCCGGCCATCAGGGTTCAGCACATACACCCCTGGTTTGCGAAGAACCACACCCAGCACCAAAGCCATGGCCGCCATGGGCCAGCCGCTGTTGGGGGACGGTGTTTTCCGCGCTTCAAGCGGCAGTCGGCTGCGCAAAGCCCATGCACGCCGGCCTGCAACCAGCAAGAGCAACACGGCCGTGACTCGGGCAGGCACCCAGCTCAGTACATCGTCGGAACGCGCCGCCCATTTGCCGGCCCAGGCCCAATTGCGGCCCTTGTAGATGCCGGGGTAGCCCCACATGGCATCTGCTGTGTTGGCAAAGCGGTAGAGCACTGCCCCCGGCAGACCCAGCACCACGAACCAGAACACGGGTGCGACCACGGAGTCATTCAGGTTTTCTGCCAGCGTCTCAATGGCACTCTCGCGTACCTGCATGTCGGTGAGCCGGGTTACATCCCTGCTCACCAACCAGGCCAGTCGCTCACGCCCTGCATCCAACCCTTGCGCCAAGGCTGCTTCGACGGCTTGCACTTCACTTTTCAGCATTGCCCACGCCAGCATGGGTTTGAGCAACAAGCCCATAGCCACACCGGCGGCCCACCAAGGCAGCTCCAAGGCCGCACCTAGCAAGAGCAAAGACGCTATCAAAAACAGAGCAGCTCCCGCACACCAGATGAGCGCCCCCAGCACAAAACTTGCAAGATCCCGCACGGCCGGGTCCTGGCGCGCACGACGCTGCAACCAGGCCCCGGTGCGCTCCAGATAGTTCCCCATCCAGACCACCGGGTGTAGGCGCGCGGGCGGTTCGCCCCAAACGTGGTCCACAGCAAATGCCACCAGCAGCGCCAACGCGTTGCAGAGGACCCAAGTGCTGATCATGGGCTGTCAGTCCTCAATGCCACGCTGGGCCGGAATGCCCGCCTTGAACGCGTGTTTGACCATCTGGATCTCGCTCACCGTATCCGCCAACTCAATGATCTCGGGTGGGCAACGGCGTCCGGTCAGCACCACATGGACATGGCTGGGGCGGGTCTTGAGAGTTTCCAGCACGTCGTCCAGCGGCATCCAGCCGTAGATCAGCGGGTAGGTGATTTCGTCCAGCGTGACCATGAAGTAATCGCCGCTCAGGATCGCTGCTTTGGCCTTGGCCCAGCCGTCGCGCGCCAGCTGGGCGCTGTGCTCCAGGTCCTGGCTTTTCCAGCTGAAGCCGTCGCCCAAGCCCTCGATGGGGATGCCGATCTGCTCGAACATGCGGTGTTCGCCAAAGCGGGCGGTGGGCACTTTCATGAACTGGAAGATCTTGACCTTCTTGCCACGGCCATGCGCGCGCAGGGCCAGGCCGAAAGCGGCCGTGCTTTTGCCTTTGCCGTCGCCCGTGTTGACGATGACGATGCCGCGGCGTTCGCCCTCGGCTTTTTCATAGGGCTTTTCGGTGGGTGGGGTTTCGATGTGCATGGGTTCTCTGACAAAACTACGAGTGTGAATCGGCTCAGGGGAAACCGGGGCGGGCTTTCCGCGCAGGTTAAGGAGGAGCCCGCAACGCAGGCGGGGGACACGGAGCGGAAAGCCTGCCCCGGCTTCCCCGGCAAGTGCCAATAGCGCGCCGGAAGAACCGGAACGAATGCCCTGCTCCGTGTCCCCCGCCCTGCGGGCTCCTCCTTAACCTACGCAGAGCATCCATTCCGGTCCTCCCTCGATGGCCTGGTCTTCGGCAACGCCACCCACTGCCCTTCAATGGCATGGATGGCGATACGGTGGTCGAACACGTCAACCAGCGCAGCATGGGTGCTTGCATCATTGCTCGCGCCGTGGTGGGTCACCCGCCCCTGCGCCATGACCACCACCTGCTTGGCATGCAGAGCCATGCTGATTTCGTGCAACACGCTCACTACCGTGGTGCCTTGCGCCACCAAAGCGCGCACGACGTCCAGCCAGTCGGCTTGGTGCGGCGGGTCCAGGTTGGCCAGGGGCTCGTCCATCAGCAGTACTTGGGCCTGCACCGCCAGTGCCCGTGCCAACAGCACCCGCTGACGCTCGCCGCCGCTCAGGTGGCCCAACGGGCGGCAACGCCAGTCCCACGCCTGGGTCGCACGAAGCGCTTGCTCTACGGCCGCGTGGTCTGCCGGGCTGGCGGGCGCCAACCAGGCTTGGTGCGGCAAACGACCCAGCAAGGCCACGTCCCATACCGTCAAATCATCGGCAGAAGTTTCGTTCTGACCCAGCCAGGCCAACTGGCGGGCGCGCTCGCGCTGCGGCAGTGACTGCATGGGTTTTCCCAACAGATGCACCGTACCGCTATGGGGCAGCACTCCGGCCAGACAGCGCAGCAAGGTGGACTTGCCCGCTCCGTTGGGGCCGACGATGCTGGTCCATTGGACTGCCGCAATGTCTACTGACACACCGTGCAGCACCTGCTGCTTGGCGATGCCATTTCCGAGGCTGGCGCTGATGGAATCTGCGCGGATAGCTATGTTTTTCATAGCATTTTCAAGCATCATGTGGCACCTCCGCTATGCCGGCCACCCCGGTGCATCAACCACAGAAGGTAGCCACCGCCCAGCACTGCGGTAAGTACGCCCACGGGCAGCTCTTGCGGTGCCAGAAGGCCACGCGCCAGCGTGTCGGCCGCCATGAGCAGAACGCCGCCCACCAAGCTGGAAAGCAACATCAGGTGGGCATGGGTGGTTTTGACCATAGAGCGCACCAGGTGCGGCGCCGCCAGCCCCACAAAAGCGATCAGCCCTGTTTGCGCCACCGCCGTACCGGTGGCCAGCGCCAGCACAGCCACCAAAGCGGCGCGCATGGGCGCGACCGGCAGACCCAGGCTGAGTGCAGTTGCGTCCCCCAGGCTCAGGCCGTCGAGCACCCGTGCCAACAGCCAGGCGGCCAGCACACACACCAGCCACACACCGGCCATGAGGTTGAACGAAGTCCATCCTACAAAGGCAGTAGATCCCAGCATGAAGGCCTGCATGGCCTGCAAAGAATCGGGGGTATAGAGCAATACCAGGTGGGTGGTAGCACCCAGCACCACTCCCACCACCACACCCGCAAGCAACAGGCGCAGGGTGTGGCCCACACCTCGGCTGAGCAACAAGGTCAGCAGCACTGCGGCTACTGCGCCCACAAAAGCCGCTCCGGTCAAGCCGATGCGCACCCACACGCTGCTGGAAAACACGCTGACCGCCACCGCACCATTCATCATGCTGCCGGCGCTGCCGCCACCCAGCATGCCTGCCCCACCGCCTAGGGCCGCCAGAGCCAATGCCACGCCCAGCGAAGCGCCAGAGGCGCTTCCCAACAGATAAGGGTCCGCCAGCGGGTTGCGGAACAAGCCTTGCGCTACCGCACCGGCCAAGCCCAACAGCGCACCAGCCGCCCAAGCGCCCGCGGTGCGCGGCAGCCGGATCTGCCAGACGATCTGCTGTGCCATGGCCGTCTGGCCCGGATCCTGGTCGGGATTCAGCAAGGGCTTCAGCAAGTTCTCAAACCCGGTGCTGCCCACACAGATACCCACAGCCAGCAGCAACAGGGCTGCAAGCACCCCCGCCAGAGCCAGCCAGCGCACCAATGGGGTGTTCACGACTTGCCTCCGTTGACGGGAGACTTGGTCTCCAGGCACTTGGCCATGATGCGCGCGGCCTCGGCCATGCGCGGGCCGGGCCGCACCAACACGTTGGCCTCTTCCGTGGGGAAAATGCACACCCGGTTTTCACGCAACGCGCGTATGGATTGCCAACCGGGCCGCGCCATCAAGGCGCCTGCGCTGCGCTGGCCGATCAAGATCACGTCCGGATTGGCCCGGACAATGAACTCGGGGTTGAGCTTGGGGAACGGGCCCAGCTTGGAAGGGACAATGTTTTTGGCGCCCAGCCGGGTCAGCGTCTCGCCGATGAAGGACGATTCACCCGCCGCATACGGCCCTTCATTCACCTCAAAGTACACCTTGGCGCCGCGCGCTTTGGCTGGCAGGGACTGGGCCGCAGCCGACACGCCCGCATCAATCGCGCGCCAGATGCGCTGGGCGTCTTGCACCTCCAGCAATTGGCCCAGTTTGAGCAATACACGCTGCACATCCGCATGGGTTTTGGGCTCCAAGGCGAACACTTTGATGCCCAAAGACTCCAGTCGCTCGCCTGCGCGGGATGACTTGGCCATGAGCACCACATCGGGTTTGAGGGCGACGATCATCTCGATATTCGGGTCCAGGCCGCCGCCGACCTGGGGCAGCTTTTGCAAGCTGGACGGGTAGGTGGAATAGCGGTCCACCCCCACGATGCGTTGGCAGTGGCCCAACTCGCAGACTGTTTCTGCCAACGAGGGCAGCAGGCTCACGATTCGTTGCGGCGCGGCGGGCAAGGTGATGGTTACTCCGCGGTCGTCGGTGACTTGCAGGGCGTGGGTGGCACCCGCAAAACCAAATACCAGTGCGATCACGACCATCAGGCGAGGCACCCATACGTTTTGCTGCGTGTCCCCCGCCTGCTGCGCAGGCTCCTCCTTGACCTCCGCAAAACGCATGGGAGCCCCGCCTTCCCGCCAGCACCTGAGCAGCCGCGGTGGCCAAGGGCTTTGCGGAGGTAAAGGAGGAGCCCGCAACGCGGGCGGGGGACACGCAGCAAAGCTCTTGGCCACTGCGACTGCGGTCCGCCCACCAAGTCGGCGGGTGATTTGCACAAGCCACGACATCACGCAGCCCCCTTCAAAGACAAAGGCAGCCCCGCCGCCATCAAGGTCACGCGCTCACACACCGTAGCCACGTCCTGGTTCAAGCGACCCAGCGCATCCACAAAAGCACGCACCTCGCGCCCCATGGGGATCACGCCCAGACCGATCTCGTTGCCCACCAAAACCACCGGCCCCTTGGATTCCTGAATTGCTATCAAAAGAGAAGCTGCTCGCGCAGTATCCATGGGCGCGGGAGCCTTGTTTGACTCATTCTCTGCTGGCATCAGCAAGTTGGTGAGCCACAGCGTCAGGCAGTCCACCACCACCAGCGTGCGGGCATCGCTTTGCTGGCGAATGGCTTCGGCCAAGGCAAGCGGTTCTTCCACCGTGCGCATGCCGGGCACGCGCTCGGCGCGGTCAGCCTGGTGGCGGGCAATACGCTGGCGCATTTCTTCATCCCACGGCTGGGCGGTGGCAATCAGCACAGCTTCATGGTCGGGCGAGGCATCCAGCCACTGCCGGGCTAACAGTTCGGCCCGGCGCGATTTGCCACTCTTCTGGCCACCCAGAATCAGCTCAGTGGGGGCGATGGACATCGTACTCATGGCTTGAATGCTCCCGCGAGGTCCGCGTCCATCCACTGCAAAAACAGCGCATGCATCTTGTGCACACCGTCTGTCAAAGCGGCCGGGCCGGGTTGCAGGATGTCGGGCGATTTGATCTCAAACAGCTGCTGGTGGCGTACTGCGTTCACCTCGGCCCAGCCTTCTCGCGTAGCCACGTTCTCCGGGCGAAATTTCTTGCCGCACCAAGAGCCCAGAATGATGTCGGGGTTACGGCGGACGATCTCTGCGCCATAGGCAATGATGCGCTGCTTGCCCATGGGCTCTTGTGCCAACTCGGGAAAGCAATCGTCACCGCCGGCAATGCCCATGAGCTCCGAGACCCAACGGATGGCGCTGATGTGGGGCGTATCCCACTCCTCAAAAAACACCCTGGGACGCCGGGCACCTGCGGCGACCTTGGCCGCCACCGCGGCTTGCATGGCACGCAGATCGGCTTGCATGGCCGCGATGCGCTCTGCCCCCTGCTCCACCTCGCCCACCATGGCGGCGAGCTGGTAGAGCATGGAAAAAACTTCGGCCACGCTGCGCTGGTTGAAGATGGTGACTTGCACGCCGCGCTTGACAAGGTCGGACGCGATATCCGCCTGCAGATCAGAAAAACCCAGCACGCAGTCTGGTTGCAAGTCCATGATCTTGTCGGTCTTGGCGCTCAAGAAAGCGCTGACTTTGGGCTTCTCTTCCCGGGCGCGGCGCGGCCGCACGGTATAGCCCGAGATACCCACAATGCGATGCTCCTGCCCCAGCAGATACAGCCACTCGGTGGTTTCTTCTGTCAGGCAGACAATGCGTTGCGGGCCGCGCTCAAAGTTCAGCAGATCGTGCGTCATGCCTTGACTCCATCAGGCGCTGTCATCAGCTCGACCACGGCAGCCGGGCAGGAAGGAAACCACGCATGGAAGTAACTTGCACGGACCGCACCGTGCTGCCACACCGCCTCGCCGGCATCGGGCAGCGGGTCGTGGTCCGGTTTTGCCGTGCGGGTGGCGGCCTGCAGCGTGGTGCTGGTGGTGGAGTAATGGAAGGTGTGACCACGCAGGGTGCCGCTTTGCAACTGGAGTTGCTGCGGACCCAAGGCCGCCAAACGCTTGTGCATGGTGACCTCACCGGGCAACAAGCCCCACTGTGCATGGCGGGCGCCGTCTGTAGTGACCAAGGTGTCAAACAACGCCATCATGCCGCCGCATTCAGCCCACACCGGCTTGCCCGCAGCGATGTGCGCAGCCAGACTTTCGCGCAAAGAGATGTTGTCGGCAATCGCCTGCGCATGCAACTCCGGGTAGCCACCGGGAATCCACACGGCATCACAGCGCGGCAATGTGCCATCGCCCAATGGCGAGAAAAACACCAGCTCAGCGCCAAGTGCGCGCAGAGTGTCCAGGTTAGCCGCATAGATAAAGCAAAAGGCTGCGTCGCGGGCTACTGCAATGCGTTTGTGCAACAGGGAAGGAGGCTGGGGTGACAGGCTGTTCTGCGTAGGTAAAGGAGGAGCCCACAAAGCGGGCGGGGGACACGGAGCAGAGCGGCCTGTCGCCCCAGCTTCCGGCAGCATGTCAGCAGAGCTGAAGCTCACCGACCACCGCTGCAAATCCTTCAGTGTCATCCTCCCCAACGGCGTCTCAGCCAAAGCATCCGCCGCCGCATCCAGCCTCTCCATTGCATCCGTGACTTCACTGGCCACCGTCAGACCCAAATGGCGCTCCGGAAGCGTCATCGCCGCGTTGCGCATCACCGCGCCCATGAAATGTTCGGGCTCACGCACGCTGCCTTGCAGCATGGCGGCATGGCGCTCGCTGGCCACACGATTCGCCAACACGCCTGCCCAAGGCAGATTCGGACGGTAATGCTGAAGGCCGTAGGCCAATGCCCCGAAAGTACCCGCCATGGCAGATGCATCCACCACCGCCAACACCGGCAGACCGAACTTCTCCGCCAGATCGGCAGCGCTGGGGTCTCCGTCAAACAGACCCATCACCCCTTCCACGAGGATCAGATCGGCCTCCTGTGCTGCGGCGTACAAGCGGGCCCGACAGTCCGCCTCACCCGTCATCCACAAGTCCATCTGGTAGACCGGCGCACCGCTGGCCAGGGTGTGCCAGTAAGGGTCCAGAAAATCCGGCCCGCACTTGAACACCCGGACCTTGCGCCCCTGACGGGTGTGCAAACGCGCCAACGCCGAGGTGATGGTGGTCTTGCCCTGCCCGGAAGCGGGCGCGGCAATCAGAATCGCGGGGCAAGAGGCGTTAGATATTGGAGTCATTATTGAGGCAGATAACGCAGCGTTACGTATGCCGCCCGACCGGGTTGGTTGTAGCCCAGTGCAGTCTGATAGAACTTATCGCCTAAGTTGATGACACGTCCCTCTACTGACCAGTCTTTACGTAGTTTTTTGGATGCGAACACATCTAAAGTGGTGTAACCGCCCAATGAAACGGTGTTGGTGGCATTGTCATAGGCGTCCGACGTAGCAAGTAAGGTGGCACCCAGCGTCCAAGTGTCGATGGCATAGTTCACCGTAGTGCTCAGTTGCAGATCTGGCCGACGTACCAGCTTTTTGTCAGTGAGCTGGTTGCGGGCATCCAAAAAGTCGAGCGCGCTCCGAAAAGACCAAGGCCCCGTCTCCCCTTGTAAGGCCAAGGTCCAGCCGTCGAGCTTGACATAGGGAATATTGCTTACTGTTGGTTGGCGCGTGATGAAGCCTTTGATGCGATTTTCGTAATGCACCAAGCTCAAAAGTTGATCACCGATGGCCAGACTTGCGCCCAATTCGGCGTTCTCGCCGCTTTCAGGTTGGGTAGTCGGATTCCCTTGAAAGTTGGTCGCAACCGGGTCATACCAATACAAAGTATTGAAGCTCGGAACCTTGAAACTGGTGCCATAGGAACCGTGCAAGCGCAGGTCCTGATTAAATTTAAAGCCATATCCCACCAAACCTGTGGAAGCGGTGCCGAACTGCGTGTTGTTGTCTTGCCGAGCGTTGACCTGCCAACTGTGCGCGCCCGATGTCCCCGAAATTCCGACAAACGCGGACTGCGTGGTCCGGTCACTGACGGTATACAGCTGTGTACCGTCAACCAGTTCACGCAGCGCTTCCAGCCCAGCAAACACTTGGCCCCACGGTGTCAAGAGTTCGTTCTGCCAACTCCATTGCTGCTGCTGTGTATTGAATCGGCTCGTGGACGTGCTGGTAAGACTCGCAGCCCGGTCTGCACTAGTGCTCAACTCCAGTCGGGACTTCCACGCAGGAAATATCTGCCCTTCCAAGCCCAGCTTACGAATTGCGCTAGTGGACTCGCCTCGAACGTCAAAAGGATTGCGACCTCCGTCGTAATGGTTCACTGCATCGGTTTGCAATACTTTGGCGTCCAAGGACCATCTCTCTGTGAACTGCCAATTTAGGGCCGCTTGCACAGCGTTCTGAGCGTAACCATCACGATCGGCATTGAATCCAGAAGTGGCGGTCGAACCCAGTCGCGGATTAGTGGCCGAAAAACCACCCTCGTTCTGAGTCTGTACACCCAGCGAGTAAGTCAGGTTTTTCGCTCCAGCAGTAAAGCCTGTTGACACCTCATTGCGATCCCACTCTCCTGCGGTCAAGCTGGCGTAGGGATGAAAGCCTTCCTTCCCTTTACGGGTGAATATTTGTACAACTCCTCCCACCGCATCACTTCCGTACAGCGCAGAGCTGGGCCCTTTGAAGACCTCAATCCGCTCGATCATTTCCAAAGGAATCGCGTCGAAGTTAGGCGAGCCGGTAGTGGAGGAACCGTACCGCACGCCGTCCACCAACAGTAAAACGTGGCGGCCTTCTGTCCCGCGGATATAGACGTTAGAAGACTTTCCCAAACCGCCATTGGATGACATTTGGACGCCTGCCATTCGGGCCAGCACCTCTGCGACCGATCTGCCAGAGTTGTTGCGCAACGCTTCGCTATCGATCACCGTTAAATCCGCTATGACCTCGTCCACACGCACCTCTGTGCGAGTTGCGGTGATCACCACTTCTGGAAGCTGACGCACCCCTTCCTCCTGAGCCCAGGTTAACGACGACACAGACAGAACTAACCCCAGAGCCACGATTGGCGCCTTGGAATAAACAAAAGACATGAAAAAAACCCGACTAGAAACTCTCCCCGGCTTCCCCGCCAGGGCATGAGCGTTAAGGAGTTGCGCCTGGCGCAGCTCCACCTTGTTGGCCGGTATCCGGGCTGGTGGAAACAACCTTCATCGTCTTCCCAAGCGCGTGTTCAAAACGCTCAGTGACTGTGATGAAAGCGGTGTCGAAGTGACACGTCCACTTACCGTTGCGGGGGCAGCGCAGGTTAGGGACCGCCGCGTGCGGCAGACCCCTCCTGCTTCCCGTTGAACTGCGGCATGCGAACCACACCGCGAGCACCAACAGGGCGCATTTTACGCAGCTAATGCTTGCGCCACGCCTACAATGAATGCCTTATGTCGAATCAGACTCCCATCGACCAAATCGCTGAGCGTGTGGAACGCCTGCTGCTTCGCTATGAAGAATTGCAGCGTACCAACGCCCTGCTCACCAGCCAGGTGGAAACACTCACCCACGAGCGTGATGCGCTGAAGTCCCGTCTGGGTGCAGCACGCGCCCGTGTGGATGCTCTGCTGGAACGCATCCCTGACAACTTGGCGACCCACAAAGACCCGACATGAAACAGCTGGAAGTTCAAATCATGGGGCAAAGCTACCTGCTGGGTTGCCCCGACGGTGGCGATGCACGCTTGCTGGAAGCTGTGGAGCGTGTGGACACTGCCATGTGCAAAATCCGCGATGCCGGCAAGGTGCGTGCCCGTGACCGCATTGCCGTGCTGGCAGCCCTCAATCTCGCTTTCGACCTGGCCGACAAAGCTCCCGCCATCGAAACAGCACCCGTGTCGGCCCCTGCCGCCACCACAGCACCTATCGAAGGCGATGGTGCCCTATTGCTTAACTCCCTGCTGGAGCGACTGGACGCAGCACTGGGCGACGACGGGCGCCTGTTGTAGGGCAACGAAATAAGCCCCCCCCCGGCGCAAGTTGAGGGTTGCGACCTACAATACAGACGTCTGCGAATCCGCCGGGCTTTATATTTCCTTGAACCAATGCTCATTGAGCCAGGGCTTGGAATATTGCTCGACTAGCGTGATCATCTCGCGTCAGATGAACCCAAAGTTGACGCTGACCTCGCCCACCTGAACCCCGGTTCAGGATGCCGGTCCGGTGGATCTTCGCAGGCACCTCATTCCAACCTTCAGGCGCCCCCTCCATGCCGTTTGAACCCCTCCTGATTCTCGAACTGGCAGCACTGGGGTTAGCCACCGGTTTTGTCGCCGGCCTGTTGGGCATTGGCGGCGGCATGTTGATCGGCCCATTTCTCACCTGGATATTGACCTCCCGCGGGGTGCCGGCAGACATTGCCGTAAAGATGGCGATTGCGACGTCCATGGCGACCATCATGTTCACCAGCATTTCGAGCGTACGCGCCCACCATCAACGGGGAGCCGTGCGGTGGGACGTGGTGAAACGTCTGGCCCCCGGCATTGTGTTGGGTGGTGCACTGGCAAGCCTTGGCGTGTTCGCACTACTCAAAGGGACCACGCTGGCATTGCTGTTCGCCTTGTTCATCGGCTACTCGGCCACGCAAATGTTTCTGGACAAGAAACCCAAACCGAACCGCCAGATGCCCGGCACTGCAGGCCAGTGGGCGGCGGGCAGCGTCATTGGCTTCTTGTCCGGACTGGTGGGAGCTGGTGGTGGCTTTGTGAGCGTGCCCTTCATGATGGCGCACAACATCCCCATCATTAATGCGGTGGCGACCAGTGCGGCTCTGGGATTCCCAATTGCGCTGGCTAACACCAGCGGCTATGTACTCGCTGGCCTGGCACTACCAGGCTTGCCCGCCTGGTCATTGGGCTATGTCTGGCTGCCGGGCTTGGCAGTGATTGCCGCGTGCAGCGTATGGACTGCACCGTTGGGGGCACGTACCGCGCACAAGCTGCCGGTAGCCAAACTCAAGCGGGTATTCGCCTGCGTGTTGTACCTGCTGGCGGCCTACATGCTTTGGAAAGGCATGAGCGCCTGAACGGCGCCCGTCTCACACCGCTGCAGGTGGTTTTTCGGGCTCTACCGCTTGATCGAAAAAGTAGGCAATGCGCTGCCGGGGAGCCAGATAATCCAGCGCTGCCGGTGGCAGATTACCGGGCTTCAAGCTACGACGTATGCCCAGCTGCGGGGCTTTTTCCAGATCCAGGATCAGGGCCTCGTGCTTGGGCACTCCGGGCTCATGCAACACCACACGTGGCTTGAGCGGGCGGGACGAATTCACGGACACCACGATGCCGTACCGGTCGTCAATCAATTGCACCACCGAGCCCGGGGGATACACACCCATCATCCGGATGAAGGCGCTCAAAGCCGCTGAATCGAAGCGAGATTTGAACTGCGCGAAAATCAGTGACAAGGCTTCATGCGGCGTCAAGGCAGCACCCGGGCGGCTGGGGTTGCACAGGTTGTCATAGCGGTTTACCAGCGCAAGAATGCGCCCTGCAGTTCCCATGGCGTCGCCGCGCAAGCGAGACGGGAACCCGCTTCCATCCACCATTTCGTGGTGATGCAGCATGGCCAGCAGCGCCGGCGGGTTCAACTCCATCGCCCGGCCTATCGTGATGCCCTGGGCCACATGCTCCTGGTACAGACGGTACTCGGCGCTGGAAAAGTTGTCCTCCAGCCACCGCACACGGTCAGGCAACTTGACCTTGCCGATGTCATGCAGATAGGCCGCCATGCCCAGATCCATCAGCTCGCCACGCGAGAGGCCCATGGCCTTGCCCAGCAACAAGGCGATGATGGTTACGTTGACCGAATGCATGGATGACTTGTCACCCGCCGTCTCGGAAAGCAGGCGGATGGAAGCCTCGCCCTTGTCCAGCATGTCATTGACGTAGGTCGTCACCATCTCCATACAGGGGGCGGCGGCCTCCTTGGGGTTGGACTGCACCATGTCCAAGGTCTTGCGGTAAAGCCGAACTGATTCTGCAAATCGCCGCTCACACACGACCAGACTGCGCTCTTGCGCTGCCAGCATGGCGGCACGCAGTTGACGCTGCTCCCGCTCACGGGCAGCGGCCTCCTGGCGTGCCAACTCTGCGGAGGCGGCCTCACTAAGTGCGCCGGACGTTACGCCCTGCTCTACAACCGCTGGCAGCACATCACTCTTGGAGGGCACGTAGCGGACTTGGGGTTTTCCCAGCCCGCGAATCACATCAATCTGTTTCTGGGAACTGATTTTGAAACTGCCGGTGGGAAATGGATGCGCCATCCAACCTACATCCAGCTCGATGTAATGCCCCACGCGCAACAGCGCGACATCAATCCACACAGACTCTTCAGATTTCATAAGCTCGTTGTTCGCTTGCGCAGCGTTCTTTTCTCGGTATTCGACATCAACACGTCAAACTTCAGCGCAAGTCCCTTCATTCCCGAATGAGCATACCCCAGCGCATGGGGCTCCTCAGGCGGATAGGAGACATTTCTGCAATTCCGCCACACGCAGCGACATAAAAAAAGCCCGCTAAAAGCGGGCTTTTTACGGAGCTTGCAGCCGGGTTTAACCCATGTGCAATCCGCCGTTCACCGAGAAGTCAGCGCCAGTGGCGTAACCCCCCTCTTCCGACGCCAGCCATGCAATGATGGATGCGATTTCAGAGGGCTCGCCCAAGCGCTTGACGGGCACGGTCGCCACGATCTTGGCCAGCACGTCTTCACGGATGGCCTTGACCATGTCGGTACCGATGTAGCCGGGGCTCACGGTGTTGACTGTCACACCCTTGGTGGCCAGTTCCTGGGCCAAAGCCATGGAGAAGCCATGCATACCGGCCTTGGCAGCCGAGTAGTTGGTCTGGCCGGCCTGGCCTTTTTCACCGTTCACGCTGGAAATATTGATGATGCGGCCCCAGCCCTTTTCGACCATGTCAGGCACCACTTGCTTGGTGACGTTGAACATGGAGTCCAGGTTGGTGCTCATCACCGCTTGCCAGTCTTCGCGGCTCATCTTCAGGAACATACGGTCACGGGTGATACCGGCGTTGTTCACCAGCACGTCGATGCTGCCGTGCTCAGCCTTGGTCTTGCTGAAAGCTTCGACGGTGGAATCCCAATCACCCACGTTGCCCACAGAGGCGTAGAAGGTATAGCCCAGTTCCTTTTGCTCGGCCAGCCACTTGGCATGGTCGCGCGTAGGGCCGCAACCGGCAATGACTTTGAAGCCTTCCTTGTGCAGGCGTTGGCAGATGGCGGTTCCGATGCCACCCATGCCGCCGGTGACGTACGCTACTTTTTGACTCATTTTGTTTCCTCTTTTTAAATCACATTGCTATCAATTCAGTAGCTGCCAGCGCAAATTATTTGGGCGCCAGCAGCCCAAAACACCTCAAATCAACGCTCGACCGCCAGGGCCACGCCCATGCCGCCGCCGATACACAGGGACGCAACCCCTTTCTTGGCGCCGCTGCGCTGCATTTCGTGCAGCAGGGTTACCAGGATACGGGCGCCAGACGCGCCGATGGGGTGGCCGATGGCGATGGCGCCACCGTTGACGTTGACCTTGGCAGGATCTATGTCCAGCAACTTGTTCACGGCACATGCTTGTGCGGCGAAGGCTTCATTCAGCTCAAACAAATCGACGTCGGATGCCTTCCAGCCTGCTCGTGCCAGCGCGCGCTGGGTGGCAGACACCGGGCCCAGGCCCATGAGGGCGGGGTCCAAGCCAGTGGTGCCGAAACTGGCAATGCGTGCCAATGGCGTCAAGCCCAGGGCTGCAGCCTTCTTGGCGGTCATGACCACCACACCGGCAGCGCCATCGTTGATGCCGGAAGCGTTACCGGCGGTCACGCTGCCAGCCTTGTCAAAGGCGGGGCGCAGGCCGGCCAGGGCTTCGGCGTTGGTCTTCTTGTTGATGAACTCGTCAGCGTCAAACACCACGGGGTCACCCTTGCGCTGGGGGATGACCACCGGCACGATTTCGGCTTTGAATTTGCCGGCCTCTTGCGCAGCAGCTGCTTTTTGCTGGCTGCCCAGCGCTAGCGCATCCTGCTGCTCACGGGTAATGCCCTGCGCCTTGGCCACGTTTTCAGCAGTGATGCCCATGTGGTACTGGTTGTACACATCCCACAGGCCGTCGGTGATCATGGTATCTGCCATCTTCCACTCGCCCATGCGCTGGCCGTCACGGCTACCCAGCAACACGTGGGGAGATGCGCTCATGTTTTCCTGACCGCCAGCAATCACGATGTCGCTGTCGCCCCAGGCCACTGCCTGTGCGGCCAGCATCACGGCCTTCAGGCCGGAGCCGCAGACGGCATTGATGGTCAATGCGGGGGTTTCCTTGGCCAAGCCGGCCTTCATCACCGCCTGACGTGCCGGGTTCTGGCCTGCGCCAGCGGCCAGCACCTGACCCAGGATGACTTCGCCCACAGCGTCTACAGGCAGCCCGCTGCGCTCGAGCAGGCTTTTAATCACAATGCTTCCCAGCTCGGTTGCGGGGGTTTTGGCCAAAGAGCCACCGAATTTTCCAACTGCAGTACGGGCCGCAGCAACGATCACGATATCTTCCATCAGGTGTCTCCTTCTTAGTGAATCAAAAACTCAGGCTTTCGCCTGTACATAGCGCCCTGGAGCCGCCTCTATGACTTTGTACTTGCCCTTGCCATAGATCTTGGGTGCAGCAATTTGCTTGCCAGCGTGGCCCTTGAGCCACTGGGACCAGTCGGTCCACCAGCTGCCGGGATGTTCGACAGCACCCTCCAACCACTGTGCGTGCGTTTTCGGCAACTTGCCATCAGCACGGATCCAGTGACTGCGTTTGTTTTTCGATGGCGGGTTGATAACCCCCGCAATATGGCCCGAAGCGCCCTGCACAAAGCGCTTCTTGCCGGGCAACAGCTGGGTAGACGCATAGGCACCGCCAATGGGCACGATGTGGTCTTCCCGCGAGCCGTAGATGTAGACCGGAATGTCCAGCGCGCTCAAGTCCAGCCTCTCGCCACACACGGTGAGCTTGCCGGGCTTCTTGAGGTTGTTTTCCAGGTAGGTGTTGCGCAAGTACCAGGCGTAATACGGGCCGGGCAAATTGGTGCTGTCGCTGTTCCAGTACAAGAGGTCAAACGGCGGCGGGGTTTCACCCTTGAGGTAGTTGCCCACCACGTAGTTCCAGACCAGGTCGTTCGGGCGCAAGAAACTAAAGGTACTGGCCAAATCCTGACCCTTCATCAAACCGCCCTTACCCAACTCGGCCTCGCGGTACTTGACCATGCCTTCGTCGATGAACACGTCCAGGATGCCGGTGTCCGAAAAGTCGAGGAAGGTGGTGAGGAAAGTGGCGCTGTCTACCGGCTTCTCGCCACGGGCCGCCAAAACACCCAGCGCTGTGCCCAGCATGGTGCCGCCCACGCAAAAGCCCAGCGCGTTGATGGTGGGCGATCCACTGATCTCTTGGGTGACGCCGATGGCCTTGATCACGGCGCCTTCGATGTAATCGTCCCAAGTTTTGTGTGCGAGCGACTGGTCAGGGTTGCGCCAGCTCACCACGAAAGTGCGGTGGCCCTGCTCTACCGCGTAGCGAATCAGAGAATTGTCCGGCTGCAGATCCAGGATGTAGAACTTATTGATGCACGGTGGCACCAGCAGAAAGGGCTTCTCGTAGACCTTGGCGGTCAACGGTTTGTATTCAATGAGTTGAAACAACTCGTTCTCAAACACCACGGCGCCTTCGGTGGTGGCCACGTTCTTGCCAACCTCGAACAGGCTCTCGTCCGTCATGGACACATGGCCTTGCTGCAAATCGTGCACCAGATTTTTCACACCCAAGGCGATGCTCTCGCCTTTGGTTTCAATGGCTTTTTTCTGGGCTTCGGCGTTCAGGGCCAAAAAGTTGCTGGGGGAAGCAGCCGCCATCCACTGCTCGACCGCAAAGCGGATGCGGTTTTTGGTTTTGGCATCGGTTTCCACTGCTTCGGCCAAACCCATCATGGTGCGGGCATTCAACAGGTAGGCGGCTGCGGCGTAAGCGGCTACAGGGTTGTCATGCCAGGCAGGGGCAGCAAAACGGCGGTCCGGCAAGGCGGGCGACTGCGTCATGCCCTGGGTAAACAGTTTCAGAGCCTCTTCGGTGTACGACTTCTGCAGCGCCTCCAAGCGCTCCGGTGCGAACCGGATTTCAGGGAGCGCCTCGGGCATGGCAGGAAATCCTGCGCCTGCCGCACTGGCATCCAGCCCTTTGAAGGATTCCAGCGCCTTGGAAAAGCTTTGGGTGAAAGCCTGTTGAAACTGCTCGGCCGCTTGGGCCATAAAGTCAGAAGAGGGTTGCGTCACGCCATCACCTTGAAATTTAGTGGGTCTAGTCTAACTGCCAAGTATGGCAGGCTTAAGCTGCGATATCCTGACAGGACTACCTCTCCGAAACCCTGATGTACATCATTCCCATCGCCTGGATCTACGTTGCCCTGATGATGAGCGTGGCCGAGGCCACCAACACCACAGGCTCGGTGCTGGGCGCCATCTTCACTTTTTTGCTGTACGGCGTGCTGCCGGTAGCTCTGATGATGTATTTCATGGGCACCCCGGGCCGCAAACGGGCTTTGAGGGCTCAAGAAATGGCCGAGCGCCAAGCCGCAATTGACGCGCATCAAGCGGCGGCACAGGCGACAGCTTCACTCCAGCCAGATGCAGGCGGCCAGCCGCCCGCTGACGCGGTCCCGCCGGTGGCTGAAAAACCGTAAGGGGTTGCTGACGGTGCACCACGCCGCGCTGCCGTCATTTCCCCAGATGCTGTTGACGCCCGCAAGGTGCAAGCGCTGACGCGCGAGCGCCGGCAAATCCGCCAGCCATTTGCCGGTAGACAAGGGGGCAAAGCAGGCTGCAGCAGCCGGCAAAGCCTCAACGAATGCGGCGCGCACTTCGTGGCCCACCTCAAACGCTCGCGGCCCTATGCACGGGCCTAGCCACGCTATGATTTCAGGAGCTGCTCGCGCACTATCCACGGTCGCTGGAGCACCAAAACACTTCAAAGTCTCCTCCAGCACGCCCTGCCCGCCAATACCCGCCAAACCACGCCAGCCCGCGTGTGCAGCCGCCACCCGGCTGCCATCCGCTGCCGCGAACAGCACAGGCAGGCAGTCTGCGACCATGATGGTGCAGACCGTACCCGCCTGTGTGGCGTAGCAGGCATCGGCTTCAGTCCCGTCTGGCGTACTGGCCTCCACGTGCAAGCAGGTGTTGCCGTGCACCTGATCCAAAAACACAGGTCTACCGCCTACGGCCTGGGCCAAGCGTTGCCGGTTGACCTCTACTGCGGCCCCATCGTCAGCCACATGCAGGCCCAGATTCAGGCTGTCATACGGGGCACTGGAAACTCCCCCTTGGCGAGTGGTACACAAGGCCCGAACCCGCGGCGGGGCCGGCCAGGCTGGGATGATCCAACCCTCGCGCGTTGCAGCCATATCAAGACTTTCCATCCGGACAGGCGTCGGGACTTGCGCTTTGGAAGGCCTCTAAAGCCATGCACGCATCAAACGCAGCCATGGTGCGGGGCAATCCGTCCAAGGACACCGCAAATCGTTTGGCATTGAAGATCAGCGGCACCAGGCAACAGTCGGCCAATGTGGGTGACTCTCCAAAACAAAAGGTATAAGGCGCAGGCAAGCCGCGTTTCTGCTGCCAAGTGTCCAAGGCTGACAACTGTTGCTCAAACGCCTCCAGTCCGCTGCGGGTCCAGTGGTGGTACCACTGGTCTTTGGCAGCCTCGTCCAACAGCATGGGGCCTTTGAGGTATTTCAATACCCGCAAGTTATTGAGTGGATGGATTTCACACGCAATGGATTGGGCCAAGGCCCTCACTTTGGCGCGGGCCAGAGCCTCCGCAGGCAGCAATGGGCGCTCAGGGTGGACTTCATCCAGATACTCCATGATGGCCATGGACTGCGTCAGCACCTCGCCAGCATCCTCCAATGCGGGCACCAAGCCATCCGGATGCAGCTCTCGGTACCCGGGCTGCAATTGCTCGCCGCGCACCAAGTGTACTGCAGCGTAGTCATAGGGAAGGCCCTTGAGGGCCAGGGCAATGCGCACCCTGAAGGCGGCCGACGATCGAAAGTAGCTGAACAACTTCATGCCACCGAGGATAAACCGATGCCGTTACCATTCCATCATTCACCCTGATTTGGAGTCATCATGATTCTTGAGCTTGCCGACATCCGCATCCATCCCGGCCAGAACGCCGCCTTTGATGAAGCCATCGCGCGCGGCTTGCGTGACGTGATCTCCAAAGCCAAAGGCTGCCGAGGATTCAAGGTCAACAAAGGCATTGAGAGCCCCGAACGCTACATCCTGCAAATTTTCTGGGACACCCTGGAGGACCACACGGTCGGCTTCCGGGAAGGCGAACTTTTCCCCCAGTGGCGTGCCATCGTCGGCCCCTTCTTTGCTCAACCACCCGTGGTGGAGCACTTTGACTTGGTGGTGAAGTCGGTTTAAGGCGGGAGATGCCCATGAGCTTTGTATTCAACCCGCCAGCCGTCGCCAGCGTGGCTGTGGCCGGCCAGCCAGCGCGGTTTCCCGTGCATCGCATTTACTGCGTAGGCCGTAACTACGAAGACCACGCCAAAGAAATGGGCCACACAGGTCGTGAGCCCCCATTCTTTTTTATGAAGCCAGCAGATGCCGTGCTGGCCGCAGAAGCGGGCCAGACGGTCGACATGCCCTACCCCACGCTCACTGCCAATCTGCACCATGAGGTGGAACTGGTGGTAGCCATAGGCACAGGAGGCAGCAACATCGCGGCAGCTGATGCGCACCGCCACATCTACGGCTACGCCGTGGGCCTGGACATGACGCGCCGCGACCTGCAAAACGACATGAAAAAGCAAGGCCGACCCTGGTGCATTGGCAAAGGCTTTGAACACTCTGCGCCCATTGGCCCCATCACCCCGGCGGCCCTGGTGCCGAGTGTTGAGGCGGCCACGATTGCATTGCAAATCAATGGCGCAGACCGCCAGCGCAGCACCGTTGCCAAGCTCATCTGGAATATTGCCGAAACCATTGAGCAACTGTCTGCCGCGTGGACACTGCAACCCGGCGACCTGATTTACACGGGCACCCCCGAAGGCGTGAGCGCCGTGGTACGTGGCGATGTGCTGCATGCCACTGTGGACGGACTGGAATCCCTCACCGTGCGTATAGTCTGACCCATGCAACGCGCCCCCATCAAACACTGCAAGGAATGCGGCACTGCCGTCGAGTACCGCGTACCGGACGACGGGGATACCAAGCCGCGCGCCGTCTGCCCTGCTTGCCACACCATTCACTACGAAAACCCGCTGAATGTGGTCGGCACCGTGCCGCATTGGGGCGACAAGATTTTGCTGTGCAAGCGCAACATCGAGCCACGCTTCGGCAAATGGACCTTGCCCGCAGGCTTCATGGAGCTGAACGAGACTACAGCCGAGGGCGCAGCCCGCGAAACCGACGAGGAAGCCGGCGCCCAATTTGAGCTGGAGGGCCTGTTCAGCCTGCTCAATGTGGCCCGTGTAGGACAAGTCCACATGTTCTACCGCGCCCGGCTCACAAGCGACCAGTTCAACCCCGGTACCGAGACCATCGAGGCGCGCCTCTTCAGCGAGGAAGAAATCCCCTGGGACGAGATTGCGTTTCGCACCGTCAAGGAAACTTTGGAACACTACTTCGCCGACCGCCGCTCCGGGCATTACGGCATCCATACCATCGACATCGCGTGAGCACCGCCATGCTGCCCAGCTACGTGGTGCTGGATTTGGAGACCACGGGTGGCAACGCAACCCAAGACCGGATTACCGAGATCGCTGCGGTACGCATTGATAACGGAGTCGAGACCGCACGCTGGTCTACCCTGGTGAACCCGGGCGTGCGCATTCCGCCCTTTATCCAGAGCCTGACTGGCATTACCGACGCCATGGTGGAAGAGGCGCCCACCTTCGCCCAGGTCTCCAAGCAACTGCTGGAGTTGCTGGAAGGCGCCGTGTTAGTGGCCCATAACGTGCGTTTTGACCACGGCTTCGTCGCCAACGAACTGGCGCGATTGGATGTCACGCTCAAGGTCAAAACGCTGTGCACCGTGCGCCTTTCGCGCCGGCTGTACCCCCAGCACAAAGGCCATGGGTTGGACGCCATTCTGCAGCGCCACGGTCTGCACACGCAGGCCCGGCATCGGGCCATGGGCGATGTGGACGTCGTACTGGCATGGCTGGATGTGGCGGCACGCGAGCTGGGTGCCGAAGCCTTGCAACGTGAAGCGCAAGGCCTGCTGCAAGGCAGCGCCGCCCTGCCCCCGCAACTGGAAACACCTGTCTCCGATATTCCGGATACACCGGGTGTCTATTTGTTTTACGGCGAAGGCAGCATCCCGCTCTATGTGGGCAAAAGCGTAACCCTGCGGACCCGTGTGATGTCGCACTTTCAGGCATCCACCAAAGTGGCGCGCGAGATGCGTATCCTGCAAGAAATCCGCCGTATCGAATGGCGCGAAACGGCAGGCGAGCTTGGCGCCTTGCTGCTGGAGTCCCGCCTGGTCAAAGAACTTCAACCCATTCATAACCGACTACTGCGGCGTGAAAAGCAACTCACCTCCTGGAAGCTTCACGATGACCCGGCCGCACGCCCCTTGCTGCAATTAGTCCGGCTGGACGAGGTGAACGCGGCTGACATGGGACAACTCTACGGCGCCTATCGCTCTAAGCGCCAAGCCTTGGACGCCCTGCGCACGTTGTGCGAGACGCACCAGCTCTGCCCCAACGCACTCGGACTGGAATCCGGCAAAGGCGCATGCTTTGCCAGTCAAATCGGGCGCTGCAAGGGCGTGTGCTCGGGCCGCGAAGTACCGGCCTTGCACCGGGTTCGCTTGCAAATGGCACTCGCTGAGCATCGCCTGCAAGCCTGGCCCCACCCCGGCCGCATGGGTATTCGGGAGCACAACCCGCTGACCGGTAGAACCGACATCCATGTGTTTGATCAGTGGTGCCACGTCGCAACCGTACATGATGATGACGCGCTACAAGACGCCATCTCTGCCCGCCAGCCCTTGGCGTTTGATCTGGATACCTATCGCCTGTTGCTCAAGCGGCTGACAGGCGCGGGCCTGCGTTCGCGCGAAGTGCTGCACCTAGGACCCACGCATGCCAACGCCGAATAAGCCACTGCGTGTGCAGTTAGCAGGTGCCTTGCTGGACTTGGTCGTGCAAGTGCCAGAGAGTGGCGAGACTGCCCGGGCAGATACCGCCGCTCGCGCCCACGCTATTGCCCGCAAGGCAGCCAAGCAGGCCAGCATGATGGCGGCTACGCTGTCCCTGCCGCCGGGCTGGATGGGTTGGCTGACCGTATTGCCTGAGATGGTGGGAGTCTGGAAGATTCAGGCGCAGATGGTGGCGGACATTGCCGCGCTGCATGGCCGGCGCAGCAGCCTGGGCAAGGAGCAAATGCTGTACTGCTTGTTCAAACATGTTTCAGCACAGCTGTTCCGCGACTTCGCCGTGCGCGCCGGCGAACGAGTGGTGGTGCGCTCCAGCACCATGAAGGCCTTGGAGGCCCTCGCACTGCAAATCAGCGGCAAGCTGCTGGGCTCCGCGCTTAAAAAAGGCGCCTCTCGCTGGATTCCCCTGGCCGGTGCGGTGGGGGTCGGTGCCTATGCGTACTACGACACGCTTCAGGTCGCCAAGAACGCCCATCAGCTCTTTGCGGCTGATCCACAATAGGTCCCTTTTTCGATTTCTGTTGATTGCCTCCTCCATGGCCAAACTCTTTTTCCGCTACTCAGCCATGAATGCCGGCAAGTCCACCTCCCTGCTTCAAATCGCCTACAACTACGAAGAACAGGGTCAGCGGGTGCAGCTCTATACCGCCCGTATCGACGACCGCAGTGGCGTAGGCAGCATCGCATCCCGACTTGGCATTCAGCGCCAAGCGGACACGTTTGATGAACACACGGATTTCGAAGCCCTGCTCAGCACGCAAGCCGGCTTGGCTTGCGTTCTCATCGATGAAGCCCAGTTCCTGCAACCGGAACAGGTACGCCAGCTGCACCGCATCGCGCACATGGCTAACATCCCGGCGATTTGCTTCGGCCTACGCTCCGACTTTCAGGGCAAGCCCTTCGCCGGTGCAGCACACTTGCTGACGCTGGCCGATGACATCGAGGAAATCAAAACCATCTGTGCTTGTGGTCGCAAGGCCACGATGAACGTGCGGGTTGACGACGAAGGCAAGCGCGTACGCGAAGGCGAGCAAGTAGTTATCGGTGGAAACAACCGTTACCAGCAGGCCTGTGCCCGTTGTTTTTATGAGGGCGCCACTGACCATTGAAACGGAGATAAGGCGCGAAACTGCAGCCCCATGACAAAAGCCGTTAAGCATATCTGCTTAACGGCTTTATCATTTTTTGGTCGGTGTGAAAGGATTCGAACCTTCGACCCCTTGCACCCCATTTTGTAAAACGGTCGTTTTAACTCATCCTAGCAAATCCTAGCTTTTGAATTTTATTTAATAAATTCATATAGTTACGACGCATACTTGTCCTAAATCGTCCTATCTGATTTTTTTCAATCCGCCGACATTCCGGACACGCGCCGGACACGGATAAAATCTTCGAGTGAAGATATAAGGGGTAGCAGATGGGAAAGCTCACCGTTCGCGGGATCGAAACCGCGAAGGCAAAAGACAAGCCTTACAAACTCATGGACGGTGATGGCCTACAACTCCGCGTGGCCACCGATGGTGATAAGACCTGGCTAGTGCGTTACAACATCAATGGCAAGGAGCGGCAATACCGCTTGCCCAGAAAGTACCGGGATACAAGTGGTGAAGGACACTGTTCACTGCAGGATGCCCGTGAGGAAGCTGCAAAGATTCGTTCATTAGCTCGTCAAGGCATCGACTACCAAGTCCAACTTCTGCAGATTGCAGAGGCGGAGAAACAGCGACTCGCCGAAGAAGACTCGGCAAAAAAAACCGAAGGACTCACCTTTCACGATATGTTCCAAGCTTGGATGCAAGATGGCGTCCGACGCAAGGATGGCAATGCAGAACTCCTACGATCCTTCAGCGCCGATGTTCTTCCCCTGATCGGGAGCAAATCTATAAAGGACATCACCGAACACGACTTGCGAGGTGTACTCCGAGCACTGGTCAATCGCGGTGTTAATCGTGCTGCAGTCGTCATGCGCAACAACCTCAAGCAAATGTTCGCATGGGCGGAAAAGCGCCAACCATGGCGCAAGCTTTTGATTGACGGTGACCCGATGGACTTGATCGAAATCGAAAAGATCGTCAGCCCTACTTATGACCTCAACAATCAACGAGATCGCATCCTTTCCTCTGACGAAATCAGGGAACTCCAGCAGATCTACCTAGACTTGCAAGCGAGCTATGACGCAGCAGAGAACAAACGGACGGCGCCCCACCCTGTCGATCCTGTTATTCAATGTGCCACTTGGATCATGCTGTCGACTTTGAGCCGCGTGGGTGAGACGTCCATGGCCAGGTGGGAGCACGTGAACTTCGAATCTGGACGATGGTTCATCCCCAAAGCGAATGTCAAAGGTAATCTCGCGGATTTCGACATCTACTTGTCAGAGTTTTCGCTAAAGCACTTTCGACGGCTCTATGAACTCACTGGCCACACGGAGTGGTGCTTTCCGGCAAGGCACAAAGATGGCCACGTAGACGTCAAATCGATGAGCAAACAGATTGGTGATCGTCAATCCATGTTTAAAAAGAGTGCGGACGGCGGGCCAAGACGCCCAATGAAAAACCGGAAGCACGACAACACCCTCGTTTTGGGAGACGGAAGAAAAGGGGCATGGACGCCCCATGACTTGCGGAGAACCGGTGCAACGCTGATGCAGAGTATGGGTGTATCCCTGGAAATCATTGATCGCTGCCAAAACCACGTTTTGCCGGGCAGTAAGGTCCGTCGACACTACCTCCTACATGACTACGCAGAAGAAAAACGCGAGGCTTGGCGTTTGCTTGGAGAAAGACTTACAGAGACACTGATTTAGTGGAGTTTCTCCTAACTGGTTAGTCCTGCCACACAGCTGACAACACACTAAAGATCAAGAGCAACTATGGGCCGAGGTTGTGTGAAAACTCCGATGAGTCCTGTTTCCAGGTGTCCTTGCCCCCTTGGCTCACTCAACAAAACGCAATCTGGGCCCATCTGAGCGGTCGTCTATTGGACTGGCATCGACCACGATGAGTTTTCACACAGTCTCGGCAAGTAGCAGACCAGGTCCAATGACGGCTTTGATTGCATGAACATTCCATCGCAAGGCATGATTGTTGCGGAATCGACACGTATCACAAAAATGTTGCAGTTATATCTTTTGTTATGGAATGTTAGACGTTTACCTGCTGCAATGGACTCATTAACAAGTCATCACCAGTCTTAATCAACAAAGATCATGGAAAACGAATTCATTAAGCTAGTCAATGACCGGCACGAAACGTTAACCAAGCTTGAGAGAAGAATCGCTGCTTATTTTTTGGCTCAACCGAAAGCGCTTTCGGTTGAAACTAGCGGAAGCATTGCTGATAGGACGCACGTCAGTCCAATGACTGTCACGCGGTTTTTCAGAAAACTGGGGTTCGAGAGTGCTGCGGCTGCTAAAGAGGCGTTTAAAAAGGACTTTTACGGCAACGAGCGCAGCACCATAGGCAAGCGATTTGATGAATTCCAGCGATCTCGTCCACCCTCAAACCACTCTGCGCACTTTGATTCCGCAGCGTTGGCTACCCGTAGAGCCTGCGAACTAAGCCAAGAACCGATTTGGCGAGATATTGTCGACTTGGTTGCTCATTCCGATAGCGTTTATGCCACGGGTTTCCAGACCATGGGCTACCTGGCAAATGGATTGGTGCAAAGACTTGGCTACGTACGCGCCAACGTTCATGAGCTAGATGGTACAGACGGCGTTTATGCAAAGTTGCTGACCGATCCCCGCCCAAAACGAACGCTAATCATCATTGATACCTTCCGGTATGGCCGAAATGGCCCAGTACTTGCTCAGGCCGCACGCAAGCAAGGAGCTGAGGTAGTAATTTTCTGTGACGAGCTGTGCGATTGGGGAGCGTCAATAACTCCCTATGTGGTTGCGCTTCCCACCGAAGAAGGTTTCTTCTTTAGACCCACGACAGCCATTCACTTCAGTTTGAACCTCTTGATTCAGGATGTGATTGATGAGTTAGGTGAAAGTGTTCGCGATCAGATGAAACTTTTATCCCAGGCCCAAGAGCTGTTCGGCCAGTACATGAAGTAGTCCAGGAATCCTCTCCCCCCGAATGAAAGATTTGTGGCCCAACTGGCTGCGGGGGATTTTTTTGTCTTCTTTTTTTGGTAGGCGGCCTCAGAAGATGGTCTGACGAGGTCTTTTTTTGTAACAGGAGTGATAAATGACAATTGAGCACCGATCTGTAGCATTGCGCAAGCATGCTCCCTCTCGCCCATCCGTAGCGTTGGCAACACTGCTTGCCGCACTTGCCCTAAGTGCAACTCCCGTCTGGGCGCAAAGCTCCAAAGATACGTTGGTTATCGGTAAGGCCGCTGATCCACAAACTATGGATCCCGGCGTAACCATGGATAACAATGATTGGACAGCCTCCTACCACGCTTATCAGCGCCTGGTGCGTTACAAATCTATCGGTGGCAAAGGAAGCACTGAAGTTGAACCTGAGTTGGCTGAGAGCTGGAAGGTTTCAAAAGATGGTCTGACTTGGGACTTCAAGCTCAAAGCAGGAAACAAGTTCGATGACGGTACACCGGTGGATGCTGCCGCAGTTAAGTTTTCTTTTGACCGCCTGTTTGGCTTGAAGCAAGGCCCATCGGAAGCCTTCCCAGCTAACACCGCCGTAACAGTTACCGGTCCCATGAGTGTCCGTTTCCAACTGGCTACTGCATACACACCATTTTTGTACACACTGGCAAACAATGGTGCTGGCATCGTTAATCCAAAAATTGAAGCGAAAGTTCGCGACGGTGATGCTGCCAAAGGTTGGCTCGCTGTAAACACAGCGGGCTCTGGGCCTTACCGCCTCGCAAACTGGGAAAAAGGTCAGGCACTCGTGTTGGAACCCAACCCTCACTATGCGGGACCGAAAGTCGCGTTTTCTAAAGTTCGTATCAAGATCATTGGCGAAGCCTCTGCGCGACGCCTTCAGCTGGAAAACGGCGATCTGGATATTGCCGAAGACCTGCCCAACGATCAGTTGAGCGCAATGAAGGCAAAGCCAGGACTCAAGATTGAGGAGTTCCCCAGTCTCAGCACTACCATTCTTTATCTAAACAACAATAAGCCAGGCTTGGATAAGCCAGAGGTTCGCCGCGCCATTTCTTGGGCTGTCGACTACTCAGGAATCATCGATGGAATCTTGGATGGCAAAGCTAAACAGCTGCGGGGCCCAATCCCTGTAGGAATGTGGGGAGCTGACCCAACCGTATTCCAATACAAGTTGGATTTGCCTAAAGCTAAAGCTGAGTTGGCCAAAGCTGGTAACAAACCCACAAAACTAAGCTTCCTGTACTCGGACCGGGATCCTCGCTGGGAACCCATCGGACTGACGTTGCAAGCGAACTTGGCGCCTTTGGGTATCGAGGTAAAGCTTGAAAAGATCGCCCAAGCAGTGTTCCGTGACCGCCTAGGCAAAGGTGACTTTGAGATCGCTGTTGGCAACTGGAGCCCTGACTTCGCCGACCCATACATGTTCATGAACTTCTGGTTCGACTCAAAGAAACAAGGGATGGCAGGTAACCGCGCCTTCTACACCAACGCCAAGGTGGATAGCTTGATTCGCACAGCTGCTTCGGAAACGTCACAAGCCCAACGTATTAAGCTCTACAAACAGGCGCAGGACATCGTGGTGCAAGACGCTCCTTACGTGTTGCTCTACCAAAAGAACAGCCTGATCGCACTGCGCGACAGCGTCAATGGGTATGTCTTCAACCCGATGCTTGAGCAAATCTATAACTTCGGCGGCATGTCTAAGTCACGCTAACCGATAGCACAGGACCAAACCCAAATCAAATGCATTTGGGTTGGGTACTGTCTCATCTATCGCGTCGAATTTCTTGACTGAGGTAAACCGTCATGCTCTTCATCAATGTCATACGCAAACGTCTGCTCTTTCTACTAGCGGTGGTGCTAGGCGTTTCACTAATCACCTTTTCCATATCCCACCTGATTCCAGGTGACCCTGCACGATTGGTAGCGGGCGAACGGGCAAGTGAAGAGGTAGTTCAGAACATACGAATTCAGATGGGGCTTGATCGGCCATTACCTGAGCAATACTGGAAGTACCTGAATGCAACTATTCATGGGGACTTAGGAACGTCTTTAAGGACAAACCGTCCAGTTGCAGAGGATTTAAAGATTTTTTTTCCAGCTACTTTAGAACTGGCGTTGATCGCGCTACTCCTGGCCGTTTTAGTTGGTGCCCCTTTGGGCGTTCTTTCGGCGGTGTACAGAGACAGGCCGATAGACCATGTGGTCCGAACTATGGCTGTGACCGGGATTTCGACCCCGGCATTCTGGCTGGGCTTGCTGCTCATCATGACGTTTTACGGAGATCTTGGATGGCTGCCAAGTGGTGGTCGTATCGGTACAGAGCTTACGCCACCTGCGAGGGTCACGGGCCTCTATCTCATTGATAGCGCCATCGCCGGTGATTGGCCAGCGTTTGCGAGCTCCTTCAAGCATCTCATTCTTCCGGCATTCACTTTGAGTTTTGTTCACTTGGGAGTGGTTGCGCGGCAGATTCGATCAGCCATGTTGGAAGAGTTGCAGCAGGACTACGTTAGAACAGCACGCGCAAACGGCATCGCCAAATGGCAAGTCATCGTACGCCACGCACTGCCAAATGCCTTGATCCCTTCAGTGACCGTTTTGGGTCTTGCATTAGGAGACTTGTTATACGGGGCCGTCCTCACCGAAACAGTCTTTGCCTGGCCAGGAATGGGGGCCTACGTGGTGAATTCCATTCAATCCCTGGACTTTCCGGCTGTCATGGGCTTTGCGGTGGTGGTGTCCTTTGCGTACGTCCTGGTGAATCTATTTGTCGACTTGATTTACATGTTGATTGATCCACGTATTCAAGAAGTGAACTGAGATGAGCACAACTACTGCCAATTCCACAAGTCCAGTCACTCAATCAAATAGCTTTGACTGGGCATTCTTCCTCTATCGCTTGCGCAGCAGCCCAATGATGTTGCTTGGACTAGTGATGATCACATCGGTGCTTTTGATATTGATCTTCGCACCGCTCATTGCCACCCACGATCCAAATGCTATCAATTTGAAGGCAAGGCTACTGGCGCCCTCGTGGAACAACTGGTTTGGAACTGATGAAGTAGGCCGCGACCTCTTTAGCAGAGTGGTTTACGGCGGACAGCTTTCTGTTGGCGTTGGGATTTTTGTCGTGACCATCGCCGGAGTGAGTGGCACGCTCTTAGGATGCATTTCCGGCATCGTAGGCGGCCGGGTTGACACAATCTTGATGCGAATCATGGATGTCGTTCTGTCTGTCCCCTCTCTGGTCATCACGATGGCACTAGCGGCAGCGCTAGGCCCGAGTCTTGTCAATGCAATGTTCGCGATGGCATTGGTTCGGATTCCTTTTTACGTGCGTCTTGCTCGAGGGCAAACCTTGACTATTCGCGAAATGCCCTATGTCAAGGCAGCGAAGATTTTCGGAGCGTCCAACTGGCAAATCTTGCGCTGGCACGTAGCGCGCAATGCAATGCCGCCACTGATCGTTCAAGCGACTCTGGACCTAGGGGGAGCCATCCTGATGGCCTCTGCACTTTCCTTTATTGGATTGGGCGCACAACAACCTACTGCTGAGTGGGGTGCGATGGTTTCTACCGGACGTAACTACATTTTGGATCAATGGTGGTACTCAGCTTTCCCAGGATTTGCAATTTTGTTCACTGCAACCGGTTTCAATCTGTTGGGTGACGGTGTGCGTGACCTACTAGATCCGAAGCAGAAGGGCCGTTGATATGCCGGACACAAATTCACCAAATGTTCTCGACATTCAGAATCTGTCGATTGAGTTCCCCATCTATCAAGGTGCGGTACGCGCGGTAAACGGTGTCACCGTGCGGGTCGCCCGAGGAGAGGTCGTGGGCATCGTTGGCGAGTCCGGATCCGCCAAGTCGGTTACGGCCATGATGGCGATGCGACTTTTGCCTGAGGGACGATTTAATGTCACTGGCGGTACGGTCACTTTGTTAGACCGCGATGTGGTCAGTGCACGAGAAAAAGACATGCTCAGCGTGCGTGGTCGAGATGTCTCCATGATCTTCCAAGAGCCTCTGACAGCCCTGAATCCGACACAAAGGATTGAGCGCCAGATGCTGGAGGTTATCCGTTTGCATCGCGACTGCAGCAAACAAGATGCACGCGCATTGGCGATCAAGCTCCTGGGTGACATGAGAATTGCGGATCCCGAACAGGTGCTTCAACGCTATCCATTTGAGCTTTCGGGCGGTATGCGGCAGCGCATTTTGATTGCTCTGGCATTTAGCTGTGATCCAAAAATCATTATTGCGGATGAACCGACCACCGCACTTGATGTCACTGTACAACGGCAGGTGCTCCAGCTCATGCGCGCAAAAGCGAGTGATTTGGGAACATCGATTCTCTTTATCAGCCACGACTTAGCTTTGGTCTCGCAGTTCTGCGACCGGGTGTATGTCATGTATGCCGGCAGCGTGGTCGAAGAAGGAACGACGGCAGCGGTCTTGAAAACTCCGATGCACCCCTATACGCGTGCCCTCTTACGAGCATTGCCCGAGGGAGTTCAGCCCGGTGAGCTGCTTCACTCAATTCCAGGCACCGTACCTAATTTGTCGCAACCCCTTATCGGATGCAGCTTTGCACCACGATGCTCAGCCGCAACAGACAAATGCAAGGATAAGCCCCCACTTCAATCGGTAGATTTAGAGCATAAATCCGCCTGTTGGTATGCGAAGGAAGAACTATGACGAAGACTCCAACTCTGGCACTCAATGACGTGCATGTCCGTTTCAAAATTGGAGCCGACTTTATCGGAAGGCCTACAGCAACGGTACACGCGCTCAATGGTATTGATCTGACAGTTTCTAAGGGAGATGTGTTGGGGATTGTTGGGGAGTCCGGCTGCGGAAAGTCAACGTTGGCCAATGTGCTTACTGGACTGACAAAGCCAACTGAGGGAAGTTTGCAATGGTCCGCTGACACTTCCCATAAGCTGCAGATCGTGTTTCAAGATCCTCAATCATCGTTGGATCCGAGACTTCCTGTCTGGCGCGTCATTACAGAACCCGTCTTCCTGAAGGAAAAGAAGACAAGTGGCGAATTGCGGGAAATGGCTGCAGAACTAGCGGAGCAAGTCGGACTTAGACGTGAGCAACTGGATCGCTACCCGCACGAGTTCTCCGGAGGCCAGCGTCAACGCATAGCTATTGCACGTGCTCTTTCTTCAAAACCAGATGTAATCGTTCTTGATGAACCAACTTCGGCTCTTGATATCTCAGTACAGGCACAGATCCTCAACTTATTGGCGGAGCTTCGTTCCAGCAAGGGGCTCACTTACATTCTCATCTCGCACAACATTTCTGTGATTCGGCACATGTGCAACCGAATCGCTGTCATGTATCTGGGACAGATCGTGGAAATCGGTGATGCCGCAACGGTTCTCTCAAAGCCGTCACACCCTTACACCCGATTGCTGCTCGATTCAGTCCCCGAGATCGGACGCCCCCTGGATGAGGGTATGGCGATCGGCGAGACAGAACTGCCGAGTAACCGTCGACTACCCAGAGGATGCTTTTTCCTTGAGCGCTGCCCGTTTGCATCTGCTGGTTGCGAAAAGCCGCAGCTGTTAACCCAGCAAGTCTTCGACACTCGTTATGCACGTTGTCATCTTGCAAGCGGCCTCAAAAGCGCATGACACGCGGAGTTGTTGAAGGGACAACAAAGAACGAAACCCTGCCGAAATGTCTGATTCCTTTGGCAACCGAAAAGAACACATCACCGATCGATACATACGTGAAGTGTCACCGAGTGCATTCGGAACAAGGTGAACTGTCGTTGAGAGGGTAAGGCTGAAAAGGCCATCGTAGTCATCCTAATGCTAGTTGTCCTCAGAAATAAGGCAAACGGATTTCATTCGATCTTTATGAAGAAGCCTTGCCCTAGACAGATCCCTTTTAAACACACTTGCAACTTAATTTGCAGAAACACTGTCACCAATAAAAATGCAAAAACTTATTGCCGTCAATCCCGAAACACATGATGTAGTGCTGGACTTGGTTTACGCCACTTCCAACAATATTTCCGGTAGACCTATCTATCAACGCCCTATTTGTTTACTGCATCACGATGCCGAGGTATGTCTTCGACAAGCCGTTCGTTTGGCTGCGAAATCGGGGTGTAAGCTGAAAATCTTTGATGCCTTTCGTCCGCATGAAGCTCAGGTTGAGTTGTGGGAAACGGCTGTAGATAAGCTCTATGTGGCAGACCCGAAAATTGGATCTAATCACACGAGAGGCACTGCCATTGATCTGACTTTAGTTGACGCAAATGGCGTCGAGTTGGACATGGGAACAGACTTTGATCACATGACCTCGCTGTCGCACCACTTCTCGGATCAAGTTTCAGAGGTAGCGCAGGCCAATCGCTTGCTTCTGCTCAATATCATGGTCCAGGCTGGCTTTAAGCACATACCTCAAGAGTGGTGGCACTATGAATTGCCAGAACATGAAAGTCATTCTTTGATTGACAGTGCGATTCTTGGAAAAATGAATCCAATGCACCAAGCTTGACCTCACCTGCGACGTCAGCAGTAGAAGAATTTATTAGGTACTGCTCTAGAGTGTTTTGTCTGTCGAGGAGTTGAGAAGGAAAGTACATCCCAGAGGTCGTTCACTAGTACTTGTGTCGTATCGGCAGTGAGATAGTCGGCTAGAAATTGGATGCCTCCTCCGCCGCTTTAAAGAAGCGTCAGCAATGACTCAACGGGTTACATGCAACACCGGTGTATTCCACTGAACCCAGCCATCAATTCCTATCCAAACGTTGACAGCATTTCCAGTTGAAACCTAGCCATTGTTCTGATCCACACCTAACCCCAAAATGCGATTTGATTGCACTGTTTTTCGTCGGTTTTGGGCCAGTCGCAGTCCCTAGCTTTTGTAGGACTTCAAGTTCTTCGCCTTCTAGACTGAGTCAAAGATCCGAAATGTAGAGAACAAGTTAACGAGTGCTCTATTTCGCACTGGTGATTTAGTTAACCACTCGTTTCTACCCAATTTGAACCTAATTCTTGAATGCGCGAATCCGATGGATCGCTGTCATTTATTGTTCGAACTACCAAACCGACACTGTCTACTCTACGGCGATAACAAACAATTCAAGTGTGCTACCAGTAGGCAATTACGAACTCAATTGCGCATCTACACTAACAGACTGTCACACATTCACTTGCAAACTTCCAACGCAAATGCTCCAACAAACCATACGCCTATTTGTTTCATCAACTTTCAGTGACTTTCAGGCAGAACGTGCAGCTCTGCAGACTTCTGTCTTTCCAAAGCTCAGGGCATTGTGCGAGTCACATGGGATTACGTTTCAAGCCATAGACCTGCGCTGGGGCGTCAGCGCAGAACATGTCAGACGCCATTTAACTATGGATGTTTGTCTGGAAGAGGTGAGGCGATGTCTTCAAGAGTCGCCCAAACCCAACTTTCTGGGCATGTTGGGCGACCGTTGGGGATGGCAACCAGCACCCAGCTGCATAAGAGTGGCCTTGTTTGAAGCACTTCAACAATCATTGCAAAACGAAGAAGACCGGACGTTCCTAGAAGGCTGCTACCCCACTTCCAGCTTGGACCTCAATGCATTGCCGCACACCCGAAGCCTGCAATTGGGGGGCACAACGGACAGCGCCCACAACGAGGTACGGTTACGTGAGTTAATGGAGGCTCACTTAGACCGACTCCCTTTCACATCAGAGGAGAAGGCATTTCTCGCGTTATCAGCAACAGCGATGGAGTTTCAGGTGGCACTACTAGACCCTGCAGACTCTGCATCTCTTTACGACAGTGCATTGGTAGTGAACCGAACCATTGCCGGTTTACCCATGGATGCCACCGTCGATCCTTATCTCGACGTTCAAGAAGGCCGAATTAACCCGCTGCACAAAGAACGTGTTTCAAAGTTGAAACAGCATCTGGGCACGCTTCTAGAGCCATCGCGATTGTTGGTTTATTCGGAGCATTGGCTGGGTCGGCCAGACGTTGGCGCGGCAGTTGGACTAAATCCAGAGATATCCCATAACAGCCTGCCATCGTTTATCCAGCAAGTATTGGCCACGCTTACGCAGCAAATTCAGCTGAAGATCGACAGCCTGGTAGACCGCTCTGCGGCTCAGTTGGAGCAACAGCTTCACGCAGCGTTTGGCGCAGAGGCTTGCCGTATCTTTGCCGGGCGATTGGTGGATCGCGCAGCTCTGCTGGGAGTGCTTCAGACCCCTAGCCTGCAGCAAACCCCAACACTGGTGCTAGGTGCTGCAGGGGGCGGCGTGACCACGCTGATTGCGCGTGCAGTAGCCGACTACTCGAATGTCAGTGCGGTACGCACAGTCGTTCGCTACATCAACTCCACGCCGAGTGCTTCCACGGCAAAGGCTCTGATTATGGACCTGTTTGCTCAGATTAATCCGGGACAGTCTGTACCAAACTTACCCTCGCGCATACAAGCGGCTCTCGAAAAGCTACTGTCCGAGAACCCATGCACTTGGATCCTCGATGGCTTAGACCATCTGCCTGGCCAAGATGCGCGGTGGCTACTGTCCTGCATTCCGAAGCACCTGCCGCAAGGCTCAGCGGTACTCTTTAGCTGCGCCCAGTCGAGTCCGCTGGCAAATGCGCCTGACACTGCGCACATGCGCAAACACTTCATTAGCACGTTGACTTTAGAAGACGGTATAGCCATGCTGGACGCTTGGTTAGCCGATGGTTCAAGGCCCAGGTCCCTAACCGGCGACCAAAGAGAAGAGGTTTTGCGGGCATTCAGTCTCTCAGGCAGCTCGCCACTATACCTGCGAATGGCCGCGCAACAGGCGCGTCGTTGGAAGCATTCGGATGCGGTCCCTCGTCTTGCTGAAGACATCAACTCCATGGTCGTCAGCTACTTTCACTGGCTGACACACGACTCATTGCATGGACAAGTCTTTCTGCGAACTACCTTGGCACTTATCGGCGCAAGCCGATCCGGCATTGCGGAGGTCGAACTGCTGGACATCCTTTCGCAAGATCCAGCGGTGCTCAGAGAATATGCCAACAGCAATCCCTTCGCACCGGACATCGGCCGATTGCCCGACATCATCTGGTCCCGACTGTATGCTGAACTAAAACCATTCTTGGCCTTAACTGATGCACAGACGCGCCCTGTGGTGCGCTTTCGGCACCGCGAATTTCAGCAGGTTGTTGTAAAGCAAACGCTGACTGGCGAATTTGGCCTATCCATACGGATGCGCTTGGTTAACTATTTTGAAAATCAGCGTAACCAAATCACCGTGGGTGATTACGCTCCCCTGCGCATGCGGCCTTTTCACGAAATTCCCTGGCAGTTAATGCAGTCGGGCCAATATGAAGAGCTGAGGAATTTCCTGGTACAGCCAGGCGTCATTCGCAGCATGATGGACAGCTACAACATCCATCCAGGTAAGGACGTAATCATTGGAAACTTGGTGCAGGATCTCGCAATCTACTGGACAGCACTGCAACAGCGAGGATATGAGCCGCGTACAGAACTTCTGCAAAGTATTAAGGCTCACCGCAGCACGGTTGAAGAGTCGGTCAAGACCCATGTTGCGGGTCCCACTTTAGATCAGATAAATATCCCACAGCTCGCCCAAAATATGATGACGGTGCAGGTTGACCGGCTGCTCAACTACCTAGGCGAAGGCGGTTTGGGAAGCGAAATAAATCGACCAGCCCTCTTGGGCGAGGAAGCGTCAGTAATAAGCGAGATCTTTCAACCTTTGGAGGTCCTGACCGAGTTTTTCGAGTTAAAGCGACAGCAGTTGGTATTGCGGCACCGGATTAAAAGTGACGTCCAAGTCACCGGCCACACTGCCAAAGAAAAGGCCGATCGCCTAATCGACCTTACCGAAAAGCTGAAAGGGTCCGTGAGCGTAGCCCAGCGATTCATTGCCGAATTTGAACTGGGCGCCTCCAACAGTGACGAGACGTTTGGTGTAGGTTACCTAGGTGCCATCAATTGGTGGCCCCTGGCGCAAGCCTACTATTTGATTGACCAACCAGATCGAGCGATCGCTACGTTTCAGGATGTAATTGAGCGGCTAGCGAATGCGCCCGCCCAAGAGTTTCTGGCTCAACTGATTGAAGCAAAGATGCAATTTGCTGGGGCGCTGCGTTCTGTGCAACGCTATAGCGAGGCATGCGAAGGATTTATTGAAGTGGTCGAACTCATGGATGGCGCCGGGCTAGCTTGGCAGGGGCGCATACCAGCGCTATTGGGCGACACCTTCAACATTGCCCTCGAGGCTGAAATCGATGCACGCCAATTGGCTGTACTACAACGTCTAGCTGGCTTTAGAGCAAAGTATTTTCAAATCGACAACGCTCTTCAAGAAACGATCAACTTGATGCTAACCATCACGCACCACCCTTGCCAAGCCGGAGCCAGCTACTCCCCAGAAATGCAAGAGCTGTTGCTCAAGGTTTGCCGCACCGGACTGGGCTTGCTTATGGAGTCCAAGCGCTTCGAGGAAACACGCAGATGGGCGGCGTCTTGCTTGCCCGCCTACGAGAAAGTGTTTGGTATCGATGGTGAGCGATCCATTGCGCTGCGCGGTATTGCCGAACCCTCTCGAATGACGTAGTTTCACTTTACATGACGCTCCCCTTCAATTGATGGGGGGCGCAAATGTAAATGAAGCACGCCAATAGTCAATGCAGCTTCCACATTGGAAAAGCTGGTTTGCTAGCGCTTGTCGCCGGCAAAGCACTATTTAGTCGCAAGCCACATACAGCTCAGCCTGCTTTGGGGGAAAGTTAACCACCAGTCGCTGCTTCAATAGGCTTGCTGCGATGCAACGCATGCCAATGTGCTTGATCTTGAAGAAAATAATCGGCTGATTCAAGAATTGCAGCACTCGTTCCGATTTTTTCAGCAGTTGCAAGGTAGCTGAGCACCAAATTTCCGCGCTGTATTTCTTGTTCCAGCGCAAATGTTTCCAACACCTTGCGAACACCGCCCCAGCCGCCAAGCCCAAGTACAAGGCAAACCAACGCAACATGCTCCATCATTGGACTAAGTATCGACTTGCGAAGCAGGACTTCACTCACGACATCTGCAGTGATTGCGAGTAAAACAAAGACGAAAAATCGAAAACAAAAACGAGAACAAATCGTTAGTCGCCTTACGGCCTTTTCGCGTCTATCAATAAGCGTATCTTCGTGGTATTCGATCTGATCTTTGATAAAGCTCCCTAAAGCATGCGATGCCTTTTTTGAGGTATCTTGATCGATTTGCAGGCCCGCCTTGCATGCATCATGGTAAATGGATTGAAGTGCTAACCTGACCCATCCTGAATCCGTATGCTCAGCAAGTGGCAAGTCGCATGCCGGACAAGTCGGTTGCCCAAGAAGAGTGCGAACATGCAGCACGCGGATGCATTCAGCCAGTAAGCGGTAATCTTGATGTTGAATCTCCCACTGTTTAGTTTTGGCCATTGCATAGCGAATCCACGCTAAACCCAACGCAATTAAATAAGCAAAAAAGAATGTTGGTCCGGCCCAATGTTCCCAGGCATTGTTGGCACAAAACTCGAATCCCAAAGGATCAGTGAGATCGCAGGCACTGCCAAATTCAGAGAAGGCCGCCAACATGATCGCGGCAAAGAGACTCAGACCTATCAAGGTTTGAGGGGTACTTTGGAGGCGCTTCCAAAGCGGCTCCAGTGCAAGCTCTTTCGTCGTCGCCAATACCAATCGCTGCCATTTATCTTGACTTTCGCCTGCGAGTTTGTCGGAAATTGCACCGAAACGCCACGCCTTCTTCAAACCCGATGGCTCAATTGACTCCTCCCTCTTTGCGACAAAGTGAGGAAACTTTCCATTCCAATTCGCTTTCAAGTTTGCATTGAATTTTTCCGTCGCTGCTAAATGCCATGACACAATTCTTTCACCGGTATCCTCTTTGCCCCCAATCTCACTTAGGTTTAGAAGGCTCGACAGCTTACGAAGAGTAAAACCCCAAACCCCTTCAGATCCAGTTGCTTTTTTGAGGAGATTTATCATCGAACTGCCAGACCCATTGAAAGTAAATGATTCAATAGAAATTTCAAGCACAGAAGGAACAATATTTGTATCACCAGAGATACTATTGACCAAACGGAACCAAATTGGATGCTCAGCAGTAGAATGTTGAAACTCCTCGCAATAGACGATAGTAGTGTTTTCCAAAGCAACATCTAAAGAATGAATCACCCCTAACGCAGAGTTCTTTTCCTCTTGTGTCAAGTCCTTGCTTAACTCAATGTAGACCGTGACTGAATCGGTCTCGTACAAGTTCGAAAAAATGTTGCCCGCGACAATTGCAACGTCAGTATCGGAATACCAAACACACCAATCACCTGGATTGCCATCAAGTACCCCTTGGTCGCCATCAAGTGGCACACTCATCGACTCATGAAGTTGAGCAGCCTGCACTACTTTGATGCATTTGGTGTACTTCCCGCTAGCATTCGGTTTGGTCTCTAGCAAGGGGGCGAATTTTTGTTGGAATTTGCCAGCTGGCACAGGGTAGCGCTCACCTATCACTCCAGTAACTATCGCATCTCCAGCTTTACACTGGACAGGCCCTTCAAGGGTAGTAATAGTTTGAGCTCGGTCTGAGATCTCAACACTTACTTCAACGGGGCGTGATCGGTAAGTGACTTTCCGAAGTGACAACTTGTCATAGCCGGAATTCGTTGCCGGTGTTTGGGTCATATTCAAATTTCAAAAAAATGAGTCCGCGCATTTCACATGTTATGCATGTCATTCCGGCACTGTCTTAAAGTGCCCAGCCATACGCAGAGCCCAACGCAAGTGCTCGTTTAAAGTTTCAGTAACAACCATGCGCTCAAACACCGCCCCTTCTTGCGCAACAACTCGCGGGTTGATGCTGCCTGATAAAACTTTGTACATGTGGTCGTAATCAAAAGACTGATCGAATGCCTTACGGTCTTTGACAAAGTTGATGTACGCCAACCCGCAGCTTCCGATCAACGTCGCAAACGCCATCAGCGCACGAAATGCATCTGAACGAACTGCGGATACATCAAAAACACTCCAAATGCTTGAGCCAATCCCAATCAAAGCTACCAGGGTGAACGCGAGGTTAAAAATCGATATACCTTTTTTGCTGCGCACAATCTCCCTTGTCCCCGCCTTGAGGTAGTACTTGGTCTGCTCATCTACCCAGTCACTCCAAAAATCAGCACTAGGACCTAGTTTTTTCGCGACTCTACTTGACTGCGTACTCAGCAGCGCTTTTGATGCTCCACAAGCGACAGCAGATTCCTCAGCAACGAGATGCGTGCTCAGTCCTCGAGTTGAAACAATAAGGTCGAGCAAAAGTGGCTTGCTTCGAGCAGCGCCAATTACGCGCAAGGTTTCAGCCGTCAGCCTGCTGGAAACAAAGCGAAAGGTAGTCTTGCTTTTCCTAAGTCGATCCAAATACTGAATCATCAAAAAAACCGCAACTGGGCAAAGAGACTGCAGCGAGACGGTCCGAAGCAAGTAGGCAGATATAGCCAACAGAAGAATAAAAACTACGGTGATTTTCAGCGCAATATTTTGATCTCTGACCAAGTTCGCCTGCAACTCCATCGCCCTAGAGTCGGCGTCAGCAAAGTAGTCTTCGATACAATTGAACTGGTGAAAAGTGACAGTCATATCCAAAGTACTTAGTTACCCTAAATTTGTAAACCGACAATCAGCAATGAGAATTGGTACATGGGGGAGCGTTTACAGCGGAAACTTCTGCCAAATTGAAGTTCCCTGCATCCAACAGCATTATGAAATCATGAATTCCTATCGATGTTAAATCTGTGAGCGAGTTTTCCGCAGAAAAATTCAGTAATCCAACATTCAATCACTAATTACAAACGAACCAGCGAGGCTCTTTAGCTGACGGGGATGCTGTGTAAGCTTTAGTCAGGGCAATAACCGAGAACGGTACAAGTTGATCATCGCTCAAATCGCTCACAAAGCGAGCATCAAAGCCTGAGGGCCTTTGCAACTCTGAGGTCGAAAATGCCTTTTTGCCCGATGGAACCTCGAGGACCCAAAATACGTTTTTGCCTAAGGTGGTCCGATTCGATTTCAGAACAGTAAGTGTCGTCTCGAAGTTCGCAACGCTAGCACCACGTGTTTTGCAGTATTTAAAAGCCTCGACCCATGACATCGAAGTTGGGGAAACAATGTATCCCCATGGAATCTGTCCTTCATTTGCTGAGTCTGCGTGACTTATAGGCACAGTTCCTCGCTGATAGCCAAACAGAACAACTCCGCTCACCATCATCAAGACGATATAGCCTAGAGTGCTACCTGATCTATATCGCCCGCCTACCGCAACCCAACCCACAACAAGAGATCCCATGGCTATAAGAGCCAGCACAAGCGTATCTACACCATAGCTTTTGCCACGAAGAAAAGTCCAAACCCCAGGCTCTGAAACGCCCAGTGACTCCAAGGGTTTCGCTATCAGTCTGCGATCAGGCGCCGTGGACAAAAAGCCGCCAGGCTTGATGTGCCTTAAGCTCGCCAAGGAAGTGTTGATTTCTTTGCCTGCCATTCCACGCTCCACATCGAAATTGCTCCGCATAGCCAATTGATAAGCCCAACTGGCGGGCATCCATTTGGCAACAATGGGTTGTTTGGCCACATCACGTGTTTCCCATAAGTACAGACCTGCCCCCATGTCTTTGTAGGGCAAAAGTGCTCCGCCCAACACAATCTGCGGGAGCAATATCAAAGGCACGAGGTTGAAGGCTTTGGTTGGGGTGTCACACCAACTGGACAGCAGAAGTCCTATTGCTAGGCTCACGGCCATCACCAGAAGCAAAACGGCAAAGTTCACTAAAAACAAATGCTGTCCACCAGTCACACCCAATGCCACACCGGCCAACAAACCGACTTGGACAATCCCAAAACCCATCAAGGTCAAGAATTTGGTGCCGTAGTAAGCCCACATGCGCAAACCTCGCCCGGCCTCACGTTCCAAAATGGGTCTGTCTTTAATTACCTCTACCGCACTATTGACTAGTCCCAAGAACATGGTGCACACAATCAACATGAACAAAAGTTGCGGAAACAGAGTGTTGTTGGCAAAGGCATAGTCCATGCCCTCGGGACTTGCGCGAAAGACCGTCGCAAACAACCAACCTAAAAATGGCGGTGCCAGAAACGTGACCGCCATACTCATCTTGTCGCGCGACTTGACCAGGGCATGGCGCTGGAACAAAGCCAACAAATCCAACCAGGCCTGCCAAGGGCGCAACTTGCTCTTCCCAGCTACCCGCTGCATAGATTGATCTTCCGTCAGTGCGAAATCAGGAAACGCAGCGGAAAAAGCTTCAGCTTCCGTCGTCCAATCAGGTTTGCCGTTCGTGGGGTTGCGCTTTGCTTCGATCGCAGCCAACACGTTCTCAGGAAAGTAGTTGCCACATGCGTCGCACCCAAATTTGCAATGTGCAGCAGTAGTTTTTTGCTCTGCAATCCAGTTGCAAACGTCGTCACGACTGCCACTTCGAACACAATTTCCGCACCCATCCAAAATCAGCAGACGGTCAATTAGCTTAAAAATATCAGAGCTCGGTTGGTGGATGATGACCATTACGATCTTGCCGCTATCTGCGATACCACGCAGTTGCTGCAATAACTCCAGCGAGTCGTGGGATGAAAGGCCTGAAGTAGGTTCATCAATAATCAAAACATCCGGGTCATTGACCAACTCCATCGCAATGTTGGCGCGCTTGGCTTGGCCACCAGATATTCTGTTTTTGGTACCGCTCCCATCGCCAATGCGCTTACGTGTCAATCGCAAATCTGGGTTCTTTTCATTGAGGTCATCACGCAACCCCAAGGACTCCAGCGATTTCGCAATTCGCTCATCCAGCTCTTGATCCGAATAGGGGGTGTCAACCGCGATGCGGTGGAAATAACGAATGTTCTCCACCATCGAAAGTTCGTCTACCAGCACATCAGTTTGAGGGACCAAACCCACCCGATGGCTCATGCGCGCTAGGCCACCACTTGCGGATACATCCTCCCCGTTGATTCTGATTTCACCGGTAATATGTGGCGCGCGCCCCAATAGGCCGCGTAACAACGTTGATTTTCCGGCCCCACTTGGGCCCATGATTGCCAAAATTTCACCCTTGGCAACTTCAAAGCTGATGTGATTAGAAACGGGGGGTTTTGTGTCGTCATGCACATAGCGCACTGTCATGCCACGGCAATAGATATGCTCGATTTGAGGTGTATTGGCATCCGCGCTTACTGCTTGTGTTGTTCGCATTTTTCTCCCTTTTTTTGTTAGTTCAGTCCTAGTGAAACTACTTTAGGCCCATCAGGGTGGCCCTTGTACATAGATCCATTCACTAGTTTCCTGAATTGTTTCACGACCCAAGTCCACAAGTAGTTCTCTGCGCTCGTGTTCATGGTCGACATTGCTGAGCAGATGGATTGCTGAAGCAAAGGACTCTTGCATCCGCTCGTGCTGCGCGGCTCTACTTCCAAAACCCATGCTGCCGTTGAAGATAAGCAATAAGGTGCCACAAGACGCTGACATACCTAGTGCGAAACCCCGCCACATATCGACATATTGGTCGGCAGGAAGCGCAAACATCCAGATCGTAAAAGCACCACTGATGCCATACATACTCACAACTGCGCGTTTTAGGCACCTATGCAGACGACCGTTGCGCACAGCACTATCTGTGTGATATTCCAATTGCCCAATTAGCCATGGCGCAGCGCTGGCTTGAGTGAATTGATTGGCTCTGGACACAGGCAAGTGGAATGCTTTAATTGCCTCACGCACCCAAGATAAACGCCTCATATGCTTGTGCATAAAGAAGTCTGCCGGTGCAGCAGCGACACCTGCCTTGCGCCAGAAATACTGCACCCTCAAGCACTCCGCCAACACTCGATAGTCTGCGTATTGGTCCGTAGCCTCAAGTTGCCGAATCCACATATGGCCAGCCCCCAACATCATGAACCCCACGGCATAAACGTCTGCCATCGGCAAACCGGGGATCCACATGCCCATACACTGCATCACCAACAATCCGGCAAACCCCAGGCAAAGCATGATTCCGTGAGACCAAGTCACATGTGCCTGCCTCTTTCGCGACAGCGTATCCACGACCCTGAACGCTGTCACTAAGCGTTCTTCCATCAGGTCTTCAGGTATGTCTACGATGGATTTGGGATCACAATACGTGCCCAACCGCTGCGCTGCCGCATTCGCTTTGTCCAGCTCTTGCAACTGATGTTGCCATCTAGATAACGATTGTCCATGCGGGAATATGAGCAAGTCTGATAGCTGACATTCTTTCGGTAACTCGCCCTCTTCCATCAACACCACAGGCCCCGTCTCAGGTGCAAAGAATACCCCCCTGTTACCCCCAAGCTCCGGCGGAATACTGTGGATCCTGAAGTCCAAAGCCAATTTGGCCCGCCCTTCGCCTGAGTTGCTAGACAGTGCGAAGATAACGCTGCAGTGGCTACACAACCATGCAAGCCCTTGCCCTGCTGTGTCACCAGCGACTGACTCCACCTCAACCCCCAGAGCTCTCATTGCATCTACAAGCTCTTGTTCTTTTTCATTAGCACACAAAGAAACCAATATAGAACGCGAGTGAGGCACGTAGTGTTGCAATTGCAAAAGCAAGGTATGTAGCGCTTCTGTGCTCCTGGTTGCACCCAGGTCTACTTGTGCATCAACAACTAAACCGACCAAAATAGGCAAAAAAATCATGAAACGGGCAACAGAGAGCGAAAAAATGTCGGCAAATGGGCGTTGACTTTAACCCATCGTTTTGTGCAGCTGGACTTAGTTCGTAGGCACATTGCCCTCGTGTACTTCCTCACGCTCCGCTCTCATTTTTGATGATAAAGTGCGTCAAAAAATATTGGGAGGAATGGTGCAGGGGTTGCACGCGCCTCCCGTTTACGCCCTGCTCCAATGACCACTACTTACCAAGACGTTCTGAAGGTTGCGAAGTACATTGCCCAGTACTCCAAGCGGAAGGAAATATCAGAAGACGATCTTTCGCTAGCAAGTTGCTTCTTCACTTTTAGTTTGGCCGGTGGCACATCGTCTGACGTAGCTCATGGAAATTTGGGGCAACTAGAAAATCTGGTTAGTTTTGGTCCAGCGGTGCTATTGGCCTACCCACTAATGCCATCCCTGCCACTCACGGAAGAAGCAAAAAAACTCCGCGACGCATTCAAGAAGTCCACGGGTTGGAAGTTCAAATCTTCAATTGATCCCACCACCGACCAGGTGAAAGCGCTTCGCGCATTGCTAATGAGGGACTGGCCAAAGGTATTGGAAGGCTTTAAGCCTGAAGATCTTGAAAAGGCAAAACAATATGCATTGGAGTTTGAGCGTGCGATACCTGGCGCTCTCAAGAGCGGAAGAAATTCGGAAGAAGTGAAGCATGTCTCGGCTGCTCCATTGACAAACGAAACCGCAGACCCTCCTGAGCAAACGGCTTCTGCGCCTACAAGTGAATCTACGATTTCAAGCTATCCGAACGTCTTTGAACGCGAAGACGGAGTCAGTCAAATTGAAATTGCGCTTAGAAAGAATGTGCGCGACCAAGATGCTGCGGTAGATGAACTGATAAAGGAACTGCGTCTACGCGAGTGGGGATTGGCAGACGAATCTCGACCACCAGTTTTCTTATTCGTTGGGCCGGCAGGCACCGGCAAAACTCTCACAGCGCAAACACTTGCCAACACTGAACGCTGGCGCGATAAATGCCTCACTCTCAACATGGCAAGCATGCGCAGTCGAAACGAAGGATTTGCTCTAACCGGACTGCGGCATGGCTACGAGTCTGCAGGGCCTGGACGATTGACTCAATTCGTTCGTAAACATCCCGACGCATTGATTCTTTTGGAGAACTTTACAGACGCTCACCCCTCAGTCCAAGATTTGTTGATTCCCCTATTGACTGAGGGTCAACTCATCGACGAATACGGTTTTGGCGACGACGCGAAACGCGGCAATCCAGACAAACGTGTGGTGTCTTTCTCAAGAGCCACCGTAGTACTGACAACACGCGCTGGCGAAAGTGTTTACAAAGCAGCAAGCTACCGCAAACGTCTTGCAACAGATCGGCAGGGGGTCATCGCAGAGCTGTTGTCAAATCTGGAAACAGACCAGCGTTCAGCCGAAAGCTCAGACACTACGGACAACTCTAGGAGCGACGACCAAACCAGTGCACTGCAAAAGCACCTAGGCGGATGCTGTTTGCTTCCCTTCCAGACACTTGGGCTGAAAACCCTCCAAACGTTGGCGCAGGAGGCAACAGAAAACCTGCAACGACAGTTGAAGAGTGTAAAAAAAGATATTGACTTGAACTTTCCGGGGCATAGCCTGGAAGAAATTGCCATGGCACTTGCTTTGTCGCAGGGGCCAGTGATTCAGGCGATTGAAGTAAAGCAAGCCGCAAGCAGGCTTCTCGCCCCCGCCATACTCTCTGCACTTGGGCGTGAAGGCACTAAAAAGATAGAACTGTCCGTAAATGAGAGCGGCCAGAAACAACTTGGATTTTGGAGCGCGGACCTGGAAGCACAGCAAGCGAATTTGTTTCGTCGTAGTGAACGCTTGGAATTCCGCGTAGATCAACTTGACCATCCAAGTGAAAACGGCACACGATGTCTGATTCTGTCCCATTTGGTGCTTGTTCGTGTACCAATCAGCAGGGACCAGAACGGTGACGGTGGCATTAGTCTGGAGGTTCCCGATATTCGGTTTGACAGGATTTCTGGCCATGAGCATGTGAAATCGCGCCTGAAAGAAGTACTTGATTTGGTCCGTCCTAATGCGGTCAATACAACTAAACCGAGGCCTCCCAAGGGTATGCTTTTGTACGGTCGTCCTGGCACAGGCAAAACTATGCTCGCAAAAGCGCTGGCCTGCGAAGCTGAGCTGCCGTTCATTGCAGTAACAGGCCCCCAGTTGATGAATATGCGTACGCTACGCAAAGTCTTCCGACTAGCCCGTCAATATGCGCCAAGTTTGGTATTCATTGACGAGATTGACGCACTAGGTGTGCGCGGTAAAGGTGGCCAAGAAACCTATATCAATCAGTTGCTTGCGGAAATGGACGGATTTGTAGAGTCGCGTGATGGTCATGTTTTTGTTGTGGCAGCAACCAACTTTCCACAAAATGTCGACCCCGCATTGACTCGATCTGGACGCCTCGACTTACATATGGAAGTACCCGTGCTAGATAAACCCGCGCGGATGCACTTTTTAAGCAAACTCAAGAAAATTGTAATGCTTGATGGACTTGCCCTTGAGGAGTTGGCCAGTCTCACCGCAGGCATGAGTGGTGCAGATTTGGAAAAATTTGTGCGCGAGGCAGAATTGCTCAATTTCCGTCGGTCAAATTTTGAGCTGAAAAGCGCAGACTTACGGGAACTACTAAACGTCATTAAACATGGCGCGCGCCTTACCGCATCAAGCCATCTATTGAAAGAGCAACTAGAGGCTACCGCTTACCACGAAGCTGGACATGCGGTTGTGTCATTCGTTTTGAATCCAAACGTACGTATACAGCAAGTAACCATCGTACCCCGTGGCGAGGCACTTGGATTTACTGCCTATGACCCCGAGTCATTACAGCGCCATAGTTTCAATCGCAAAGAGGTTATGGACCTGATTTGCGTGGCTCTTGCCGGGCGAATTGCGGAAAGTAAGCAGTTTCCTGGTCCAACAGCCTTAGCCGACCATGGCGTAACTATGGGAGGAGCAGACTCTGGCGCCTCAAGTGACCTCCGTCGTGCAACCGACTTGGCTTGGCAAGCCATTACCCAATGGGGCTTGGAAGAAGAGTTTGGATGGATGTCGATGAGCGCAGTTGAAAACCCACCTGAGATATGGAGAGCTAGGGCAGCTAATTTAGTTGAGCAATGGCTGCGTGAAGCTGAAATTGCGACAAAGCAACTCATTCAACAAGAATGGAGCACTATTCAGGAGTTGGCACATGAACTCCTTGCACAAGAAGTACTTTTCGAGGCTGATTTGAATAAGTTTCGGAATACTCAAACCGGCGAAATCGGTGGGAGCTTGTAATGGCAGAAAGCAACTCAGATGAATTGATAGCCATTTGGGATAAAAAAATTGACGGCACACGTCGAATACTCTTCTACCGGGCGTCCTCCGAAGGCGAACGAGAGGATTACCGCAGACGAATAGAGGACTATCGCAGAGGAAAAATCATTGATCGAGATCTGTCGAAAAATTTAAACCTCGAACTAGACAGGGTCAGCAAAACCAAAGAAAAAGTTGAAAAAAATCACGGCAACAGTATTGCATCAATATCTGGGTCTGGGGACAACCCACCCGGAGACAACGATACACCATCTCCACCAGATGCGCCCTATCAGACTACAAAGAAACCGATACTACGTGACGAAAATCATGAGGCATATGAATACTCTAGCCATATAAATAGTGCTCCACTGGAAGTAGTCAGCGAATCAAAGTTTATTATTACAAACGACAAGCAATTTGCACAAAGAACCATTAATGGCAAAACCAGTATATACACAAAAACCGCAACGGAAATTAGCTTCTACACACGCTATATCACAAAGCGTTTCAAGATAAGTACTTCAAATTTAGAAATAGACCACTCAATTGGTCAAGATACAAACTCAGGTGCCTCACTATCGGACGCGGAACTTGCGATCATAAGCCGGGTACTCTTGCTTGAAAAGTTAAGCCTTTCGAGAAAAACTCTCAAGAAAGCCCTAGAGATATATTCAAACACGATAGAGGTATCAGAGTCAGACCCGAATACTGATCGAGTACAAGCACAACTCTTGCCCACCAAGGCTTCAAACTTTACTCATCTAGCCGCAGTATTTCGAAAATTAATATTCAACCAACGCAGTGCTCTTCAATTTTTCGGTGGCGTGTCGGTTGTCATGGGATCAGCATATCTTTTTTGGTTAATTTGGAAAGATTTAACCCCCATTAATCCATTGATATACAACTCAGTAGATTCCGGCTTTTCGACTTTACAACCAATCTTTCTTTTGGCTGCAACGTTCTGGATAATCTGTTTATTGCTTGTCGTGATAAACCCTCAAACCCACCAGACACGACGTGATGAAAACGCCCACGAAATGCTCAACCAAACGCTTGATCGGATCAAGTCACATCTAACACAAATGAATTTATCGGTTGCGGCACTCAATATAAGTATTGATGGTAAGTCAATTAATGCCCATGTAGATGAATCTTGGTTACGTGAATTAGACTGCAAACTAAAGGTAAAAGATTCTTTAGTTTCAGTTGAAAAGGTTATCCTGGCGCGACAGCGTGATGTTGGCAGCAAAGCTGAAGAAGTCAGAGAAAACAAAGAAAAAGCCCGTAGTGCTGTAACTTCTTCTATTAGCAGTGTTGGCGCCGGCTTCCTAACTTATGAATTAGGAGGCGCAATAAAGAACTTCACCTTACTCAAAGCAGATAAGCTCCACCCGGCTGTGGTTGAAGATTGTAAAGTACAAAGCAATGTGATGAATGAAGGAATTATCTCAACTCAACATTCTGAGAATTCGCTCTGCATCGATGGAAAATTGATTCACACTGAGCTTTTAGACCTAAACAACAAATACCGTGAACCCGAACTTTATGCAGAAGCCACTTTACTTACAATTACATTTATCGTCAGCATAATCGCGGCATTTATTGGATGGCGTAAATCCGTATCTGAATAACTGATTTTATCAACTTCAATTACCAAAGGTAGATATGACTATAGACGCAGAAAAACTCGCAAATTTGTATGTAAAGGTACTAGACGATATTGGACTAAAGTCAGAGATCGATGGTGACAATGATGTAGTGTTTAGGTACCCGGAAATGGGGACTCTCTATTTTTCTTTGGACTCAAATGATCCAGAATTCATGCGGTTGGTGTTTCCAAATTTTGCCGACCAAGATTTAACTGGTGGCGACTTACCCAAGTTACTATCCTTAATTAATGAGGTTAATCGCAAGAACAAAGCTGTCAAGTTGTATGTAAGGAGCGGTGACGATGGAGAGTCCAACGTATCTGCGGCGATTGAGTGTTTTGTAGCAGGGCATCAGGAAGCACCTACACAAGACCACTTGAATGCAATCTTCAAGCGCTGTATGAATGCCATGCGTGCCGGCATTCAGACCCTAGTGAAAACTTCTCAAGAAGACTCATTCTAGGAAAATGGAATCAAGTAGCGTCAAAGCACCATTGGGTTGATGAGTTTACGGGCGCGCTTCGATAACAGATGAAATCGCCTTAATCAGCGCTTCTGCTCCCTCTCCTGCCTCTAGGCCAATCTGCGCAAGGTCAAGCTGAGCTCTTGGGTAACGTACCTCGGCTGCTTGACCGAGCAAAGTCTTGGCCTTATCCACATCGCGCGCCAAACCGTGTCCAACGAAATACATCTCAGCCAACTCCACCTGCGCCACCGCAAAGCCGGCATTTGCAGCTTGCTGTAGCCACTTGACAGCTTTTGTGTTGTTGGCGCCATACCTTAGGACTTGTTGGTTCTTGGAAATTGTGGACTTGTGGATGCCCTCTCGCCAAACCAGACCCAGCGTGGTTTGGGCAACTACATTGCCAGCGACAGCTTTTCGCTCCAACGCTGGAAGCTCATCGTAAGTAAGGCGCTTGACCCTTTGTTGAATCTCCCAGTCTAGCTCTGTCCACTCCCGCTCTGTGAGCTCTTTATGCCATGCGGGGACGGCCTTTGGAACCGTACCGCGTGATTTGCCTTCGTTGGCAACCGCTGCCTGTTGAGATAGACCTTGCCCAGGAACCACCGTTATGTGCCTAGGGGGCAAAAAGTAATAGTCCTCTGCCAAGGAAGAGGCAACCCAAGGAATTTGATCGTCGTAGGTGGCCTTACGAACCTGCTCCCCTACGCGGACAAAAGTTTCATGCAATGTCTGATCAGGCTGCAAGAGATTGGCAGCCAACGCTTTCGCATATGTGCTGTTACTACCCACACCGTCTGGTGCCTGCTGGTTTGGCGAGGTCGAAAAAGCTACAAAGGTACCGCGAGGGGCCTTTACAGCTGCTAGGCCTAAATTTGCCCCTCCTCGATATCGCACGGCAGGTGTAGGTTGATACGGGTTGTTACGACATGCATCCAACACAACAACATTCACCGAAGCTTTGGAAGCAGAAATTTTCTCAAGATATGAAGCCAAGGGCACGGCACGAATGGCTACCGCTTGCTCAGAAGTCAAGGGCATGTCTGTTGGAATGAGATAGCTCTCCCCACCGACTTGCATACCATGCCCGGCGTAGTAAATAAATGTCGTGGCACCTGCAGGCACACTTGCTGCAAAGTCGCTCGCGGCACGTTGCATATCGACCCGGCCAAGGTTAGTGTGCCGCGTGATGGCGAACCCAAGCTTACGCAGGCTTTGGGCAATCAAATCGATGTCGTTGATCGGGTTTTTCAGGCTGTACCGGTCTTGTTGGTAGGCAGCATTGCCAATCAACAGGGCCACTTTGGGCACGGTGTTGCCCTGCTGTGCAATTGGAGCCGCAGCGCACGCGCTGAATGCAATACACAGCAGTGCTAGCACCAAGCACCGCATGATGTTAAGAAGGGACATCAAGGTACGCAACTCTCAGTTTTGCTGGCCGGTACAAGCTGCACTGATTCCAACATCGGGTTATTCAGCGCCACCGCTTGAGCTGCCTCAGGTGTAAGCACTGAGGGCACTGCTACCCATATATATCCGTTTTCGCTAGGGCCATTGCGCAGCATCCAGCCCTGTGTGCGCAATAACACCACCACGTCTTGCCATGCAAGCTCCGGTTTAAAGGTGATGCGTAGCAACGGCTCTGCTTGGCAGGTTTGAGTAACACCGCGCATAGGCGCTGTGGCCGTGCCCCCAAGCAAGGCAGCAATCACAGCGAGTTGCCCCAACAAGGTTGCTGCACCTGCGCCTACCCAAGCTGCGGGGACCTGCCATGGCGTTGCAAGAGCTTGGCGCGCACGCCCCATACAGCTAGCCCGCTGCCGCCGTGCTTGCCAGCGGACGTAAAGGCCTTCCATATGCTCGGTCTCAGATATCGGTGCCTCAACAGCATCCACCGCTGCTTGGATATGTTGCGCCCAAAGGCGCTCGGCTTGCACTGCCGTTTGCATCTCTGGGTGCAAAGACACCTGCTGCTGGAACCACACCAATTCCTCACCGGCCAAGGTTCCGTTGACAAAAAACGGCAGCAGTTCCTGAAAACGAATCTGATCGCTACTAGCGTTAGATGCTTTTGCCATAGCGCCCCCCGTAAATCCACTTGCGGACACATTGATATAGAGATGCTCGCGCGGTGCTCATGCGAGATTTGATGGTGCCTATCGGGCAACCCAAACCTGCAGCAACCTCTGCCAGAGAAGCGTCGCCCCAATAGATCATGAGCAAGGGCAAGCGCTGCTCTGTAGGGAGCTTACGGATGCAATAAGAGAGCGCTTCTTGGTCTTGTTGCATTTCCAGCTTGAACGCAGCGTCTGCATCCTCTGTCGCCAGTTCTTCTTTTACGTCTTCATCAGCCCCTCCCTCGTCTGCATCCGCTTTGAATTTGCGAAAGTAATCCACCGAGGTATTGCGGGCCACTTGACAGAGCCAGGTAAAGAAATGCGCTTGACCTGAATCTTTGAACGAAGCCGTGCCATCGAGCACTTTCAGAAAAACCTCATTGGCGATTTCTTCCGCGAGACGCTCGGGTCCCAAGTGGTAAGCAAAGCGATACAGAGGCTTGTAGTAAGTGCGGTACAGCTCTTGAAACGCATCGCGTTCACCACGTGCCACGCCGCTTAGCAAGGCTTTTAGCTTGTTGGGGTCTGGGTGATTCATATGCGTTAACGCGCATTTTGCCATCCGGCCAGCAAATAAATCGAACCAATGCAGCACTTGCCGCGATAGACAAGTAAGAGCACAAAAAGGACAAGCTATGCAACCCGCTGCCCCATCAGGTTTGGAATTCGAATTCAGCGTCTCAGATTTGAAGCGCATGGATTTCACATTGCCCTACGCCACACTTAATGCGACCGATCGTCTGGCACTGGCGGCGCTACTGCTACAAGCGGAGTGCCCGCCAACGGTACGTGCGCAGTACTTCATCAGTTTTCGGAGTCAACTAAAAGACGCCGCCAAGAGGATGGACTGGGATGCAATGGCCAAGGCGCGCGCTGGTACGGCGAGTTCTAACCGCAAGCGCGTCAAAGCTTACTCCACCGCACTTTTCCGGCTTCTAGAACAAATTGACATGGCACTGATGCGGGAAATGGCGGCTGATTTGAAGCTTTCGACCCTATCAGAGGAGCTGGCTATTGGTGAAGACGCGAAAGAAGTTTGTGCATCAATGGATCAAGCTGGTGAGCGGTGGTACGACGCCACTACTTGGCAAGCTGCCTTTGATGAAGCCAATGCCGGCAAGTCGGACGAAGCTCGTGAATGGAAACGGGCACTGCAAAGCCTGAAAGACGCCGGTACCCACAAGCCATATGCGGCCCTGCCGGATCTGATTGCACTTGACGCACTGAAGACTCGCCACCCTAACTTTGCCGAAGTGATTGAGTTCATTGGGACTCAGCTGGCAATGGCGAAGCGGAAAAAAATTGGGGCTTTTCGGGTTCCACCCGTGCTGCTGGAGGGTGCACCCGGCGTGGGTAAAAGTCACTTTGCCAGCGCCTTGGCAGACGTGTTGGGCACAACGGTACACACAGTAAATGTAGCTAGCCAATCAGCAGGCTTTGTGCTGTCCGGTCTGCATAGGAGCTGGAGCAACGGCTGCATGGGCGAAGTTGCCACTTGCTTGAAGCGAAGCCAAACCCTCTCCCCTGTTTTTTTCCTAGATGAGCTAGACAAAGCCGGGCGTGAAGGGAAAAGTGATCCCTTAGGGCCACTATATGCCTTACTCGAAAAGAACAGCGCTGCGCGCTTTGTGGACGAGTATTTAAACGTCGGCATTAACGCTTCATTCATTAGCTGGGTTGCCGCTGTGAACGACACCAGCAATCTGCCAGCGCCACTGTTGAGCCGATTCACACGCTTTGCTATCGCGGCGCCAACGTCAGACGACATGCTGCAGATGGCGAAGTCTCGTTACCAGCAGATGCGCTCCAACTGGACTGAGCTCCCAGAGTCCATGCCTAAGGAATGGCTCGGAGCTTTGGCGCACCTTACGCCGCGTGCCATGGGCCAGCGCTTGGAACGCGCATTAGGCCTTGCTGCCATTCGCGCGGAAAGGACTAATTCCTGTTGCGTGCTTCTCAATGCAGACGACATCTACATCGAAACCTCAACAAAGCCGCGCATGGGTTTCCTCGCCGGCTGACTTCCTCAAACATCAATGACAAGGAGGCTTTTCCGCCCAAAAGAAACGAGTCCCTATAGCCCATTCACCAACATCATTTATCAATAAAGGTCACACATGCCACGTGGAAAAGTAATGCGCGATACGAATGCCGGGCCCGGCATCGTTTTTGTCAATGGAGAGCAAAAAGAGTTTTTGCTTGAACAGCACTGGAAGTCAGGCGTCCCACCTAAGGTAGGCGCAACAGTAGAGATTCAATTTACCCCCCAAGGTGAACTATTGAGTCTTTCTTTGGTGGACGAAGCAGAAATTGCAAGGGAGCAAGCCCAGAAGGCTGCTGCAGCAGCAACATCATTCGCACAAAAGCACGGTCGTTCATTGGTGGCACGGGTAGGTGCGCCGACCCTGGGTGCCATGGGTCTTCTGGCGATTGCCTGGCTCTATCTGGCTACGGTGCACGTACGCATCTCTGCCGACTTTGGGCAGAGTGCAACGTTTTACGAAATTCTCAAGCTCGCCAATGCAGGAGGCGACCTCGAAGCCTTGGCCTCCGTCAAGCATGGCAGCGCGGGGATTTACGGCCTCTTCATGTGGGCGGCCCTGTTGGCACCGTTGGCAACACACTTCCACACCAACAAGCATTTGGCATGGGGCTATTGCGCCCCACTTGTATTCATGGTGTCGGTGGGCTTGAGTGTCTACTTTGAAGTCAAACAGCAGTTCTCCGCGAGCCAAAACGCAATGGGTGCGTTGTTTGGAGGGAAGCCTTCACGAATGATGGCGGACATGGCCAATGAGATGTTGACGATTGCTTTGAAAGCAATCTCACTTGGAATGGGCTTTTACCTGGCTCTCCTCGTGGCTGTAGTACTGGCCGCAATTGGCGTGAAGAAAGTGCTGGTCTCCAGCTACAACGTTTAAGGATTCAACCATGTCGAAATTCATCCAGTTGGCAGTCACTTCCGCGATGGCTTTTTCTCTGATTGCCTGCTCAAAGCAAGAAAATTCGTCTACCTTGAACGATGCAAAGTCACCTGAAGTGTTGAAGCAAGAGGTTCAAGCTCAAAAACTGGCCGAAGCCCCCAAAGCCGACAAGTCCATGCCGCTGGAGCAGTACCAGGAGCTCAGCAGTGGTCAGCAAGTCATGTTCAGCTATTTGGCAAACAGCGAAATGCCGATTGACTATGAGAAAAGCGCGCAAGCAATTTCTGCAGAGTACCGTGGCCAGTCTGACGACTTCAAGAAGCGCGATTTGCTGAATGCCCTCAAGCCTCGGATCGATGCAGAGGTGGCAAAAGCCAAGTCGGCCAAATATTTCTTTGCTAACTTTGACGCAGAACTCGACAAGTACGACTTTGAGAGCAAAGCGTTTCCACTCAAGAACCTTCGGGATAGTGGGACCTACTGGTACTTCTATGACGTCAATGCCTACCGCTACAGCTTCTTGAACGGCGCCGTATTCAACAAGATTCCGGTGGTCGACGAAACCATGGCCCGTACCATTGAAAGCTACCGCGCAAGCTACAAAAAGATGACCGTACGTGTGTACTTCTACGCATCAAGCGCCAAGCTGGGAGAGTCCACCTTGATGGGAGAAATCACGCGCGTTCGCTTGTACGATGGCAAGGGTACGCTTTTGGCTGAAATCTGAAGGCCAAAACGCACCACTTCAAGATTCCAATGGTTCTTGAAGTGGTCGCTTCAAATACTGACCCTTTCATCATGGATTACTGCAGAAGAAACATACTCAAAAGCGCAGCTGTCATCGGATCAGGTCCACTGCTCTCGGCTTGTGAAAGCATTCCGTCACTACCGTCAAGTGGTACGGCTACTCCTTCAACGCCGCCCCAACCTGAAGACACCTATCGGTCCGCATATTTTTCAACTGAACCCAAGTTGGCAAGCAATGTGGCTGCAGAACAAAGGGCTCAGTCTCGAATTGCTAAAGGCATATTCGATGAAATCCAACTCACTGGCTTGATTCCAAAGCCTTTGGCCATGCCCAGTGAGCGTGAGGCCCGAGAGGCAATTGCGTTTTTCCATAAAGTCCGCGACCGCTTCGCAAAGCGCCGAGACATCAACAGCGAAGAAGGAGTGGAAATTGCAAAGCATCTCATTCCTCTATTGCGCGTGTATGCCGACCTTCATGCAAGCAACCCAACTAAAGGCATACAGGCCTTCGCCAAAGGCGGGCCTACAGTAGGTCAAGACGGGACCCTGACACTTCCGCCTGGTTTTCGGGCGAGCACCGTGCAGGACGGCTTTTGCCTAGACCAAGAGTTGCCTGCTCCAACCAAAGGAGAAATTTTTAGGCTCACCCCCTCGGTAGACCTCATTCCTTTTGAGCTGCAGTCGCTATACCGAGCGCTCCAAGTCAAAGCGTACCAGGACTCCGAGTACCGGCCTTACATGCAAGAGTTAATTTGGACGTTGCGATCTGCCGGCAACCCACAAGGTCTGGCAGCGAACCCGAGTAACAGGGCTGTAAGCTGGCTAAACAAGGCTATGCCGAATGGCGCAGATATTGTTGCGCGCTATCACCAGGCCAAGGTACCTCCGCCGCCTACTACAAACGCGTTGGGTAGTCTCTTTAGGCTTGAAAACAATTGGGGTCAACAAGACCCGGAAAAAATACTACAGGGTTTGGTCAGGGGGTTGTCCGGTAAGGCGGAAGGTTCGATGGCCAGCGACGACCGCAACTTTCAAATGTTGACACCCAAAGTTGCAAGTTTTGCAATCGGCGCCGACCATTTGAAGCCCCGTATCGATATCGTAAATACCGGAGAAACGCCATTCACGATCAATTTTGCAGACTGGATTGCAACTCCCAGTCGCAAGGTTCAGAGGGTCGGCCTGTACCCCACCGTTGCACAAAACATCAAGCTTCAGGCCTACCCGATTAGCTACCTCGACGACGATCTGGAACTTTGGAACAAGCTCAGAAATCTAGTCACCAAAGAAGTATTGGAAGGGGTCGTACATTTCGGAACAGGTATCGCGCTGAAAGAGTGGTCCAAAAGCTCATTCTTCGTGAACATGGCCACCAAAGCTACTACCAAAGAGGTCGCTTCTGCGCTTGGCAAAGTCACGCCGGCAATCGGAAATGTGCTTTGCCTGTATGAAGCGGTGACAGGGCAAGACTGGCTGACAGGTGCGGAGCTCAACGCATTTCAACGAGCAGCCGCCGGACTGGGCACAATTCCAGCTGTCGCACCTATCATGGCCACCAAAGGAGCTGCCATCAAAATTGGCGGGATGCTTCTGACTGGCGTTGGGATAGGCGCAAACATGAATGTCTCTGCGGTTGAGTGGGCAGTTGGCCCTGAAATCACAAAGTATTTCAATGAAGTCGCCGCGTATTCCAAGGCATTTTCCAACCCTCTCAGCTTCCCCCTGGATTACCTTCAGGACAAGATTAACGGACAGATCAGCGAGACCTTGACCAAGATAAACGCATCTGAGATGTCCAGTCGCCAACGCTCCTTTCTGCTTAGGTACATGGGAAGCAATGCCGGTTTGACACCAGCATCCATGTACTAGTGGACTGAGGGTGCGTTACTGAGGCATTCGCCGCTCCGTTCCTTCAAGCATTTGGAGCCCTGCTTTTGAAATGAACCTTCATGACTAAATCAAGAATCAAAGGATCTGGAAAACAGTCTCCACGTGTCCATTCGACTCTCACATTACCGCCGGTTAAGTTGGGACACGCCTCTTTAAGCAGTCAGTTTCACAAAGGGGCTGCCGCAAGAGACAAGGAGGCTCAACTAACCAGAGGAGAAGCCTACTCAACCCCAATTGACTGGGCACCACCGAGGGGAAAAACCTAGGTGATATCGACGATGTTTGTATTGAGCTATTCCAAGTAGAGCCTCCATTTGATGACAGACTCTCTATATTGAGCACTCGGTGGAACTTCAGCGGACTATGCCTGCTTGCCCAAAAAACTACGGATCTACTAGATCACTTTTCACTGCCAATTGACTCGATTTTTATTTACCAAAATGCAATCTTCAGTCGCAATAATTCTCTTGACAGTGCTAGCTGCTTTGGCAGGTTGGAATTTAAAGCCTGAGAAAGAGCCAATTCCGCAGGCACCACCCGTGTTGTCAGTTCAAGAAATTGGGAACTTGAACACCCTGCGTGTGAATTATTCGAACGTAATTGAGTTCAGTGAAAAAATCAGCACAGATATCCCATGGACACAGCGAGAACTTCGTTTCGGCAGTACAAATGTGCTTTTGATAGCTCACGGTGAATGTCTAGTTGGAACCGATCTCAAACTCGCGAAGTATGAGCATGTTGCTCCCGAAGAGAAAACTACTACTCTGGTCCTAAAGACCCCTAGTTTGGTTTCAGCTCGGCTCAATCACGACAGCAAAACCGGAGGCTCACATTTCTACACTGTGACAAACAAAGGTCTCGCCGCGTTACTACCAGGCACAGAAGGTCAGACTAGGGCCATGAATCTTGCACTTGAAAAAGCGCAAAAGGATATGGAGGCCAATTGCAATAAGCCCGAATATGTAGCGGCTGCAAAGCGTTCTGCGGAGGCTGTATTACTGCCAACCTTGGGTACAACAGGTTGGAACATAAAGGTGGCATGGAACTAGCGGAGCAAATTTCTGTACGGTCGATACGTCACCCTTGTGCCCTAAATCGTGAAGCCGATTTAAGGCCCACCTATAGAGTGGTCGTGTAGCATCACGAGCATAGGATCTGTTCTCTGTATGTCAAAAGAAGGTAGGAACTGTGAACAAAACTGATACGTCCTCAACCCTCGTTGCAACGACTGAGCTGATCAACTTTGTGAATTCAACTGAGCGTAGCGATGCCCAAATCCTGGGGCGGATTGACTCGCTCAACTTGTCAGCAGACGCTAAGGCACTACTTTCTGACCTTCTCAAATTTGGAGTCGAAGTTGGAAGCACCGTCCTTCGAATTGGCCGAAAAGTTCTGGACTTTGTCCTGTCACTCATTCAGCAATTCCCGAAGCTAGGCTTTGCAGTGATTCTTGCGGCCGTGCTGGCTGCTTTACTCAGCATGGTTCCTCTACTCGGTGGATTGCTGAGCCCCGTGATTACTCCTCTGGCATTGGCCCTCGGCGTGAGCTGGGGCGCTCTCAAAGAATATGAAAGTGGGGACTTTGCGGATCGAGTCAAGGAATTCGCAGCTCGGTTTGCGACAGACGCGGCATGACCACTGCTTCATCTCGGGTGAGCGCTGCTGTAGTGCTCGAAGGCGTAGAACGGGTTGTTGCAGAGCCACTGCGATTCAAAGCCAAACTTGCGATCGGCGAGGAGGCGTATACATCGCTTCGCCTAGTCAACCGAATGCGTGAACTTTGGGATGTCTTGGGTGCAGCTGGCACGGGCGCGGCTGTAGCGAAATCTAGCTTAGTCGCGACCTCTTTTTTTGCTCCATCTGGCCTACTTGGAGCGATTGGTATTGGGACCGCTGCAACGCCTATTGGTTGGGTCGCGTTTGCCGCCCTCGCTTCTGGAGGGGCATGTTATGGCCTCTATCGATTCCTCGGCAATTCGAAAGGCAGTCGGGTCATCGAGATTCCCCGCTTCCTGAACACCCCGCTCGATGCGTTAGGCCTAGCTTTGTTCGATCTGATTGCACCGCTAGCGCTTGGCTTGGCCAAAGTAGACGGACAGATCGATCCTGAGGAGCGGGAGCTCATCACCTTGCACCTCGTCGAGGACTGGGGACTGGATGCCCATTTTGTGAAGCAAGCTCTCCAGGTCATTGAGCCTGGATTGAATGAACTCAACGTGGAAGCGATGGCTCAAGAATTGGCAGAATTCCTCCACGCCAATCCAGACTGCAAGCACCAAGTTATTGCTACGGAGCTTTCCGACTTTCTTCGGGAGATGCTGACATCAGCCAGTGCATTGACCCCAGCGGAAGAGCAGACCTTGGCCAAGGTGTCCCAATTGCTGCATACCGTACCAAACGGAAATCTTGCAAACTGGTGGGCAGAAGCCAAGGCAACAATTGCCCCGGTGGGCTCGCATTTAGCTGAGAGCGCATCTAAGACAGTGGATCGGATTCAAACGGCAATACCTTCAGCACAGGACGTCCGCACCGCTGCTGCAACTGCAGGCAGCTCAATCCAACACGGGTTAAAGAGTGCGGCAGGTGCGGCGCAAGCGGCTCTGCCGAGCAAGGAAGAGCTGAAAAATACCGCTCAATCCGTAGCAACGACCACGGGTGCGGCTGCCTCATGGCTGCGAGAGAAACTAAGACAAAAGTAGTCCTGTGACAAGGTTGAGCCTGAATAAATACTAGGAGACAGACATTTACGAGAACGTTTTCTTGGTGTTTCTTTGAGGAACAAACTCGCCTTTATCGAGGTCACGGAGCCACCAAGCGCACGAAAAAAATCTCTTCGCCTCCTCAGCTCACCCACAGTCGCTGGCGTTATTCACCCCACCAAATCTGATTTGTATGGCGGATCTACGTCAAAGGTTTTGCCGTTCCAGGTTGCAGGCCAGGCATTCACTCGCTTCTCGCACCCCTGGTTCCTAGTTTGCTCCAAAACATCCTCAATAAGATCATCTAAGAACACTCGGGTGCCAACGGGTAGTTCTTTCGGAACGGCGTAAGCAGCCAAGGGAAAGGGCTTGTCAGAGCGAACCCAGAACCAAGACTGAATCAGTTCGAATTTGGCAGAGGAGTCTTTGTCTAACGCGTCCGATGTCGTGACCATCTCACGATAGTCCCCAGTCCAATACAACTTCCCAGTGGAGCGATTGCGATAGAGAATGTATTTGGCCTCGCCAAAATCATTGTCTATGCCGGTGTCGCCAAAAATGAGCTCAAAACCTCTTTCCTCCGCGTCTGCCATTGCCTCCAAGCTGCGCATGGTTTGGATTCGTATAAATTGTTGATCTTCGTCTAGGAACATCCGTTCATAGGAATAATTCGTGCCGGTAGACCCTAGGAAGACAATGTTCTTAGCCTTCGAGGTGGCAAAAACACATAGTTCTCTGTCCAGTTCTACCGCAGCTTGAGCTTGCTCATCAGTCCATTCATCAATGTTTCGAATGGTCTTTTTACACGAGTGACAAAACCTATCAGGTCCACCCGGTGTAAGCAGGCTCAACTGCTCAGACTTGATGGCCAGAGGGCAGCGAACTGTCTTCAAGAACTTTCCATCATCGGCGAACAGCGCCCCGGATTTAGGATCAAAAATCATTACTACCTTTTGCGTTACTTGCTAATAGCCTGAGGCGGGACATAAGCCTTTTGGTCGAGAAAACTCGACGATTGAAATTGACTTCACGAGTGCAATTGTTCGGAACACAGGCGCGTTGGAGATTACTTCATAAATCACGTCGAACGGACTTTAGCGTGGGGGTGACGACCTGACCGGTCGGTATGAGTCCAACCGTTCAAATTGCAGGAGGCACCAGAAAGCTTGATCGTCGGCTGTGTAATTGATTTACTAGCTCTCGCAGTTGCTCATCAGAAAAAGCTGCAACACGCGCCGCATTG